>JBEGLX010000014.1:0-52393 GCA_041183345.1 Planctomycetota bacterium
CTCGTCGCCCGCTCGCGCGCCAGAGTGATTCTAGAGGTCGCGCATCGAGGTCTCCCTCGACGCGCGACCGCGAATCCCGGTCGCGCGGACGCGGGGGTCCTCGTTCGGCGTGGTCGTCCGCTGCGCGGCCGAGCACGCCTCTCTCGTCGCCCGCTCGCGCGCCAGAGTGATTCTAGAGGTCGCGCATCGAGGTCTCCCTCGATGCGCGACCGCGAATCCCGGTCGCGCGGACGGCGATGCAGACTTCCGTGGTCGCGGCACTCTGGCGCCGAGTGGGCGAGAGCCCGCGGATATCGGCGCTTTCGCGGATGCATGGACATGTTCAGGGCGTTTGCTATACTTGGCGCTTCGGCGTCCGAACGGTGTGAGAGCCCTCGGACAATCAAGCCGGCTTGGCCCCATCGTCTAGCCTGGTTCAGGACATATCCCTCTCACGGATAGAACAGGGGTTCGAATCCCCTTGGGGTCACTCAACGACGCGCCCTCGGCTCTGCCGAGGGCGCTGTCGTTTCTCACCCCAGCATCGCGGAGGAGCCACTTCGAGGCGATGCCGCGGGAGCGAGCGAAGGCGCGCACGCGGCCGCGGAGCGGTCGCCCGCGCGCCCAGTCGCGAGCGCTCCAGCACTGGCTTCTTGAGGTCGAGCGGCGAAGCCGCTCGACCGCGAATCCCGTGGTTCTACGCCGCGCGTTCGCGCGGCGAGGGGGTCACTCAACGACGCGCCCTCGGCTCTGCCGAGGGCATTGTCGTTTCTCACCCCTGCATCGCCGAGGAGCCACTTCGAGGCGATGCCGCGGGAGCGAGCGAAGGCCCCGCGACGTCGGATCTCCGTTCGATTTGCCTTGACTGCCGCGCGCTCGCGTCGATACTTGACCCAAGCATGGCAGATCGCAGGATCCAAGTCCTCGCAGCAAGCGTTTTGCTTGCTTCGCTTCCGCTCACCGCCGCTGCGCATGCCACGGACACGCTGGTGACCTGGGGACTCACAGGGCACGCCAACGCGGAGCGGCTTTCGCACGTCACCGCGATCTCCGCAGGCGACAACCACATGGCGGCGCTCCTTCCCGACGGCACCGTCGCCTGCTGGGGCGACAGCACGTACGGACAGTGCCTGGTTCCGTGGGCGCTCGGACCAGCGGTCAAGGTCGCTGCGGGCGGTCGACACACGATCGCGCTGCTCGCGAACGGACAGTTGAGGGCGTGGGGCGAAAACTCATTCGCCCAGACCACGATTCCGCCCTCGATCGGCGCTGTCGCGCATCTTGCCGCGGGCTTCCGCCACAACGTCGTCGCCCGCACCGACGGCACCGTGCGCTGCTTCGGATCAGACAACCTCGGGCAGAGCACGCCACCGCCCGGGCTCACGCAGGTCGTGCAGGTCGCCGCGCGCGCCTTCCACTCGCTCGCGCGACGCGCGGACGGGACCGTCGTCGCCTGGGGCAGCAACCTCGACGGCGAATCCACGGTCCCGACGGGCATCGACGACGCAACCGACATCGCCTGCGGCGACTGGCACTCCGTCGCACTCACCGCGGACGATCGCGTGGTCTTCTGGGGCGAGTGTGGGGCGGCGCAATGCTCGCCGCCGATCGGCCATGGGCAGTTCGTCGACATTGCCGCCGGCGGCGAGCACACGATGGCGCGACTCGCGGATGGCACGGTGATGTGCTGGGGCTCGAATGGGTTCGGCCAGGCGATCTCGCCGTCGCTGCCCGCGCTCGCCGTCGCGATCGACGGAGGCTCGCAGCACAGCGTGGCGCTCCTCGCGGACGGCTCGTTCTTCGCGTGGGGTCGCAACGAACTCGGGCAGTGCAACACGAGCGACGACATCGGGCCGATCCAGATGGCTGCGATCGGGACCCAGCACGAAGTGCTTCTGGACGCCACTGGCCGCGTCCGCTGCATCGGCTCGAACCAGTACGGTCAGTCGACGCCGCCGTGGAACATGCTGCCCGCGCGACTCGTCGGCGCGGGCGTCGCGCACAGCGTGGCCGTCGACACCAAGGGGCGGTTCGTCTGCTGGGGCAACAACTCGCAAGGGCAGCTGAACGCGCCGTTCGAGCTCGAGGGCGCGACCGCGCTCGCCTGCGGCGGGTACCACTCGATCGCGATCCTGCCCGGGGGTTCCGTCGCTTGCTGGGGCTGGAACGGCTTCGGGCAATGCGATCCGCCTCCGCTGCTCGAGTCGGCGACGATGGTCTCCGCGGGCGAGCGGCACTCGATGGCGATCGACTCGACCGCCCGCGTGCAGACCTGGGGCAGCGACCAGTTCGGTCAATGCTCGACGCCCGCGAGCGTCCGCACCGCATTCAAGGTCTCCGCGGGCGGGCACCACAGCGTCGCGCTTCGCCCCGATGGGACGATCGCCTGCTGGGGCTGGAACATCACCGGGCAGTGCGACATTCCCGCGGGGATGCGCCGCGTCCTCGACATCGCCGCTGGATTCGCGCACACCGCCGTCATCAACGATCTCGGAAGCGTGGTGGTCTGGGGCGACAACGCCTACGGACAATCGACCAGCTCCATCGTCGCAGGCCGCGCGCGCGCGCTGGTCTCGGGCGGTTGGACGATCGGCGCCTTCCCCGACGAGTGCAGCGTGGACATCGCATCGCCCACCGACTGCGCCTGCGGACCGCTCATGCTCGATTCGAATCTGGATGAGATCGCCGATTGCCTCTCCTTCCGCTTCGGCGACCTCAACCTGGACGGCACGGTCGGACCGCAGGACCTCGCCATCCTGCTTGGGAACTGGGGCTCGGACGGCAACGCCCTCGGCGACCTGAACCGCGATGGCGTTGTCGGCTCGCAGGATGTCGCCTTCCTGCTCAACCACTGGGCGCAAGGGCTGTAGCGACCCTGCGCGGGGCTCCACTATGCTGCGCTCGGTTCTGTGGCCCGCCCAACCATGCCCCCGCATCTCAAGCCACTCCTCGCCATCGTCATCGTGATGGCCATCGCGCACACGATCCTCAAGGTCCGTGCGCGGGCTGCAGCGGGACGGGAGCGTCGGCGAGCGGCGACGGGCGCACGAGCGTCCGCAGCGCCGGCAGTCCATCCACCCCAGGAAGCACTCGCGGCCCTTCGCCGCGCAGTGGAGGAGCGCCCATGACTGCATCCACCCGCATCGCCATCGAAGTGCCGAATGCGCCGACAAGCCTCGTGGTCGAGCGGGGAGCGATCGCCCGGCTCGGCGAGGTCCTCGCCGCCTCGGGCATCTCCGTCGCAGATCGACGCGTGCTGCTCGTCGTCGACCGCCGGATCACGCCGTTCGGCGCGCGCGCAGCGGCGTCGCTCGCGGCCGCGCACGCGCACGTGGGCGCCTACCACCTCGATGCGACCGAGGCGACCAAGAGCCTTGCCACCGTCGACGCCATCTGGCATGCCGCGCTGTCCAATCGCCTCGACCGGCGCGGGCTCCTCGTCGCCCTCGGCGGCGGTCTGGTCGGCGACCTCGCGGGCTTCGCGGCCGCCACCTACATGCGCGGAATCGACCTCGTCCAGGTCCCGACGACGCTCCTCGCCATGGTCGACGCCTCGATCGGCGGCAAGACGGGCATCAACCTCTCTCTCCCAGGCGGGGGGCTCGGCAAGAACCTCGCCGGTGCCTTCTGGCAGCCGAAGCTCACCGTCGCCGACGCCGACTCCCTCGCGTCGCTGCCCCCGCGCGAACTCCGCGCTGGGCTCGCTGAGTGCGTCAAGCACGCGGTGATCGCGGGCGAACCGCATTTCGGCACCCTCGATGCCGACGCCGAGCGCCTCGCGGCGGGCGATGCAGCCGCCCTCGACCGGCTGATCCCGTCGTCCGCATCGGTCAAGGCAGACATCGTCGCCCGCGACCCGTTCGAGCGCGGCGAACGCGCGCACCTCAACCTCGGCCATACCTTCGGGCATGCCGTCGAGACCGTGCCCGCGCTGCTTCTCCTCCACGGCGAGGCGGTGGCGATCGGCATGCACGCCGCCTGCCGCTGCGCGGTCGCCTGCGGTTTCCTCGCCTCGATCGACGCCGATCGCATCGTCGGGCTCATCGAGCGCATTGGGCTGCCGACCCGGCTCCCCGCGCCCGTTCCCGCCGAGGAGATCCTCCGCCGCATGGCGTTCGACAAGAAGGTCGAGGGCGGGCGGATGCGACTCGTCCTTCCGCGGGCGATCGGCCGGGTGACGGTCGAGGACGGAGCGCCCGACTCCGCCGTCCTCGAGGCGCTCGCCGCCATCGGCGCGACTTGAAAAACTCTCGCAAATCGTGAACGCGCACCGATAACACGGCCCATGCGCGTCGTAGCGATCGTCAACCAGAAGGGCGGCTGTGGCAAGACCACGACCGCGGTCAATCTCGCCGCCGTGATGGCGCGTGATGGTGTGCGCACGCTGCTCGTGGACATGGATCCGCAGTCGCATTGCGCTGCGGGTCTCGGCGTCCCCGACAACCGCATCGAGCGCACCATCACCGATGCGATGCTCGCAGACCAGCCGTCGCGCCTGCGCGCCGACGAGTACGTGTGGGAAGTGGGGCGCAACCTGCACCTCGCGCCTTCGAGCGTGCAGCTCTCGCTGCTCGAGGCGCCGAACGGTCCGCTCGCGTCGCGGCTCGACCGCGACCGTCGCCTCGCGCGCGTCCTCGCCGGCTGGAAGGACAGCTTCGACTGGTGCGTGATCGATTGCCCGCCGACGATCGGCCTCCTGACCTTCAACGCGCTGCGCACCGCCGATCTCGTGCTGATTCCCGTAGAGACCGGCTACTTCAGCCTGAAGGGGGCGGAAAAGCAGATCCAGACGATCGAGGCGATCGTGGGGCGCTTTGGCCGCGACATTCCCTTCAAGCTCCTCCCGACGCTGGTGAACGAGCGCCGCGCGCTCTCTCGCGACGTCGTCGAGGCGCTCTCGCGGCGCTGCCCCGAGGCGCTGCTCCCGATCGCGATCCGCGAGCATGAGGAGCTGCGTGACGCAGCGAGCTACGGGCAGTCGATCACGGAGTTCGCGCCGGGATCCGCCGCGGAGGCCGACTTCGAGGCGCTGGCCACGTGGCTGCGCGGACATGCGCCGGTGACGCGCGTCCTCGATGAATACAACTTCGAATCGAGCGCCGCGATCGAGACGTTCCAGGTCGCGCCGACCGCCGTCGCGATGGCCGCGCCGACGGTCATCCAGCCCGCGCAGATGCCCGCTCCGGCGCCCGCTCCTTCATCGACGGTGCCGAACAACGCCACCCGCGCCGCCGAGATCCACACCGCGGTCATGCAGCCGCCGCGCGAGCCGGACGGCGGACGCGCCGCCGACGTCGCCTCGCGCCTGCGCGCCCTGAACGAGCGTGCGCGCCACGGCACGCTGCTTGGCGGGGGCTTCGGACCGCGCATCCAGCCCGACGGCACCGTGCTCTTCACGCTGCCGTTCTCGCGGCGGAACACCTCGGTGGTCGGACCGTTCAACAACTGGGACGCACACGCGACGCCGTTCGCGGAGAGCGCCGATCGCCGCCGCCTCGAGGCCGTCGTGCCGCTCGGACCAGGCACGCATGCCTACCGCGTGGTCGTCGACGGGCACGAGATGCTCGATGAGTTCAACAACCTCCGCGATGAATCGGTCGGCGCGAACATCGTCGTCGTGCCAGGCTCGCGCGAAGGCGTGCCGACCGAAACGGCCTCGACGCTCGGCGAAGGAGGACGTCCATGACGGTCGCCTCGCCTTTCGAGAGCCTGCCTGGAGGCTGGCTGGCTGCGCGCCGCACGCTCGTCCTCGTCGGCAACCTGCCGGTGATGAATGGGCTCTGGCTCTCGCAGTACGCCGATCGCGAGGCGCGCGAGAACGGCCCTGTCTGCCTCGTGCGGCTTTCGGCTGACAGCGTGCAGATCGAGCTCTTCCGCGCTGGAACGCGCCGTCCTTCGATCCGTCCGCAGGCCCGCTATGAGGAGGCGCTCCGCGCCATCGCGCCGGTCGTCTCGCAGTGGATGATCGTGCCAGCGCAGCCCGAGCCGGTGGAGATTCCCGCTGGAACCGACGACATCGTGGTGCTGACCGGCGCGGACCAGCCTGCGATCGTGGCCGCCTATCGGCTGGTCAAGGGCGCGCACGAGTCGATCGCCCGACTCGGCGGAGCGCAGCCTGCCGTCTCGGTGGCCGTGCTCGGCGCCGATGCGCAGGAGACTGCGAACGTCGCCGCCCGCATCGGCGATGCCGCGGGCGCATCGCTCCACACCACGATTCCCGTGCGCGGCGGAATGCAGCGCGTCGGACCCGCGGAGAGCTCGTTCCGCGGCACCTTCGATGATCCGTCGCCGAGCGTTGCGAAGGTCACCGAGATCCTTGCCTCGATCGGCCAGCAGCCGGCCGCCGCGCCCGCTGCGACCATCGACCACGCGCTCAGCGACGCACCGCTCCGCTTCTCGCCGCGCGTCGAGCGCAAGGCGCCCGCGATGCGCACCGCGCCCGAGGCGATTCCCTTCCGCTCCGACCTGCCGCCACGCGGCGGACGCGGCACGGAGCCCGTGCGCACGCCGCCTGTCCGCAGCACGCCGCCCGTCCGCGATGAAGCCGCCAGCCGCGAGATCCTCGCGGAAGCGAGCGCGGTGCTTCGCGACGCAAGCGCAGCCGCCGCGGGAGCGACCCGCGCCCCGTACGCGGCTCCGCAAGCCGCTGCGCCCGTTGAATCGCCCGCCTACCTCTCGTCCTACGCGGCCTCGGCCGTGCACGGTCCGTCCGCAGCCGCGCCCGTCGCCCGCATCGTCGAGGGCGGCATGCCGGAGTCGTTGATTCCCTTCGTGCACGGGCTCCAGCGGCTCGACCATGCTGCGCCGCGCTGCGAGCGCATCGAGTTCGCCGCTGGCGAAGGTGGTCGCCTGCACCTCGTGTGCCGGATCGACGACCTGCGCATGCTCGCCCGCGCACGCACCTGGCTCGATGAGAACGGCTCGCTCTTCCGCCGCGCCTTCCCTGAGATCGCCTCGACCGACGATCCCGCGATCGACGTCTTCGTGAAGGACCTCCGCGATCTCGAGCAGATCGATGGCGTCACCATCCACGTGATCCGCCAGCTCGAGTTCGCCGGACGCCGCTGCTACGACGTGCAGACGCTCTCGGCCTGATCCGCCGCTCGATCACCGGAGATTCACAGGCAGCCCGCGCGCTCGATCGCGCGCAGGATGTTCGCGTGGGCGAATCCCTCGCGCGTGCCGCCCAGGCGCATGAAGCCCGCCGCCTCGAGCCCGTCGAGAAGCCGCACGAACTCCGCGGGCGACTGCACCTCGACCGGAAGGTCGGCGCGCCCGAAGCCGCCATCGAGGTCGCTTCCGAGACCGATGCGGTCGGCTCCGGCGATCGAGGCCACATGCATGCTGTGCGCCGTGCAGTCCGCCAGCGTCGCGCGGCGATCGTGGGCGAGGAACTTGCCGTAGAGGTTGAGACCGATCCAGCCGCCGCGGTCGCGGATGGCCGCGATCTGCGCATCGGTCGCGTGGCGCTCGTTCTCCCTGAGCAGCGCCTGCGGGTTCGAGTGCGACGCGATCACGCATCGCGGCGAGATCGCGAGCAGGTCGTCGAACGCCGCGCGCGAGAGGTGCGACGCATCGTGCAGGATCCGGTGCGCGTCGAGCGCCTCGACGAAGCGCCGCCCGATGGGCGTGACGCCACCCGCGCGCGCATTGCCGCCCGCGTAGCGGCTGCCGTGTCCCCAGGACAGCCCGACCACGCGCAGCCCGCGCGCATGCCACCAGGCGACCTCGTCTGGCGAGCGGATCGGATCCGCGCACTCCATGAGGAGGATGATGCCGAGGCGTCCGGCCTCGCCGCGCAGCGCGCGGTCGAGGTCGGCGCGCGTGCGGATGATGTCGAGTTCGCCGGCGCGCTCCATGGCCTCGTACCACTCGAGCTGCAGCAGCCCTGCGCGATGCGCGCCCTCAAGGTCGTCCGAGTCGCGATACGCCGCGCGCTCCTTCGCGGGATCGGATCCGAGCTCTGTGAAGATCGTGCCGAAGGCGACGCGGACGTTGCCCTCCGCGAGCGAGCGCAAGGTCAGCGAGTGCGGCGCCGCGGCATCGACCGCCACGCGCATGTCGCGCCCATTCACGGCGAGGTAGGCGAGGTCAAGATGGGCGTCGATCCACGTGATCGGCGCGGTGGTGGAAAGGGGCAGGGGCGCGGCGGGCATCGCACGGAAGGTACGGCACCGCCGCGGCTCGCGCGCTACGCTGCAAGGCGTGGCCGACCTCGCGCAACCGCCGCTTCCTTCACCACCGCCGGCCGCGGTCGATGCGCTTGCGCCCGAATCGGTGCGTCAGCGCAGGCTGGCGGCGCTGGTCGTCTTCCTTGCGGCTGGGGCCGTGTTGGTCACCGGATGGCTCCTGGCACCATCCAGACAAGGTTTCGGGACCCATCAAGCCCTCGGATTGCCAGCCTGCACGTGGCCGCAGCGGTTCGGGGTACCATGTCCCTCCTGCGGAATGACGACGTCCTTCGCCTATGCAGCGAAGGGAAGGCTGATCGAGAGCTTCGCCGCCCAGCCAATGGGCTGCCTGCTGGCGATGGCGACAGGCATGGCATTCGTCGGATCCGCATGGACCCTCGTCTCGGGCCGAACCGTATGGCCCGTCTACGAGCGTCTGTGGAGCGCGCGCGTCGGCTGGCTGCTCGGCATCGCGGCGCTCCTCGCGTGGGGCTACAAGGCCGCGACCATGCGCGGCTGGCTTGGTTGACCGATGAAGACACTGAAGCACACCCTCTTCCTCGCCTGCGTCGCCTGCACCTCGCTCGCGCTCGGAGGCTGCATCGCGGGCGCCGTGGGCGCCATCGGCCAGCAGATCGAGCGCGGCAAGAAGCTCGACGTGCCGGCGGCCTATGACGGACTCGAGGGGAAGACCTGCGCAGTGATCGTCAACGCCGACTATGCGACGCTCGTCGAGCACCCCGCGGTCGTCAAGAACATCACCGCCAACGTCTCCGCGCGCATCGCGCAGTACGTGAAGGACGCCACCGTCCTGCCGCCCGCCACCGTGTTGAGCTGGCAGTACCGCACGCCGCAGTGGCGCGCGATGCCCTACGGCGACATCGCCAAGGAACTCGGCGTCGAGCGGCTGGTCTTCATCGACCTCTACGAGTACCGGCTCAATCCGACCGGCAACAGCTACCTCTGGGATGGCGTCGCGGGCGGTCACATCGGCGTCGTCGAGGCGGACAGCCTCGCGCCCGATGAGTTCGTGTTCACCTCGAACGTCGTCTCGAAGTTCCCCGACAAGGAAGGCGTCGGACGCGAGTCGGCCCGTCGCGAGGACATCGAGCTCGGTCTCCTGACGCTGTTCATCCAGCGCAGCTCGTGGCTGTTCTACCGTCACATCGAGGACAAGTACCCGAAGCTCTAGGCTTCGGATCTCTGCCCTAGATTTCGGCTGAAGATCTCGTCCGCGTCCTCGCTCAGAATCCACCTCCATGCGCAGCCCAACCACCATCCTCGCCCGCGCAGCGCTTGCCTCGCTCGCGATCGCCACGTGTGCGCTGATCCCAGCGTGCAACATCGTGACTCCGGTCGCCTACGCGATCGAGGGTCCCGGCAAGATCGACGCCGAGTACACGCTCACCAACAAGAAGACGGTGGTGTTCGTCGATGACCCGCTGAACATCCTGCCCCGCACGGCGCTGCGGACCGCCATCGGCGACGCCGTCAGCTTCGACCTCATGCAGCGCGAGATCCTCACCTCGACGGTGTCGACCCGCGACGCCATCTCCGTCTCGCGCAACGGCGCAGGCGCGAACGCGGACAAGCTGCTGCCGATCGAGTCGATCGCGCGCGCGCTCGACGCGAGCCAGGTGATCTACATTCGCCCGACCACCTTCGACATCGCCGGCCGCAGCGACAACCAGGGCATCCGCCCGACCGCCATCGTTCGCGTGAAGGTGCTCGACATCGACGCCAAGGAGCGCGTCTATCCCGCGAACGACCGCATGCCCGACGGGCGCGAGGTCACGGCCACCATCCGCGAGAACGACACCAACGTGCTGCGCACCCGCGCTGGCCGTTCACAGGTCGAGGATGCGCTCGCGCAGCGGATCGCCCGCGAGGTCGGTCAGCTCTTCTACGAGCACGACCGACTCGACCTCGGCGAGAACCTCGGTGCGCGGAGGCAGTGATGTCGGGCGGACGCGCGCCTGCACTGCACGTCGTGAACTTCGAGGAATCGGCTGATTGCACGCTCGAGCGCATCGCGCGCGAGTCGCAGGACGGGGATGCCGTGCTCGTGCTCGGGCCACAGGCGTTCGTCGCTCGCCTTCGTGCGCTGGGGCTCCCATCGGGAGTCGAGGTCCAGGTCGTCGGGCGCTCGGCGGGCCGCTTCCGCAATCTCCCCATCGTCGGTGTTGGCTCGGGCGCGATCGCCCATGGCGTGCGCGCTCGCGCGGCGGTCGATGATGCCCTGGTGCTCTGCGGGATTCCCGACGCGCTTCCACCGTCACAGCCGTGGGCGAGCGAGCGCCGCGCGCGTGTCCGCCGCGAGCTCGGGCTGGCGGCGCACGAATTCGCGCTGGCCATGGTGGGCGAGCCGAGCGAGTGGGTCGATCCGTCGTTCGCGATCCGGGCGGCGTCGATGGCGCGCGTGGCGGGCGCACCGATCCGACTGCTCGCATCGCCACGCACGCCTCGGATCGCCAAGCTCGGCGCGTTCTTCGAGCAGGCCGCGCAGGGAAAGCCCGTCATCGTCGACGAGCGCATCGACCGGCCGTGGGAGGTCTTCCCCGCGGTCGACGCGATCGTGGCCGACCAGGATGGCGCGGCCACCATGCCGCCGGAATGCGCTGGCTGGCGGAACCTCCGCGACGGCGAGCGCACGATTCCCGCGCAACCGATGTCGCCGTTGCCGGCGCTCTGGGCCCTCGCCTGCGGGATCCCTGCGTTCGTGCATGCGTCGATCGATCTCGGCGCGCATGGCGAGCACGCCCTCGTCCATCGATTCGCAGACGACGTGGCCCAGCTCGCGCGCGAGATTCAGGCCTTCGCGAGCAGTGCCAGCGCCGCGTCGCGATAGAGCACGCGCAGCAGGTCGGGCGGCAGCGCCAGTCCGCGCAGCGGCGGACCGTCGAGAGGGCGGTGCCGCTCGGGCGCAACCATCGCGAGGTCCGGATCCGAGATCGGCGATGCGACTTCGCCCGAACCCTCCCACATCATGCGGAGCGCCCAGTAGCGGCTGGCGTAGAGGTCGTGCGCGCCTTCGCGCGAGGTCGCCTTCTTGCCCATGTCCGAGCTCTTGTCGCCCTCGCGCAGGTGCTCGTCGGTCGTGACCGTGTCGGTTCCGAACAGGATCCGCCCGCGCCATTTCTCGAGGAACGACACGATCTCGTCGCGCGAGTGGCGCCCCAGCTCCCGCACCATCCACTTGGTCGCGCTGGTATCGAGGTGCAGGTTCGGATGCGCCTCGAGCAGCCGGTCGAGGAAGCCGAGGTCCTCGGGGAACCCGCCCATGTGCGCGGCGATCCATGGCATCCCGAAGCGGTCGAGCGCGCGCCGCAGCGGCGCATAGTGGTCGAGCTTCGCGCCGTACTTCTCGCGATCGGTGTACTTCGCCGCGAACCATGTGTCGGGATCGGCGACGTGCGTCATGCAGATCATGCCGAGCCGCTCGGCGAGCCGCATCTGCTCCAGGCGCATCGGGCCATCGAGCGCGAGGAGATGCTTGTCGCCCGCCTCGAGGCCGAAATCGATGAAGCGGGGAGCATTCCAGAACTTCACGATGCGCGTGCCGAGCTCTCGGTATTTCTCGATGCGCGCGAGGTAGTCGGTGCCATGCCCGTGGCGCTTGTCCGCGTGATGCCAGTCGGGGATGGTGATGAACTCGAGCGCGTCGCCGAAGCGCTCCCGCATCGCAGGCACGTCCTCAAGGCGAGTCATCGAGAACGTCTTCTCGATGCCGTAGGAGCGCGCGATCGGCGCCCAGATCGCGCTCGCCTCCATCCCGTTGATGTGCGCGTGCATGTCGACGATCCCGTAGCCGAGCTTCGGGAAGCGCGTGGACTCGGCGGCGTAGTCGAGTCCGAGGCGGTTCGATGGATCGTCGCGCAGCGAAGGCGGCGCGGCAGGGAGTCGCAGCATCGTGCGCTAGCGTACGCGCGAACCGTTGCGGATCGGCGTCGCCGAGCGTGGGCGCTCCGCGGGGGACTCCGCCACGGGGCTGCGGTCGGGCGCGATGCGCGGGCGCAGCGTGCGCGGTTCGCCGGTGCGGGCGACGTTGAGCGCGGCTGAAAGCCGTTGTGCAGGTGCGCTGCCGAGTCCGGCGGAGTGGACGAGCCCGATGTAGAGCTCGAAGTTCGTCTCCATGTCGAGATGGCGCACGACCTCGCAGTCGAACCAGGCGACCGCGCGGGTGACGATCGGCGCGCCCATCGAGCCAACCTGATGCGGGTAGGTCAGGAAGGGATCGTCGCCGATCCGCCGATCGGGACCGAAGACGCGCTGGAGCATGCGCTCCGATGGATCGAGCAGCGACAGCGCGAAGGTCCGGCTGTCGCGGATGAGCGGCGAGAGGGGGTGTCCCTTCTCCATCGCGACCAGCAGCATCGCCGGCTGCGTCCCGCACTGCTGCACGCGATCGACGATGCGGCCGTCGCGGACATCCCCGTACGCGGTGGTGATGAGGAACTGCCCGGCGGGCACGCTGGCCAGCGCCTGCAACATCTCAGGGCTCGGGGTCTGATTCATGGGGGAGGCCATCACACAACTCGACGGGCTGGTGCCGAACACATCGCACCGAGCAAGATCCCATCAGAACGGGTCAAGGATGCCCCGCAGGCGCGGGTGCGCCACCCAATCCCCGAACACGCCCCGAAATATTTTCAAGAAAAAAGACCCCTGAGTGGGTCAAGGTGTTGAAAGGTGGGGCAAGGTGTAGTATTCTCCCATTGTCCCGCAAGGGACGCGAAGGACTCTGCAGCATGTTTCTCGGCGAGTACGAGCATTCCCTCGACGCGAAGCAGCGGCTGGCAATCCCTTCGGAGATTCGAGACGCATGGCGTCCGGATCGGCACGGCGAGGCGTTTGTCGCTGCACCCGGACAGAACGGATCGCTCTGGCTCTGGCCGGAGAGGAAGTTCGAAGAACAGGCCGACAGGATCGAGAGTGGCCTGGTCACGCAGGAAGAAGTGGTGAGGTTCAACCGGGATCTGTTTCCCCGGTCTGCGAGGGTGCCTTTCGATAGCGCGGGACGTGTGCGCATCCCTGATCGGCTGCTGAACGACTTTGGGTTGAGTGGAACGGTCGTGATCCTTGGCGTGCGCGACCACCTTGAGCTGGCGACGCTCGAGGAACGCGAGCTGGAGCGCAGGGCGCTCCGCGCGCGCCGACCAGCCTGAACAGCAGGACAGGCCGAACGAACATGAAACGTGGCGCGATGGTGCCTTGACGGGCGCAGTCGCATTTGGAACGACAAAGCGGCTGGTGCGACACGGATCGTCGAGCCAACCGCCTCGAAGGAGCCGGGCAACCGGTGGCTGGACCGCAGAAGCGCAAGGATGCGCCGACGCACGATCGTTGAGGCAACGACCGTCTCCAGCACACCTGCGCCACGGGTGCGCGCAGGTTCCTTCGCATCGCTCCGCTTGGCCAGGGACGGCCAGGCAATCTCCGTTGACCGGCACGGATCGCTGGTCAGACACGATTTGCGGCTCCGACCTGCGAGGGTCGGAGCCGCTGTCGTTTTGGAGCGCTCGCAACTGGCGAGCGGCTGCCGCTTCGCCGCAGGTCGCCGCCTTTGCTCGCTTTAGCGATACGCACGTCGGGAGCGCCGTCGCGATTCACTCGCGCGGCGCTCGTCCAGAGGGAGCCGTCGCAGTCGCGACCGCCCTTACATGAGTGCCCGCAGATGAAGGCAACGCCGAAATCTGCGGAACAGCTTGCGTGAGGGGTCAGCCGACTGCCACGGGCATGGACTCCCACGCAACCCGTTCCGCAGACTTCGTCTGCGGGCACTCACTGCCAACGGACTTCGTTCGATGGAGTGGTCCCCCGCCCGGAGTCCGCTTGCAGTGAGTGCACGCAGATGAAGGCAACGCCGAAATCTGCGGAACAGCCTGCGTGAGGGGTCAGCCGACTGCCACGGGCATGGACTCCCACGCAATCCGTTCCGCAGACTTCGTCTGCGGGCACTCATTGCCTGTGGACGCCGAATGATCGAACCAGCACCGAAGGTCGCCGCCGCAGCGGCGACCGCTCAAACGACGGAGGCACCGCCGGAATCTGCGGAACCGCTTGCATCAGTGGTCGACTCCCAAGTCGATCGAGCCCCGGACCCCGAGCCGCCCGAGTGCCAAAGACAAAGCGGTCGCAACGCGACCGCTTTGAGGAGTGACGACTTGAACCTGCCTCGCTCAGCCGCCTTCGGTGGCGGGACGGATCTGCCCGATCACGGGACGCTCGCTCGGGGTGCCGTTCTCGAGAATCTCGTTGGCGACTTCGCGGCGGTGCACCTCGACGGTGCGGGGGAAGTCGAAGGCCACTCGGACGCGGTCGCCCTTGATGGCGACGATGCGCACGACACCCATCGGGCTCGAGGGGTCTCCGATGACGACTTCTTCACCTTCACGTCGAGTGATGACAAGCATGGGGGACCTCCTGCCCGGGTCACGAGACCCGTCTGCCGCGTGGCTGACGGATTCAGACTAACCGAGGTTGTGGGGCGACGGAAGTGTTCGCAGGGAGAATCACCGACCAAAGGGCGGCAAAAAGCGCCGAGTTCGCTACTTCTCGGCGCTTGCAGGGCTTGCGGCGTCCGAAACGCGGTCTGGCTACGCGACCGCCTCGACTCGAACCTGTCCTCCGAGCTTCGTCCGGAGCGTCCGCTCGATCCCGTGGTGGAGGGTCTGGCTCGACGACGGGCAGCCGACGCACGCACCGAGCAGGCGGATGCGCACAAGCCCCGACGGCTCAGCGGAGACGAGCTCGATGTCGCCGCCGTCTTCCTGCACGGCAGGGCGGATGAGCCCAAGCAGGCGCTCGACCTCACGGCGGAAGTCGTCCGGCGCGAGGCTCGCTGGCTGGGCATCGTTCGGGCGGTCGCTCATCGCGGAAGGATGATACGGTCTCGCCGTGCCCAAGCACCCGCTGTACCGAAGCCTCACCGTCCGCTCCTGCGCCGTCGCGCTCGTCCTTGCGACCGCTGCGGGCTGCGCCAACACCCCGCGCAGCAGCCAAGAGGCAGCGAGCGTCCTGTCGCGCCCGGGTCAAGCGCGCGAGACCTACTTCGCCGCGATCGAGGCGGCGCGCACGTTCGGTCCGTCCCCTGAGACGACTTCCTCGCTGCGGCGCATGGTCGCCGCCGATGGCTACGCGATCGACGCGCGCGTGATGGCCTTCGATCTGCTCCTCGAGACCGACCGCAAGGCGCTCGTCGAGGCCCTGCAGAACAGTCTCCCGCGCATGGGTGACGTCTCGTGGCGAGAGCAGGTGTGCGCGCTCATCGCCGACCGGAAGGTCGAGGAGTTGGTGCCCACCCTCATCCGCGCGTGGGCGAATCCCGCGGTCGGCTTCCAGTCGAAGGAGCGCCCGGAGCGGATCGCGCTTGGGCGGCTGGTCGGCGAGGAGGGCGTGAGCGCCACGCTGCTCCGCACGATGCGCGAGGCCGACCCGATCACAAGCGCCAACCTGCGGATCCGCTGCTGGGAGCTGCTGATGAAGTCGGGCGACTCCGCCCGCCTGCGCGCGCTTCTCGCCGAACCCGCGAGCGTCCAGGGCGATGCCATGCTGACCGACCTCGCGCGCGTCGCCAATGAGCTCGGCGTGCTGCCGACGACGCGCGAGGAAGTGCTCTGGGCGCGCAAGCTCTGCGAACCGTCGCGGGCTGCCTTCATGGAGTCCGCGCGCGCGGCGCTTGCGGCGATGCCGAAGGACCGCCGCGAGGCCGTGGAGATCCGCTCGATCCCCGTCGCCGTCGCTGCACTGCGTCGGCGGGCGGGGCTCCTCACCGCGTCCGACGCCGATCTGCTGGCCGAGATTGAAGCCCGCACCAAGGGGCGCCGTCGCGCGTCGCCCGACTTCACCGGCTTCGGCCAGGGCTTCACCGAGAGCCTCTACGAGCAGCGCGACCGCGCGAGCTGGTCGGATCTCGCTGCGATGGCGCTCGCCCTCGATCTGCTCGAGGACCCCGCGCTTCGCCGCCATCTCTTCGAACAGGCCGATCGCGACCGCGAGGATCGCACGACCGAGTACGGCGGAGTGCTCGCGCTCGACCGCGAGGGACGCGGCGAACTGCTCGAGTTCCCGCCGCGCTCGAAGAACGGCGACCTCCGCTTCGAGAGCCCGCAGGCGCTGTTCGACGCGCTCTACACCGGGCTCTTCCACTACCACAACCACACCCAGAAGTACGAGAACTCGGAGTACGCGGGGCCGCACACCGGCGACTTCGCCTTCGCCGACAGCACCCGCTGCAACGGCCTCGTATTCACGTTCCTCTCCGCCGACCTGATCGGCGTCGACTTCTACCGCTACGACCGCCTCGTGGTCGATCTTGGCGCCGTCAGCCGCCCCGAAGGCTGACCGCGAGCGCATGCAGTTCATCCTCATCGTCCACGTCTCGATCGCGGTGCTCGCGAGTGAATTCTCGGGAGTGCTGCCGATCGGTCCGCTGTGGGGCCTCGCGATCCTCGGCTGCGCGCCGCTGCTGGCCGTCGCGCTCGGCGCGCGCATGAACCGGCTGGCACAGCGGGGGATGGACGGACAGGATCAATCCGGCGTCGAGCGCGCGTTCGCATCGAGCGCGCGGATCGGTGCGAAGGTCGCGGTGCTGCTGATCGTCGCCGCCTGCAGCGCGCTTCCCAACGTGATCGACGAATCAGTCGGGCGGTTCGCGACCATCGTCTTCTTCGTCCTCGTCGCCACGGGCTCCACGCTCGCGCACGACTGGATGCTCTATCCGATCGAGCGCCGCTTGCGCGAGGCGCGGCTCATGCGCGAGCTCGACTCGGGCGTGCCGGTGCATCCCGTTCCCACGCGGGTCGCCTATCTGCTTGCGCGCGCGCGTGCGGGCATGATCCCGCTGATCGCGCCCGTGATTCTCACGGTCCTCATCGGCGAATTCGCGCGCATGGTCGCGCTGAGGCTCGCTCCCGAATCAGCCGAGGTCGTGCGTCTCGCGGGCAGCGCCGCTGGCGTGCTCTGCCTGTTCGTGCTGGTGCCGCTCATCATTCCGATGCTCCTTGGGCTCCGCAGGCTTGAGCCCGGACCGATCCGCGACGACCTCGAGTCGATGGCGGCATCGGCGGGCGTCGGCGTGCGCGAGATCTGGGTGTGGCCGACCGACGGGCTGATCGCGAATGCATCGGTGATGGGTCTCCTTCCTGGGCTGCGCTGCGTGATGTTCAGCGACGGGCTTCTCGAGGGGATGAGCCGGCCGCATCTGCGCGCGGTGATGGCGCATGAACTCGGGCACGTCGTGCGAAAGCACATGATCTGGCTCATCATCGTGCTCCTTGCCTGTGGCGTCCTCGCGATCGCGGCTGTGGAGCCGCTTGCGCTTGCCCTCTTCGACCGGCTTGCCGCCGACGCCGACCCGAGCGCGCAGGAGTCGATCGCGCAGGCGACCTCGATCGGCAGCGACATCGGCATCCTCGCCGTCGCCCTCGTCTGCTTTGGCTACGCGAGCCGCCGCTTCGAGCGGCAGGCCGACACCTTTGCGGTCCAGCTCATCAGCCGTTCGGCTGGGCGGGACTCGGCGACGCCCGAGGCGATCGAGGACGTCGCCGGCGCGCTCCGCATGGTCGCGTATCTCAACCACATTCCGATCTCCCGCGGAAGCTGGCGCCATGGCTCGATCCAATGGCGCATGCGCTATCTGCGGCTGCTCGATGGCGCACCGCTGGCATCGCTTCCGATCGACACGCAGGTCGCTGTGATCCGCTGGGGATCGGCTACCATCGTGGCCGCGGCGCTCGCCCTCGAGTTCATCGCGCGCTGACGGAGCCGCTACACTCGCGCCATGCGTTTCACCAAGATGCATGGCATCGGCAACGACTACGTCTACATCGACGGGTCGCAGCATGCGGGGCTTGATCTCGCTCGCGCGGCGCGCCTGGTGAGCGACCGCCATTTCGCGGTCGGAAGCGACGGGCTCATCGCCGTCTGCGCGCCGACCGTGCGCGACGCCGATGTGCGCATGCGCATGTTCAACGCGGATGGCAGCGAGGGCGAGATGTGCGGAAACGGAATTCGCTGCGTGGCGAAGTACACGGTCGACCGCGGCATCGCCTCGGTGAATCCGCTGCGGATCGAGACCGGTCGCGGCATCCTCGCGGTCGCGTGGTCGCGCGGCGCCGATGGGCGCGTGTCCCACGCCACCGTCGAGATGGGCGCGCCGATCCTCGCCCACGCGCGGATTCCCGCGCGCGTCGATGCGGTCGCCGCCGATGCGACCGTCGCGGGGCATCCCGTCGATCTCGCGAGGTGGGGCGGCGGAAGCTGGTGGAGCGACGCCAAGGTCGAGCCGCACATTACGCTGGTCTCGATGGGAAACCCCCACGTGATCCTTTGCTGCGAGGACCCGTCGAAGGTGCCGCTTGAGGCCGTCGGTCCGCGCATCGAGAACGACCCCTGGTTCCCTTCGCGCATCAATGTGCACTTCGTCCGCTTCGGACCGGGCATGAAGGAGGCGCGCATGCGCACGTGGGAGCGCGGCTCGGGCATCACCCTCGCCTGCGGCACGGGCGCGAGCGCTGTGTGCGTCGCGGGCGTCCTGCTCGGGCGCAGCGCACGCGCGATCGACGCCCATCTTCCCGGCGGTCCGCTGCGGCTCGAGTGGCCGTCGGACTCGGCAAGCGTCCGCATGACCGGTCCTGCGACGGAGGTCTACGAGGGCGAGATCGATCTCGATGCGCTCGCCGACGCGGCGACCGCGCAGGGCGTCTGGCAAGGCGTCGCGCAGGGAGCGCAGCATGCCTGAGGCTCGGGAGGCGGACATCTCCGCGCGCTTGCGCGAGCGGCAGGGCGCCATGGAGCGCGACCTGGCCGAGTGGGTTGCGATTCCGACCTGCTCGGGTCACGAGCCCGGGCTCTCGCGATTCCGCGCCATCATGCGCGCACGCCTGCAGGCGCTCGGCGCGGACATCAGCGAAATCGCGGGAGAACAGCGTCCGGCGTGGCTCGTGCAGCCTGGACAGGCCGCAGATGCCGCGCCGCCGCCGGCGCTGCGTGCCGTCGCGCGCGCCGGTGCTGGCCGCCGCGTGCTTCTCACCGGTCATCTCGACACCGTGCATGACCCGTTCGGTCCGTTCCAGTCGCTGACGCGCTCGTCGCAGACGCGTGCGGTCGGTCCTGGCGCGATCGACATGAAGGGCGGGCTCGTCATCATGGTGCACGCACTCGAGGTGCTCGCTGAACTCGGCGTCGCGCCGGCGTGGACCGTGCTCATCAACTCGGACGAGGAGACCGGCAGCCTCCACAGCAAGGTCGCGATCCGCGCCGAGGCGCGCGCGTGCGCCGCCGCCGGCGGATTCGGTCTCGCCATGGAGCCGTCGCTCCCCGATGGTTCGTTGGTCACCGAGCGCCTCGGCAGCGCGAGCTTTCGGATCGAGTGCGAGGGGCGCGCCGTGCACGCGGGGCGCGACTTCGCCAACGGCGTGAGCGCGGTCAACGCGCTCGCCGCACGCATCCTCGAGGCAGCGAAGCTCGTCGATCTCGAGCAGGGGACCGTGGTCAACATCGGTCCGCTCGAGGGCGGCAAGACGACGAACGTGGTCGCAGACCGCGCCCGTGCGTGGGGCAACGCGCGCTTCCGAGATGGCGCGCGCGAGGACGTCCTCAAGCGCGGGCTGCTCGCGCTGGCGACCGCCTCTGACGCGCCGCTGCCGCGCACTCGCATCGAGTACGAGTCGAATCGTCCCGCGAAGCCGGAGACCACAGCAGTGCGCGCGCTCGCCGAAGAGATCCGCGCCATCGGCGAGTCGCTCGGACAGAAGGTGGGCTTCGGCAAGTCGGGCGGAGTGTCCGACGGCAACCTGATGCAGGCGGAGGGGCTGCCGACCCTCGACACCATGGGACCGGTGGGCGGGAATCTCCACCGGACCGACGAGTACATCGAGCTCGACACCCTCGCTCCGAGGGCCGCAATGCTCGCCATCCTCCTGGCGCGGCAGGTGCGTGTCCCGTAACCCGCCGAATTCGGCGACCCTACGCTACAGACCCCCTCTCGGAAGAGTCGAAAACAGGAGCCCGCGTCCTGCGCGGAACAAGCACAGCCATGACCACCACGCTCACCGCTCCCGCCACTGTTGGTTCCGCACTGCACTCGAGCCCCGCGATCGATGCCGCGATCCGCGCCATCCGCACCGAGGTCGAGGCGAAGCAGCGGGAGCTCACGGGCGCTCGCCCGCCGCGCGCGGACCTGAAGGAGACGCTCGACGGCTGGCTCAAGCGCGCCACCGAGGTGCGCGGCCGCGGTCCGCTCTACCCCTACCTCGGCTCGGGCGTCGGCAATGGTCCGCTCGTCGAGCTCGTCGATGGCAGCGTCAAGTGGGACCTCATCAACGGCATCGGCGTCCACATGTTCGGCCACGGCGACCCCGAGCTCATCGAGGCGTCGATCCGCGGTTCGATCTCTGATCTCGTGATGCAGGGCAACCTGCAGTTCAACCCCGAGGCGATCGAGTTCGGCGAGTTCCTGTCGCGCGAGGCTGCGCGCAGCTCGCGCCTGAAGCACTGCTTCATCACCAACTCAGGCTGCATGGCCAACGAGGCTGCGCTCAAGGTCTGCCAGCAGAAGACGAATGCAGCGCCCCGAATCATCGCGTTCGCCGATTGCTTCATGGGCCGCTCGACCACGATGTCGCAGATCGGCGACACCGCCGCCTATCGCCAGGGCATCGCGCAGAACATCCTCGTGGACTACCTGCCGTTCTACGACGCCGAGATGGGCCAGCGCTCGATCGACATGACGCTGTGGCATCTCGAGCAGCTCATCCACCGCTATCCCGGGCAGCACTGCTGCCTGATCGCGGAGCTCGTGCAGGGCGAGGGCGGCTTCAACACCGCGCCGCGCGAGTTCTTCGTGGCGCTGTTCGAGGCGGCGCGAAAGGCGGGCATCCCCATCTGGGACGACGAGGTCCAGACCTTCGGCCGCACCGAGAGCATGTTCTGCTTCGAGCGGCTCAACCTCGGCGAGTACATCGACGTCGTCACCGTCGGCAAGATCACCCAGGCCTGCGCGTGCCTCTACACCGCCGACTTCAATCCGAAGGCCGGCCTGCTGTCCGGCACGTTCGCGGCGTCGACGAGCTCGTTCGCCACCGGGCTCTCGATCCTGCAGCGCCTGCAGTCGGGCGGCTACTACGGTCCGAACGGGCGGATCTCCAAGCTGTTCGCCGCGTACAAGCAGCACGCCGATGCCTTCGTCGCCAGGCATCCGCAGTGGTTCCCGCCCGTCGTGAACTCGCTCGGACGCACCAGCAAGACCGTCGTCGCCGGCCACGGCGGCATGATGCGGCTTACGCCCTTCGGCGGCAGTCGCGAGAAGATCGGCAAGCTCCTCAACAATCTCTTCGAGGACGGCGTGATCGCCTTCAGCTGTGGACACGGCCCGTATCACCTCCGCTTCCTTCCGCCCGTCGGCGTGATGAAGCCCGAGCAGTTCGGCCCCGTGTTCGAGATCATGGAGAAGTCGTTCGCGCGCACGGCCTAACGCATGTTCGTCATCCGCCAAGCCATCCTCGACGACCTTCCGACGCTGCTGAAGCTGGCGAAGATGGTGCACTTCATCAACCTGCCCGCCGACAAGGATCTCCTTGCCGCGAAGGTCTCGCGCAGCCGCCGCAGCTTCGGCGGCGACGTCGACGACATCCGCGAGCGCGAGTTCATGTTCGTGCTCGAGGACGGCGAGTCGGGCGAGGTGGTCGGCACCTGCTCGATCCTCTGCTGCGTTTCATGGGAAGGCCATCCGCACATCTACCTGAAGACGGGCAAGCGCTCGTTCTACAGCGAGGATCTGCAGCTCGGGCAGACGCACACCACGCTCGAGCTCGGCACCGACATCAGCGGCCCGAGCGAGGTCGGCGGCCTGATCCTCGCTCCCGGCTTCCGAGGGCGCCCCGAGCGCCTCGGCTCGCTGCTCTCGCTCATCCGATTCCATTTCATCGGCCTGCACCGCGACCAGTTCGCCGAGCGCATCCTGGCCGAGATGATGGGACCGCTGACCCCGGACTCGGGCACGCTCCTGTGGGAGTACCTCGGACGACGCTTCATCAACCTCTCCTACAAGGAAGCGGACCTCTTCAGCTCGCGCTCGAAGGAGTTCCTTCTGTCGCTGTGGCCGAAGGGCGAGATCTTCGCCTCGCTCCTGCCGCCCGAGGCGCGCGCGCTGATCGGCAAGGTCGGCGACGAGACCGAGCCTGCGAAGCGCATGCTCGAGAAGCAGGGCTTCAAGCACCACGGGCACGTCGATCCGTTCGACGGCGGCCCGTACCTGGACGTCCGCATCGATGACATCCCGATCGTGAAGGCGACCACGTCGCTCCGTGCGAGTGCGGGGACTCCTGCCGCTGGCGTCGATGGCTTCGTCTCGCATAAGGGTCGCTCAGGATTCCGCGCGACGCGGAGCGCGTGCGAGGTGCACGGCGACCGCATCGTGCTGCCCGCGGAGGCACTGGAGACCATCGGCGCCGCCGACGGCGCGATGGTCGGATTCACGCCGCTGCCCGAGTCGAAGACGCGCACCCGCAAGAAGAAGGGATGAGCCCGTGCTCGCGTCGTCCGCGTACCTGAAGCAATCGCCCAGCGACTTCGTCGACGGCGCATTCCGCACGCTCTCAGGCGACGGCATCGTGACGCGTGATCCCGCGAATCCCGCGACGATCGTCTGGCAGGGCACTCCGGTTCCCGGGCATGCAGAGGAGGCGGTGGCCGCCGCCCGGCGCGCGCTGCCCGCGTGGAGCGCGCTGTCGCTCGCCGAGCGTCGCGCGCATCTCGAGCGCTGGCGCGAGACATGCGTGAAGCACGCTGCGCGGCTGGCTGCGGCCATCTCGCGCGAGGTCGGCAAGGTGCGGTGGGAGGCGGAGCTCGAGGCGAGGATCGTCGCCGAGAAGGTGACGATCACGCTCGAGGACCGCGTGCTCGCGCGCGTCGCTGGATTCGAGGTCGCGGCGGGAGCGGGCAAGACCGGAATCTGCACGTTTCGCCCGCATGGCGTGATGTCGGTGCTCGGTCCGTACAACTTCCCCGCGCACCTGCCCAACGGCCACATCGTTCCGGCGCTGCTGCTCGGGAACACCGTCGTCTTCAAGCCGAGCGAGAAGGGCGCATCCGTCGGCCAGCTGCTCGCAGAGCTCGCGCATGAGGCAGGCTTTCCCGCGGGCGTCCTCAACGTCGTGCAGGGTGGCGCCGCGATCGCATCACGGCTCGCGACCCATCCCGAGGTCGACGGCGTGCTCTTCACCGGTTCATTCCCGGTCGGTCGCCGCATCCTCGAGGCGAATCTCGACACGCCGGGGCGACTGATCGCGCTCGAGATGGGCGGGTCGAATCCGGCGGTCGTCACCGCGAAGGCGGATCTGCGGCGTGCCGCGATCGAGTGCGTGCGCGCTGCGTTCGCCACCACTGGTCAGCGATGCACCTGCACGCGTCGGATCGTCGTCGAGGATTCGGTCGCGGACCGCTTCATTCCGATGGTGCTCAAGCTCGCGTCGAACCTGATGATCGCCGCTGCCGATGATGGCGTGCCAGCGTTCATGGGTCCGCTTGTGACCGGCGAGGCGCGCGATGCCGTCCTTCGGGCACAGGCTGCGATCGCTTCGCGCGGACGGCTGCTGCTCGAGGCGAGTCCGCTTGATCGCGCCGGCTTCTTCCTCTCGCCCGGCGCCGTCGAGGTCGGGCGCTTCGTGCGCAGTGCGAGCGAGGCCGAGATCTTCGGTCCGTTCGTGCAGTTCGCGCGCGCGCGCGGTCTTGACGACGCGATCGAGCAGGCGAATGCAACCAGCTTCGGGCTCGCGGCCAGCC
Organism: Planctomycetota bacterium; assembly: GCA_041183345.1. Taxonomy (GTDB): domain Bacteria; phylum Planctomycetota; class Phycisphaerae; order Phycisphaerales; family SM1A02; genus QWPT01. The sequence goes on from JBEGLX010000014.1 coordinate 23,934, forward strand.
TGTTCAGCCAGGACGAGGCGGAGTGGCGGCATTTCTTCGCCCACTGCCGCGCGGGCTGCGTGAACTGGAACACCGGCACCGCAGGAGCGAGCAGCAAGCTGCCCTTCGGTGGACTTGGGCGCAGCGGAAACCACCGTCCCGCAGGGGCATTCGCCGTCGATGCATGCGCGTATCCCGTTGCCACGATGGTAGATACGGCGGACCTCGCCATCCCGCAGGGCATGCTGGTGGACGAGCGCCTCTTTGCGTAAGTCGAGGGGCGGATGAAACCAACGCCGGGTTTGGGGGATTTGCCTTATGGACCGCAGGCGAAACCGATTCCATACTTCGCGTGTTGGAAGTTCGCTTGCCGAGTGCAGCGGGGCCTATCCGGGGTGCCCTGCAGTGCGAAAGCGCGCGAGCATCCATAGAAGCCGAGGCCCGCGACTCCTCACGACGGGTCCCCTCGAAAGAGGCGTGCTTCTAGTTAGGGACGAGTCCCACGCCGCCGCAAGGCGGCGTGGGGCTTTTTACGTGGTGTGTTCCTGGCGCCGCCGAAGCGGCGGGGAGGCGGGGCGCCCCGCATTCGTCAAGTTTGGATCGTTTCGCGTTGACTGGAGGCGAAATCCGCCCGATAGGACAGGACGGACGATCCCGCCGACGCGACACGCGTACAGACGGGCGTATCCATCGCTCTTTGGGCCGGCGTCGTGTGTTGCGGAAAGACACACGGCGCCGTGCTTTTTCGGTTGTGCCGTTCAGCCCACGCGCTCGTCGACCCAGGCGGCGATCCGGTCGATCGCCACGCGGTCCTGCGCCTGGGTGTCGCGGTGGCGGATGGTCGCTGTGCCGTTCGCGGCGCCATCGTGATCGATGGTGATGCAGAAGGGCGTACCCGCCTCGTCCATGCGCGCGTAGCGCTTGCCGATCGACTGCTTCTCGTCGAACTCGACGTTGTGCTTGCGGCGCAGGTCGCGGTACAGCCGCTCCGCGATCTCGGGGAGGCCGTCCTTGTTCACCAGCGGGAAGACGCCAGCCTTGACCGGCGCCATGCGCGGGGTGAAGTTCATGTAGACGCCCGAGGCGCGCGACGGATCGGGCGTGTACGCCTCGCAGAGGAGCGCGAGGGTTCCGCGATCCGCGCCCGCGGACGGCTCGATCACGTGCGGGAAGTAGCGCTCGTTCTTCTCCTGGTCGAAGTAGCGCATCTTCTCGCCCTTGCCGCAGTGGGTGGCGTGGGCCTTGAGGTCGAAGTCGGCGCGGTGGGCGACGCCCTCGAGCTCGCCGAAGCCAGGTGCAGTGAAGGGGAAGCGGTACTCGATGTCGCTCGTTCCCGCGCCCTCCTTGGCGTAGTGCGCGAGTTCGTCGCGATCGTGCTCGCGGAGGATGAGGTTCGCGCCCGCGAGGCCGACCTGCTGCCACCACGAGAATCGCCAGTCGCGCCACCACTTGTACCACTCGTTCGCGGTGTCGGGGCGGATGAAGAACTCGATCTCCATCTGCTCGAACTCGCGGCTGCGGAAGGTGAAGTTGCGCGGCGTGACCTCGTTGCGGAAGGCCTTGCCGATCTGGGCGATGCCGAAGGGCACGCGCACGCGGGTCGAATCGCAGACGTTCCAGAAGTTCGCGAAGATGCCCTGCGCGGTCTCGGGGCGCAGGTACGCCAGCGAGTTCTCGTCGCGCACGGCGCCGCAGTAGGTCTCGAACATCAGGTTGAACATGCGCGGCTCAGTCAGCGTGCCGGCTTCCTTCGCATGCGGCCCCATCGTGCGCGCGCGCTCCTCGGCCGAGATCGACATGAATGGGCGCAGCACGTGCACCGCGGGGTCGAGCGCGTCGCGCTTTTCATACTTGGTGAGCGACTTGGTGGCCGTCGCCCGCTGGTCATCGTCGTTCTCGACGAAGGCGTAGAGGCGCGCGCCCGCCGCGGTCGAGCCGAGCACGACGAGGTGGTCGGCGCGGTAGCGCTGCTTGCTCTCCTTGCAGTCGACCATCGGATCGTTGAAGCCACCCACGTGGCCCGACGCCACCCAGGTCTTTGGGTTCATGATGATGGTGCAGTCGACGCCGACGATGTCGACGGGGTTGCCGTCCGGACCGATGAGCTCGCGCTCGACGACGTCGTTCCACCACGCGTTCTTCAGGTTCCGCTTCAGGCTCGCACCGAGCGGACCGTAATCCCAGAAGCCGTTGATGCCGCCGTAGATCTCGGAGGACTGGAAGATGAAGCCGCGGCGGCGGCAGAGGGCGACGATGTCGTCCATCTTCTTCGGGGCGGCGGGGGAGGGCGTCGGTGCGGTGACTTCGGACATGGTGGTGGCCTTCGGGGAGCGAAGGATATCGGCTCGGAAGGTGCCTCCGAGTGCGTGAATTCCGCTGAAGGACGCGTCAATCGGGCTTCAGGCCGATCAGCGTGAAGAGCTCCATGCGCGCGGCTGGGTTCGTCAGGAACGAGCCGTGGAGCTTCGAGGTGGTGGTGACGGCGCCGGGCTGGCGGACGCCGCGGTAGCACATGCAGAAGTGGCGGGCTTGGATGACCACCGCGACCCCGTGGGGACGGAGGGTCGTGTTGATCGCATTGGCGATCTGCGCCGTCAGCTTCTCCTGCACCTGGAGACGCTTCGAGTAGATGTCGACCACGCGGGCGAGCTTGGAAAGTCCGACCACTCGCCCGTTCGGGATGTAGGCGACGTGGGCCTTGCCGACGAACGGCACCATGTGGTGCTCGCAGTGGCTGTGGACCTCGATGTCCTGGAGGAGCACCAGCTCGTCGTAGCCCTCGATCTCGCTGAAGGTCCGCTGCAGCGGCTCGAAGGGGTCGGCGTGGTAACCCCAGAAGTGCTCGTACATGGCCTTCACCACGCGGGACGGGGTGTCGACGAGCCCTTCGCGCTCCGGGTCCTCCCCGATGAAGCCGAGCAGCGACTTGACGTGCGCCATCGCCTGCTTCGCCTCAGGGGAGTTCATGTCGGGTTCGAGCATGGGGCGGAGATGGTAGCGGTTCGCGCTGCGGGGCGCATTTCCCCGCAAACGCGGCGTCCGAACCCGTATTCTGCGCGCCATGGCTCCCCGAACCATCCGTCGCGGCGGCATCCTCCGCAAGGCGCTCATCGCACTCGCACTGCTGGTCATCGTGCTCGTGGTCGGTGCGGTGCTCTTCCTCGACTCGATCGTCAAGGCGGGCATCGGCACGGCAGGATCGCACGTCCTCGGCGTGCCGACCCGCGCGGAGAGCGTCTCGGTCGGCATCGTCTCGGGCAAGACCACGATCGAGGGGCTGGAGGTCGACAACCCCGCGGGCTACGCGCCCGTCAAGTTCCTCAGGCTTGGCTCGGTATCGGTGGAAGCGCCATTCTCACAGCTCACCGGCGAGAAGATCGTGATCGACAGGGTCGCCCTGTCCGACCTCACCATCGATCTCGAGAAGGGCAAGGACGGAAAGCTCAACGTCGAGAAGATCGTGGAGAACCTCAAGAAGGCGACGGGCGCGGACAAGCCCGCCGAGCCGCAGCCTGAGCCGCCGCCGGGCGAGTCGAAGGAAGCGATCGTCAAGGAGCTTCGCCTCGAGCGCATGACCGTTCACCTTCGGAACATCGCGGGCGGAAAGGACGGCGTGGTCGAGGTGAAGCTGCCTGATCTCGTCGTGCGCGACCTTTCCTCGAAGGGCGGCGTCGACGTGCTCGCGAGCGAACTGTCGGGCGTCGTGATCGGCTCGGTCATGAAGTCGGTGATCGCCGCCAACATCGAGGGCATCGGCTCCGAGGTCCTCGGCGGCATGCAAGGGGCCGTCGAGGGGCTCGGCGGGGTGATCGGCGACGGACTGCGCGGCGCGGTCGACGTCGGTGTGAAGGGCGCTGAAGAGGCGCTGAAGGGAATCGGCAAGGGGCTTGGCGACCTTGGCAAGGGCGCTGGAGAGGCGCTCAAGGGCGCAGGCGAGAAGCTCGAGAAGGGCGTTGGCGAGGCGCTCGACGGGATCTTCGGAGGGAAGAAGAAGTGATGGTGGATTCGCTGCTCTACCGCGCGCCCGACGAGGCGTCGCGCGCCTGCTGGACAGGAAGGATCGACGGCGTGACGCCCGAAGTCTCGCGTTGGCACCAGGTCGTGCAGACCGTCGATCTCCGCCATCCGCTCGAGCATTGCTTCGACCCGACCATCTGCCTGATTGGCTACGCGAGCGATCTCGGCGTGCGGGCGAACCTCGGCAGGCCAGGCGCGGCCGATGGCCCCGCACGACTCCGCGCGCGCATGGCGTCTTTCCCGGCGATCGACGGCATCACCATCTTCGACTGCGGCGACATCGTGGCGGGTGCGACCGTGCTCGAGACGCAGGAGGCGCTCGCACAGGCCGTCGAGGCGATCGTCCGCGCGGGCGCGATGCCGGTCATCCTCGGTGGCGGTCACGACCAGGCTTTCGGGCACTTCCTCGGCGTGGCACAGGCGACGGGCTCGCCCCCGGCATGCATCAACTTCGACGCGCACCTTGACCTGCGTCCGATTCCCGACGCGGGTCCGAACTCAGGTACGCCGTTCTCGCAGGCCGCCGAGTGGTGCCGCGCGCGCAACGCCACCTTCCGCTACCTCGCGCTCGGCGTGCAGCGGGCGGGCAACACGAGCCTTCTGTTCGCACGCGCCGAAGCGATCGGCGCGACGCTCGTCGATGCCGACGGCTTCGCGCTCGACACCATCGACATCGTGATGGAGGCGATCAACGACGGCGTCGATGAGGCGGAGATCTGCCTGTCGGTCGACCTCGATGTCTTCGCCGCAGCGTTTGCACCCGGCGTGAGCGCGCCGAACGCGATGGGCATCGCACCAGATTCCGCGTTCCGCCGTGTGTTCCGCGGGATCATGGCGTCGGGGCGCGTGCGCGGTGTCGAGATCGCGGAGCTTTGTCCTGCCTTCGACATCGATGATCGCACCGCGCGGCTGGGCGCAATGATCGCGTTCGAGGCGGCGCTTGGCGTCCTTGACGGTCTCGAGACCGAACGGGGCGAGGGCGAGGGCGAGGGTGACGGCGAGGAATCAGACCACGACGGCCCGGATGGCGGCGACATCGAGCGCGATGAGCCGAACACCTAGAAGCGGTCGGGCCTGAGCATCGATACGTCGAAGCAGGGCTTCTCGCCGGCGATGATCTCCGCCATCGCCTTGCCGGTCACGGGACCGAGCGTCATGCCCATCATCGCGTGCCCGGTGGCGACGTAGAGCCCCGACTTGCCTCGTACGCCGCCGACCGCAGGCATGCCATCCGACGTGCAAGGGCGGTAGCCCGCCCACTCGCCAGCAGGCTTGAGGGTGTCGAGTCCCTTGAGGTACGGGCGCGAGCCCTTCACCAGCATGCCGAGGCGCTCGGGCATCCACGGTTGTCCGAGCGGGCCGATCTCGAGCGTTCCGGCGAGTCGCAGCTGCTGGTGACCGTCGCGCTTCATCGGCGTGATCGCCACGAAGGTCTCGTGCAGCACCATGCCCGTCGATGGCACCGCCGGCGCGTCGGCGCGCGGGTAGTCGAACTGCAGGTGGTAGCCGCGCGCGCCTTGCATCGGGATCTTGACGCCCGCGAGTCGGCCGAGCGCATCGCTCCAGACGCCCGCGCAGAGGACGACGGCGTCGGCGCTGATGACGTCGCCGCCCTCGAGCTCGACTGCGGTGATCGCGCCCGATTTCGCCTGCCGGAATGCGCGAACTTCCGCATCGAAGCGCACCTTGACGCCGTGCTTCGGCAGGACGCGCAGAAGTCCGGCGATCAGGTCGTTCGGCGCGCAGTGGGCGCTGTCCTTCATGTGGATCGCGCCGGCGACCTCGGCTGTGAAGCACGGATCGCGGCGGCGGAGTTCGTCGCCCTCGATGCGCTCCCACTTGTAGCCGAACTTCTCAAGGCTGCGTGCCTCGGCCTCGGCCTTCGCCATGTTCTCCGGCTTCATCACCACGTCGAGCCAGCCGTCGCGCGCGTAGTCGCAGGAAATCTGCTCCTCGGCCATAATCCGCTCGAGCACGTCGAGCGTCTGCCAGCCGATCGCGCACAGCGTCTCCATGCAGCGGTCGAGGTAGCGCTGGTTGCAATGCAGGTGGAAGTTCCACAGCCAGGAGACGAGCTCGCGGTCGAGGCGTGGCTTGATGTAGAGCGGCGCGGTGCGCGAGAACATCCACTTGATGCCGCGCCACGACACGCCGGGACGCGTGAGCGGGTAGTGACCGATCGAGAGCAGCCCCGCGTTTCCACCGCTCGCGCCGTCTGACATCGCGCGCGGCATCTCGCGGTCGAGGAGCGTGACCGCCCAGCCCTTCTTGGCGAGGTGCCACGCAGTCGACGCGCCCACGATGCCCGCACCCACGACGACGGCGTGGCGCTTGAGCCCCTGCGTGAGTGAACCGCCGAACGTGCTGAAGGACATGGCTGGGAGAATAGCGGCGGAAAAGAGAACGAGGCGTGGTTCCGTGCAGGGAACCACGCCTCGTCGGTTTCAGTGCGGTCCGCTCGCTCAGGCCTTCTTGAGCGACGACTCGTAGGTCTTGAGCGTTTCCTTCATCTCAGACTTCATCGGGCCCTCGGGGGCGAGCTCGATCGCCTTCTTCTGGAGCTCCACCGCGCGCGCAACATCGCCCTTGAGGAAGACGACGCGCGCCATCGTGTCGATGAAGGCGCCGTTCTTGGCGTCGGACTTGGTGCAGGCTTCGGCGGCCTTCATCGCGAGGTCGAGGTTCGGCTTCTTCACGCCTCCTTCGGGGTCGACGATGAACCAGGCGAGCTGGTTCATCATCATCGGCTCGGCGCGCTTCGCCTCGAGGATCTCCTCGCCGAGCTTCCACGCCTCGGTGCCGCGGTCCGCGATGGCGAGGCACTGGAAGAGCTGCATCTTCATCGCGTCGGTCGGGTTCTTCGCGACGGCGGCCTGCAGGAGCTCGATCACCTTTCCGTAGTCGCCTGAGGTCGTCGCCTCTCGGCGCGCGATCGAGATCGCCATCATGGCGTCCTCTGCCTCGCGCTCGGCGTCGAAGGCCTTCTTCGCGGCGGCGACGTCGAACTTGCCGGCCACGATCTGCTCAAGCGGAGCGTCCATGGTGCCGGGGTGGCCGATCCAGGCGATATTCGAGTCCTTGTCGACGATGAACGCGCAGGGGATACCGCGCTGGCCGGCAGCCTGCATCCATGGCTTCGACATCTTCTCGCGGTCGCCCGCGTAGACGATGCGGTAGGACATGGTGTCGCCCTTGCCGGAGACGAACTCCTTCACCTTGGCGATCTTCGCCGCCTCTTCCTTTCCCCGCTCGCTCGCGGCGACGCTTACGACGACGACGTCGGGGTGCTTCTTCTGCAGTTCGGACAGGTGCGGCATGACCGCGATGCACGGGCCGCACCAGGTCGCCCAGAACTCGATCACATGGACCTTGCCCTTGGCGATGCCGTCGATCTTGTCGCCCTTGATCCACTCGTCGTATTGGAGCGCTGGGGCGGCGTCGCCGATCCCAAGCTTCTTCATGGGCGCCGCAGGTGCGGCCTGCGCGGCGGCGGCGGGCTTGATCGGGGTGGCGGGAACGGCCTTCTCGGCGGCCTTGTCCTGCGGAAGGGCGAGCAGCGCGGAGGCGACGATGGTTGCGATGGCGAGCATGAGGTTCCTTTCGGGTGCCCCATGCTACCGATCGCGACCGCTATCGCAGCGCAGCATCCACGGTATTTCGCAGAAGCATGGCCACGGTCATGGGTCCGACGCCTCCGGGGACGGGGGAGATAAACCCCGCAACCTCGCGGACTTCGTCGAAGGCGACGTCGCCGACCGTCATCGACTTGCCGTCGGGGCCGGTGACGCGGTTGATGCCGACGTCGATGACGACGGCGCCGGGCTTGACCATGTCGGCCTTGATGAGGCCGGGGACGCCCGCGGCTGCGACGAGGACATCGGCCGAGCGGGTGAGCTCCGCGATCGCGCGCGTGAACTTGTTGGTCGAGACCACGGTCGCCTCGGCGCGCATGAGGAGCACCGCGATCGGCTTGCCGACGATGTTCGAGGCGCCGACGATCACGCAGCGCGAGCCGCGGAGCTCGACGCCTGTCGACTCGATCATCTCGACCGACGCGAGCGCCGTGCAGGGGACAAGGCTGCGGCGCCCGTAGACGACGTTGCCGATGTTGGCTGGGTTGACGCCCTCGACGTCCTTCTCAGGCGCGATGAGCGACTGGATGCGCTCGACATCGACGCCCTCGGGCAGCGGTAGGTGCAGCATGATCGCGCGGACGTCGTCCTCGGTGTTCAGAAGGAGGATGCGTCCTGCGATGTCGTCGTAGCCGGCGCCATCGGGAAGGCGGTGCAGGCGGTAGTCGATGCCGACGGCGGTGCAGGTCTTCGCCTGGTTCTCCGCGTAGATGCCAGCGGCGCGGTCGCTCCCGACGAGCACGGCGTCGAGGCGCACCGGGCGGCCCGCGGCCTTGATCCGGGCGATGAGCGACTCGCGGACGGTCGCGCTGAGAAGCTTGCCGTCGATCAGCTGCGCGATCATCGCGTGCCTCCGCGCGCGGCACCGAACGGCGGAAGCGCGAGCTTCGCCAGCGCCTCCTCGTAGCGGCGCACCGTCGCCTCGACGATGTCGGCGGGGAGCGGCGGCCCCGGCGGCTCCTTGTTCCACTGCTTCTCCGCCACGAGCTTCAGCAGGTAGTTCCGCACGAACTGCTTGTCGTAGCTCTGCTGGTCGCGGCCAGGCGCGTAGTCGTTCGCCGGCCAGTAGCGCGACGAATCGGGCGTCAGCACCTCGTCGACGAGGATGAGCTCGTCGGTGGGCTTGCCATCGGCGCCGAGCGCGAAGCCGAACTCGAACTTGGTGTCGGCGAGGATCACGCCGCGCTCGAGCGCGTATTCGGCGGCCGCCGAATAGATCGCGAGGGTGAGGTCGCGCAGGCGGGTCATGAGCGGCGCGCCCACGAGCTCGCACGCGCGCTCGAAGGAGATGTTCTCGTCATGGCCCTGCTCGGCCTTGGTGGCCGGGGTGAAGATCGGCTGCGGCAGGCGGCTGCACTGGACGAGCCCCTTTGGCAATGGAATCCCGCAGACGGTCCCATGCTCGCGGTACTCGTTCCAGCCGCTGCCGGCGAGATAGCCGCGGGCGACGCACTCGATCGGGACGACCCGCGCCGCGCGGCACAGCATCGAGCGGCCCGCCAGCGTGCGCCGGTCGGCGTCGGTGAGACCCGCGACGGCAGAGAGATCGGTGCCGAGGACGTGGTCGCCGACGATCCCGCGCGAGCGGAGGAACGCGAACCAACCCAGGCTCATCGTCGTGAGGAGGCACCCCTTGCCAGCGACCGGCGTCGGCATGACGACATCGAACGCGCTCAGGCGGTCTGTCGCGACGATCAGAAGCGGCGCGGCCGGGTCCGCCGAGGAGCGGTAGACGTCGCGCACCTTTCCTTCGCGGCGACCGGGGAGCGGGAGCTCCGTGCGGAAGACGGGAGTGGAAACCCTCGCGGGAGGCGGGCTTGTCGACTGGGAAACCATCGTCGGCAGAGTACACTCCGAAGCGCGACGGCGTGGTTGCGGCTAGGAACGGCACCGCGTCGACGGCCGGCGAACTCTGACGGAACGATGGGTTCGGCGGCGGACGGCATTTTTCGAGCGTGCATCCGTGCTGCGATTCCGCATTCATGACCCGAAGGGCCCCGATGGGACCGGCTCCGCTGGAGCGTGGGTCCTGCGGTCGGCGTACCTCGTCGGCACCGATGGCCGGCCGACCGCTGGCAAGGTCGGGACGAAGGGCCAGACGATCGTGTGCGTGCCCGAGCGCGATCAGCCAGTCGGGCTGGCGCTGCTCGTCGACACGGGCGCCGCGGGCCGCATGGTGCTGCAGACCTGCTTCCTCCCGCAGCAGGATGAGCCGTACGAGCTCTTCGTCGAGATCGCGCGCTGGCTGATCAAGCAGTTCATCCTGCAGAGCGAGTCGTGGCAGATGTGGAATCCGCTGCTGAGCGGCGAGGCGCTCAACCAGTGGGATTCCGCGCGGGAGGCCTTCCGCGTGGCGCTGCGCGAGCCGGATCCGGTCGCGGCCGAGACCTGTGCGCGCACCGCGATCTCGAAGGGCGTCGCGGCCGCGGAGCGGCTCGCCGAGCGTCACTCGCACTTCCTGCTCGTTCGGCGCTTCGCACGCAAGGCGATCGACAACGGCGCATGCGGACTCTGCGTCGACCCGACGACGGTCGCGCCGCGCGGCATGGCTGCGACGGTGGCGAAGCAGTTCGGCGTGCTGGCGCTGCGCACGCCGTGGCGCGCGATCGAGGCGAAGGCGGGCAAGCCCGATTTCTCGGCGATCGATGCATGGGTGCAGTGGGCGCACGCAGAGAAGAAGCCCGTCGTCGTCGGTCCGATCATCGACTTCGGTCCGTCCGATCGCGGTGGATCCTGTGCGATTCCCGATCACGTGATGGCGCATCACGGCGACGCCAAGAAGTTCCGCGAGCTCATCTGGAACCACGCGCGCCTCGTGGCCGCGCGCTACGCAGCGGTGACGCCGTTCTTCGTGGTCGCGAGCGGTGCGAACCTGCCCTCGTGGCGCATCGACGGCATCGAGCGCATGCTTGAGCTCCTTCGGACGGCGAACGCAGCCGTGCGCGACGCGCGCCGCGACGCGAAGACGATCCTCGAACTGCAGTCTCCAGGCGCCGAGCACTGGTGCGGCGCCAAGGGCGCGGCATGGCCGACGTCGTTCCTCCAGCGCGTGGTCGGCGAGAACCTCGGGTTCTTCGCGGCGGGCGTGCGCGTGGTCGAGGCGCTCGGGCAGGATCCGGTCCGCGAGTTCCTCACCATCGCCGACATCCTCGATGGCTACCTCGGGCGCGATGTGCCCATCTTCGTGTCTGGTTTCGGCGTGCCGAGCTCGGGCGACGGCGGTGATGGCGGCTGCTGGCACGGGCAGTGGACGCCCGAGTCGCAGGCGCGGTGGGGCGGCGAAATGCTGAAGATCGCGCTTGCGCGCAAGTGGATCGAGGGCGCGTGGTGGTCGCGCCTGCAGGACACCGCGACCGCGACCGACGGACTGCTTGACGCCCAGGGCAGGGCGAAGCCCGTGCTGGACGAATTGCTCGGGCTGCGCCACCGCCTGACCCACGGCGACGCGCGCGGAACCGATCCCGATGACGATGTCCACCCCGAGACGCGAGGAGCGAAGGCATGACGCCGCGGCACGTGCGGCTCGGAGCGCTTGCGGCGGCGATCGCCTGTGCGGCTGCGGCTTCATGGTCGCTCGCCACGCTTGGAGACGGCGTGCGCCGCGAGGTCGTCATCCCGCGCCATCGCGTGGACCTGGCGGCCGCATCCGTCGACGAGATCGCGCTGCTTCCCGGCGTCGGGCCGTCGCTCGCGTCGCGGATCGTCGCGGAACGCGCGCGCGGCGGGCGCTTTGCATCGGTTGAGGAACTCGCGCGCGTCGCCGGCGTCGGCGCAGCCACGCTCGAGGCGCTGCGCGCCGAAGTCCACGCGGAGGCGCGCGTCGACCGATGAGCGCGTTGCGTGCTGCGCTCGCTCCCGTCATCGACGGCGCCCTCGCGCCGTTCGTGCGCCACGCCATCGAGCGTCGCGGCACGACCGCGGCAGATGGATCGGCCGGCAGCCTGGCGTCGTTGATCGCCTGCGCGGCGGGGGAGCAGTGCGACGCGCGCGGATGCGTGCTGCTCGTGGTCGCGCATCTCGATGAAGCCGACGACGCCGTCGAGGAACTGCGCTCGCTCGGCATCGATGCCGTGCCGTTTCCCGCCATCGAGGTGCTGCCGGGCGAGACGAGCCCGAGCGCGGACCTCACCATCGCGCGCCTTGCCGTCGTGCGGCGGTTGGCCGAGGGCGCGCCGCCGCGCGTGATCGTGGCGCCGATCGCCGCGCTGATGCAGTCGGTGCCGGACCCGAAGCGCATGGGCAGCCTCGTGCGCGATCTCGCCGTTGGCGGCCGCGTGCAGCCGACGGAACTGGTCGCGTGGCTCGTCGAGGGCGGCTACCGCCGCGTCGAGTCGGTCGAGTCGCCCGGCGAGGTCGCCGTGCGTGGCGGCATCGTCGACATCTGCCCGCCCGGCGGCGGCGCGCCCGTGCGCCTCGATTTCTTCGGCGATGAGATCGAGCGCATCTTCGAGATCGACATCGCCACGCAGGCATCCGACCGCAAGGTCGAGCGCATCGAGCTCGTCGCCGTCGCGCTCGACGCCGTGCTCGGCGATGCGAAGACAGGCGCTGGCGCGCAGCATTTCGCCGAGTGCCTTCCGGGCGCCACCGTGACCGTGCTCGCCGAGATGTCGGAGATCATCGAGCAGGCGCGTGCCTACTGGGACCGCGTGCGCGACAGCCGCGGCGTGTACGGCCCGCCGGCGACGCTGTCTGCGCTGGCGAAGCGCTCGGTCGCGACGCTAGAGCTGCATGCGTTCGGCAGTGCCGGCGGCGCCGCCGACAAGCTCGGCGCGCGCGTGCCGCCGGCGTTCCATGAGGACGCAGCGCTCGCCGCTGGCGAAGTCGCTGCGCTTGCTGCGGGTCGCACGACGGTCGTCATCTGCGAGAACGACGGCGAGCGCGCACGCATGGCCGAGCTCCTGGCGAAGCACATGCAGGTGTCGGCGCTCGCGCTTCCCGTCGGGCACTTGGCCCGAGGCTTCCTGCTCGATGCGGCGCAGGTGTCCGCGCTCGTCGTCCCCGCGAGCGAGGTGCTCCACCGCGCACCCGTCCGCCGCCGCGGGCGCACGCTCGCCGGCGGCCGCGCGAAGGACGCCTTCCTTTCCTTCGAGGCCGGCGACTACGTCGTCCACCGCGACCACGGCATCGCGAGGTTCGTCGGTCTGCAGCTCATTACGCCCGATGGCGCGCCGAAGGATGCTCCGCCGCAGGAGTTCCTCACCCTCGAGTTCGACCAGGGCGCGAAGATCCACGTGCCTGCGACCCGCATCGAGCTCGTCCAGCGGTACGTGGGCGCGGGCAGCGCGCGCCCGAAGCTCTCGACGCTCGGCGGTCGCCGCTGGAAGCGCGCGAAGGAGGAGGCCGAGGAATCCGCGCGCGATTTCGCGGGCGAGATGCTGCGCGTGCAGGCCGCGCGCGCGGCGACCAAGGGCATCGCGTTCCCCGCCGACACCGAGTGGCAGCGCGAGTTCGAGGCGCAGTTTCCCTACGACGAGACGGAGGACCAGCTCACGGCGATCGCGGCGACGAAGCGCGACATGGAGCGTCCGCGCCCGATGGACCGCCTCGTCTGCGGCGATGTCGGCTTCGGCAAGACCGAGGTCGCGATCCGCGCAGCGTTCAAGGCGGTCGAGGCGGGTGCACAGGTCGCTGTGCTTGTGCCGACGACCGTCCTCTGCGAGCAGCACGAGCGCAGTTTCCGCGACCGCTTCCGCGGCTACCCGTTCCGCGTCGAGAGCGTGAGCCGCTTCAAGACCGACTCCGAGCAGAAGGCGACGCTTGAGGCGCTCGCGGAAGGCAAGGTCGACGTCATCATCGGCACGCATCGCGTCCTCTCGAAGGACGTGAACTTCAAGAACCTCGGCCTCGTCATCGTCGACGAGGAGCAGCGCTTCGGCGTCGAGCACAAGCAGCGCCTGCTCGAGTTCCGCGTGACCGCGGACGTCCTGACCCTCTCCGCGACGCCGATCCCGCGCACGCTGCACATGGCGATGCTCGGGCTGCGCGACATCAGCTCGCTCACCACTGCGCCCGCCGACCGCCGCGCGATCGTCACCGAGGTCATCCCCTACAACGAGCGCCGCATCCAGCAGGCGATCCTGCGCGAGCTCGCGCGCGAAGGGCAGATCTTCTTCGTCCACAACCGGATCCACGACCTCTTCAGCGTGGCCGACGACCTCCAGCGGCTCGCGCCTGGCGCGCGCATCGCCGTCGGGCACGGGCAGATGCCGCCGAAGGAACTCGAGGACGCGATGCTCCGCTTCATGCGCCGCGACGCCGACATCCTCGTGTCGACGACGATCATCGAGTCGGGCATCGACATTCCCACAGCGAACACGATGATCATCAACAACGCGCACATGTTCGGGCTCGCGGAGCTCCACCAGCTGCGCGGGCGCGTGGGGCGCTGGAAGCACCGCGCGTATTGCTACCTCGTGCTGCCGAAGGATCGGCCAGTGCGCGACGAGGCGATGAAGCGCCTGCATGCGGTCGAGGAGTTCTCGATGCTGGGGGCAGGCTTCCGCATCGCGATGCGCGACCTCGAGCTGCGCGGCGCTGGCAACCTGCTGGGTGAGGAACAGAGCGGGCACATCGCCGCCGTCGGCTATGAGATGTATTGCCAGCTGCTCGAGCAGGCGGTGGCGGGGCTGCGCAACGAGGTCAAGGTCACGCCGCTCGACACCATCGTCGACATCGGTCTCTCGGGCAGCATCCCGAAGGGCTGGATCCCGAGCGACGCCCGCCGCATGGAGGCATACCGCCGAATCGGTCAAGCTGACACGATCGCAGCGCTCGGAAAGGTCATCGCCGACCTCGAGAGCGCCTACGGCGAGGCGCCCGTCTCGACCAAGACCCTCTTCGAGCTCGCCGACCTCCGGCTGCGCGCTGCGACCCTTGGCATCCGCACCATCGTCCGCGCCGAGCCCGACGTCATCCTGCGCACGTCGCGCCCACGCGAGCTCGAGCGGTTGCTGGCGGGCATCCAGGGCACGGTCAAGGTGGTGGGGCAGCCCGACGAGACGGGGCTCACCGATGTCTACCTTCGCCCCCCGAAGGCATTCCTCGACCCGAAGTCGCTGGCGGCGGTCCTGCGGAAGCGTCTGGACGTCTGACCTGTCCGCCGAGGAACCCAGTTCATTCGGTGTTCTCCCTAGACACATGACGGTTGGTTGCCGTTACGATCGCCCCGCCTGAGGGAGGGGTGCACGGAGCGCCCTTTCCGCTGAACGATCTTGCCGAACGAACTCGGCCGAACCCACGCAGCAACGATCGATCCACGGATGGAACACATGCCTGCCACGAGCCAAGCACGAGAGACTGCGCGTCGGGAAGTCCTCCCGCAGACCCGTCGGTCCGTCACCCACAAGTTCGCCATCAACGGGCATGAGGGCTACCTCACGATCGGCCTCTTCGAGGACGGTCGCCCGGGCGAGATCTTCATCAAGATGTCGAAGGAGGGCTCGACGCTCTCCGGGCTGATCCAGGGCTTCTGCCGAGCGTTCAGCCTCTGCCTCCAGCATGGGCTTGCGCTCCATGAGGCGTGCGACCGCTTCAAGGGCATGCGCTTCGAGCCGATGGGCGGGACCTCGAATTCCGAGATTCCTGAGTGCTCGAGCATCCTCGACTACGTAGCGCGCTACCTCGATCGTGAATACGGGCGAGGGACCTGAGCGGTTCCATTCGACTCGGTGGGGAATCGGGGTATACGTTGAGCCAGGTGGCTGCGCATGTGCTGCACCGTGGGGTGCGGGCGTGGCGACCCACGTGGCGACCCAGGCTGCTGCCCAAGTTGCTGCCCAAGCTGCTGCCCAAACTGCGACCCACGTGTCGATGAGGTCTTGCGGTGGTTCGATCGCGCTTCCCCATGCCTGTGCTGCTTCCAGCGACCCTGTGGGGCGCGTTGGGTGTGACGGCATGGACCGCCGAAGCGGGGTTCATCGGCTTCAACGTGACCTCGGCCGCGCACACCAGCGAGGGAGTTGAGCTCATTGCGTATCGGCTCTGGGCACGGTTCGACGGACCGACGGACACGGTGCTGAACGCATTCGGGCTGACGGGCAGCGCGACGACGGGCTTCTGGCACAACGATGTCTACTCGGGCGGACTCTCGCAGGTCGCGGGCACATGGTGTCCATCGCTCACCGTCGCGGCGCCCGCGCTGGTCGATTCGTATGTGACGATCGGCGGAGTGCCTGGCTCGACGAACGGCACCGTCTGCACGCAGCCGTATGACTCGATCGTGCTGCCGACGTCGTGGAGCGTGGGCGCGGAGGCGCCGACGCAAGGGCGGGTGGGATCGGCAGGCAACACGGCGAGCAGCGTGATACTCGCCCAGTTCATGCTCCTCGCATCCGATCTCGAGGCACGCTCGTTCGATCTCACGATTGGCTACAACAGCGGGAACCCAGGGGGGTCCGTGCAGTTTGTCTCGGAGAGCTTCGTGATTCCCGAGCCGGGCGCGGGACTGCTCTGCGCGGCAGCATTGCTCGCCACCCGAGGCCGGCGACGCTCGTGAAAGCACAGCGCGCTGGCTCTCGCCAGCGCGCTGCTTGCTTGGTATCGGGATCAGCGAAGGAGGTCAGTCCTTCTTGCGGCGCGGCTTCGACGCCATCTCGGCGCGATCCTCGGCCTCGGACGCCTGGATGGCCGCCTCGGCTGCCTCGGCTGCCTTCTTGGCCTCTTCCATCGACTCGAGGGTACGGTCGGCTGCGACCTCGACGGTGATGTCGGCCTTGAGATCACGATCGAACTGGATCGTGCAGGCGTACGAACCGACGCGACGGAACGGGCTCGCGAGGCGCACCGCGCGCATGTCGACGGCGTAGCCGGCCGCGACCAGCGCATCGGCGATGTCGCGCTGCGTGATCGAGCCGTAGAGCACGCCCTGATCGTTGCAGCTGCGGACGAGCTTGATGCTCACGCCGCTGAGCTTGGCGATGGTCTCCTCGCGGAGCTGGCGCTGCGCGGCGAGCTCAGCGAGCGCCTTCGCGCGCGCGACCTTGAGCGACTCGATCTTGGCTTCGGTCGGGTGCTCGGCGAGCGCGTGCGGAAGGAGGTAGTTGCGGGCGAAGCCTGCGCGCACCTTGACGATGTCGCCAACGATGCCGAGGTTCTCGACGTTGCGGGTCAAAAGCAGTTCAACTGGACGTGCCATGTGTCGCTGTCCTGGGGCAAGCAGCCCCGTGAGTTAGGACGCGGTCGACCAACGCGGTCGAGGGCGCCCAACGAGTGGCGAGCCGCGCAGTATGGGAGAAACCGGCTCAAAATGGAAGGGGCTGGACGGTGGTCGCGGGAACACGGAAGCCCCGCAATTGCAGGATGTTGGAGCTCAACGACCGAGAATCTCGCGAAATCCGTGATGGTGGATGCCCTGTCAACTCGATACCCTGATAGAATCCGAACATCGCGGCTGCGCTACCGTGCGTCGCGTTCGAAGTCGTGGAAGTCATCAGTGGGTTCGAAAAGATCAGCGCCGCGTTGGTTCTCCCATCGCCGCGCGCCGCTCGGGCGGGCACAGCGCCTTCCTGAGTCGGGCAACCAGCACAGCAACGAAAGGAACGAACGATGCCGAGCTACAACAAGGTCCTTCTCATGGGCAACCTCACCCGCGATGTGCAGCTCAAGAGCTTGCCGTCAGGTCAGCCGGTCGCCGAGATCGGGCTCGCGATCAACCGCAAGTTCAAGACGAAGGACGGTCAGGACCGCGAGGAAGTGACCTACGTCGACTGCGAGTGCTGGGGTCCCCGCGCCGAGGTCATCGCCAAGTACTTCTCGAAGGGCAAGCCGATCTTCGTCGAGGGTCGGCTCAAGCTCGACTCGTGGGAGGACAAGGATGGCCAGAAGCGCTCCAAGATGCGCGTGGTCATCGACGACTTCCAGTTCGTCGAGGGTCGCGGTGGCGGCAGCGGCGGTGGCGCCGGTGCTGCCGATGACGGCGGCTACGCGCCGTCGCGCTCGTCGGGCGGCGGCAGCCGCGGCGGCCACTCCGGCATCCAGGAAGAAGAGATTCCGTTTTAAGAGCGCTCGCGACTTGGCGCGCTGGCTGCTGCTCCGCAGCCGCATGCGCGACTTCGCTCGCGTTGGCGACATGGATAGAAGAAACGCCGCGCGATGGACTCGTGCGGCGCTTTCATTTCACCGCCGACGCTGCGGCGTGGTGTGTTCGTGAAAGAAAGCACCCGCCCGCGATTGCGCGGGCGGGTGCTTGATTCGCGAGCTTCCGACTCACTCCGCGTCGGCGGTCTCGACAGCCTCCGCGGCCGGCTCTGCGGCGACGGGCTGCATCTTGCGCAGCGCGATCTCGTCGGCGAGCTTCTGGCGGCCTTCCATCGCGGCCATCTGCTCGGGGGTGACATGGTCGGCGCGCGTGATCATCGAGCGCAGGAGCTTCTCGCTGAGGCGCGCGTCGCGCTCGATGGCGGCGAGCTTCTGCGCGTCGCACTTGAAGTACACGAGGAAGTAGACGCCGCGCTTGTTGCCCTTGATGTCGTAGGCGAGACGGCGCTCGTCCCACTTGCACATGCTGATGAGCTCGGCGCTGCCCTTCGAGAGGATCTCGAGGATGTGGTCGGCGGCGCTCTGGAGGTCGGCCGACACCGTCTGCGGGAAGAGGAACATGCCTTCGTAGGCGTAGGTACGGGTTTCTGCCATGGTTGATTCCAATCTCTGCCGCGCGTGCTGCGCGGCGTTGCTTGTGTTTGGGTTCTAGTTGTTGCTCGGCCCCGGCTGCTGGCCCGGAGCGTCTGTCTTCTTCGTGGTCTTCGCCGCCGGCTCATCGCCTGCGCGACGGTTGAAACGGTTCATGGCCTCGGTGATCCCGCGGGTGATCCAGCACTCCGCCGCCTCGCAGGCGAGGCCGAGGGCCTCGTCGACGAGCGGCTGCTGGTCTTCGCGGAACCTGCCGAGCACATAGTCCTTCTGCGGGATGCGCCCAGGTGCGTCGACGCCGATGCGGCAGCGAGCGTACCTGTGCGTCCCGAGCTTGAGCTCGATGTCGGCGAGGCCGTTGTGGCCGCCAGCGCTGCCCTCGCTGCGGAGCCGGATGGATCCGCAGGGGAGGGCGATGTCGTCGACGACCACGAGAAGATCGCGCGAGGCGTCGAGCTTGTAGAAGCGCAGCGCCTCGGTCACGGAGCTGCCCGAGAGGTTCATGTAGGTCATGGGCTTGAGAAGGAGGACCTTCTCGCCGCCCGACTCGCCTTCGACGGTGAGCGCCTGGAAGCGCGCACGCGGCGTCTGCGACGCGTCGCAGATCCGGCGCGCCAGGCGATCGACGCAGTCGAAACCCACGTTGTGGCGGGTCCGCTGGTATTCGAGTCCTGGGTTGCCGAGTCCGACGACGAGCTTCATGGTGATCTCTTGGGAGTTGCTCCGGGTGTGGGATTCGCGATCGGTTGGTTGGATTACTTCTTCGCGTCCTTCTTGTCGGCGGCGGGGGCAGCGGCGGCTGCACCGGCGGCAGGAGCGGCGGCGCCAGCGGCGGGCGCAGCAGCGGCGGCGGCGGGCGCAGCGGCCTCGCCAGCAGCCTCTTCCTTGACGACCTGGACGCGCACGATCACGGCGTGCGGATCACCCGCGAGCTTGATGCCTGCCGGGAGCTTGAGATCGCCCGCGGTGAAGGTGTCGCCGGTCATGGTGGTGAGGTCGACGCGCACGTGCTCGGGGATGTCGCGCACCTTGCACGAGAGCTTGATGTCGTTGAGCTCGTTCACGACGACGACGCCCGACTTCTTCGCAGCCTCGGGGCTGCCGTAGAACTCGAACGACACGGTGACTTCCACGACTTCGTCGAGGTTCACGCGCGCGAGATCCATGTGGATCACGTTGTCGCCGAGGTAGCCGAACTGCAGGTCCTTGACGAGGCAGGTCTCGGTGCCCTTGCCCTCGATGTCGAGGTTGATGACGTGCAGGCCCCGCTTGAGGGCGCCGATGGTCATGTGCTCATCGACGTGCACGGACATGGGCTCGCTGCCGTGGCCGTAGATCACGGCGGGCAGGCGGCCTGCAGCGCGCAGGCGCTTCGAGTAGCGGCTGCCGATCTTGTCGCGCAGCGAGGCCTGGATCGTTGGAACTTCCTTTGCCATTGCTTTGACTCCGATACTGAAAAGGTGTGAAACGAACTCTTTGAAACGGCTCTTGGCGAGTCGATCGCCTAGCGCTTTGCGCCGCCGGCGTGCCGGAAGAGCGCGGAAATGGACTGGTCGTGGTGGATGCGGTGGATCGCCTCGCCGAGGAGCGTGGCGACCGAGAGGACCTCGAGCTTCGACTCGAGTGGCTTGGTGCGCGCGCCGCACGGGATCGTGTCGGCGACGACGACCTTCGAGATCGGGCTCTCCATGAGCCGCTGCATCGCGAGGCCGACGAGGACAGGGTGGGTGCAGGCAGCGATCACATCCTTCGCGCCGCGCTCGACGACGAGCTTCGCCGCTTCGCACACGGTGCCCGCGGTCGAGATCATGTCGTCGAACATCAGGACCGTGCGGCCCTCGACGTCGCCGATGAGGTTCTTGACGACGACCTTCGAGCCCGACTGGCGGCGCTTGTCGATGATCGCGAGGTCGCACTGGAGGACGTTCGCGAACATGTTGGCGACCTTCACGTTCCCGACGTCGGGCGACACCACCACGATCTCGCCGAGCGTCGGGCGGATCTTGAGGAAGTAGTCGGCGAGCACGGGCGATGCGCTCACGTGATCGACGGGGATGTCGAAGAAGCCCTGGATCTGCGCGGCGTGCAGGTCCATGCAGAGGACGCGGTCGATGCCGGCGGCGACGATGAGGTTCGCGACAAGCTTCGCGGTGATGGGCACGCGCCCTTCGTCCTTGCGGTCCTGGCGGGCGTAGCCGTAGTAGGGGATGACCGCCGTGATGCGCTTCGCGCTCGCGCGCTTCAGGCAGTCTATGTAGACCAGCAGCTCCATCAGGTTGTCATTGACGGGCTCGCAGGTCGAGAGCACGACGTAGACGTCGCGGCCGCGCACGTCTTCCTCGACCTTGACCATGGTCTCGCCGTCGGGGAAGCGCGTCGTCGTCCCGAGGCCCATCGGCAGGTCGAGGTGCGCGCAGATGCCCTGCGTGAGCTCGCGCGTGCTGGAGCCCGCGAAGATCTTGAGGTGGTTGCGGTCGCTCGAGCTCATCGCGTTCCTCCCGCCATCGCAGCGTGGCGCTTCCTCAGGATCGAGTCGACCTCTGCGAGCTGCACGGGGTCGTTGACGGAGAGGACGTCCTCCGGCGGCACGGCATCGACCGCGGCGACGGCGCGGCCGTCGTTGCGGAGCAGCTCGAAGACGTCGGTCAGGTAGTACTCGCCGCTGGCGTTCTTGTTCCCGACGCGCGAGAGCGCGTGGAAGAGGTCGTCGGCGCGGAAGCAGTAGTAGCTCGGGTTGATCTCGCAGATCGCGCGCTCGGCGTCGCTCGCGTCCTTCTGCTCGACGATCTTGGCAAGCTTGCCCGCTGCGTCGCGCACGATGCGGCCGTAGCCCTTCGGCTCCTTGATGACGCTGGTGGCGAGGGTCGCGGCTGCCTTCTCGCTGCGGTGGAGCGCAAGCAGCGTCGCGAGCGTGTCGGGGCGGATGAGCGGGCCGTCGCCGCAGAGGACGAAGGCGTCCGACTGCGCCGCGACGGCATCGAGGTTCGGGCGCGCCATCATCACGGCATGGCCCGTGCCGAGCTGCTTCTCCTGCAGCGCGAAATCGACCTTCCCCGCGAGATCAGCCTGCTTGGCGAAGTAGTCGCGCACGAGGTCGGCGCCGTGGCCGATCACGAGGACGACCTTGCTTGCGCCCGCGGCGCGTGCGGCGTCGACGACCCAATGCACCATCGGTCGGCCCATCACCGGATGCATGACCTTCGGGAGATCCGAGTTCATGCGGGTGCCCTTGCCGGCGGCGAGGATCACGGCGACGAGACCGCGGCTCGAGTTGTTCGTAGGGTTCGACATCTCGGCACCTGTTGAAGTGCCGCGTTGAGTTCAGCGTTGAGGAGGTCGGAACTGGCCCGCTTGGATTCGAACCAAGACTAAATGGACCAAAACCACTTGTGCTACCATTACACCACGGGCCAAACGATCATTTCAGTCTGGGGTGACCAGCACGACCTCACTCGTTGCCGCTGATTTCGGCGCGGACGCTTCTGGAACTTGCGCCGTGCTCGGATGCACGGGGCGGGGACTCTCGACGACGCTCGCCACCGTGGCGGGCGCCCGCGGGAGGGTCCGGCAGCGATGCTGCAAGAAGCCTGTCCGCGGCCAATCCTCCAAGGCTGGGGCACCGGCGAGGCCGCATTGGTGCTCCATGCGAGGCCTGCGGCTGGCGCAGTCCTCGACGGCCCATCTAGGGAGGGTCGGGCACGGTAGCGGAAGCACACACGCCGATCAACCGCTTCGGCGGGTCCGCCGAGGCCGGGGATGCGTTCTCGGAACTCGGTTCCCGCATCCGCCCCTGCTAGTGTGGCAGCATGGCTTCCGCATCGACCCCGACGCATGAACTCGCTTCCATCGACCCCGCCACCGGCGAGGAGGTGGGGCGCGTCCACGTGACGCCGACCGACGCGATCCCGCGGCTCGTCTTCGCGGCGCACCAGGCTCAGCGCGGCTGGGGTGCGCTCACCCACGCGCAGCGCGCGGACGTCCTGCGGCCCGCAGCGGCTCGGCTGAAGGCCGAGGCGAGGCGCCTGGGCGAAATCGCCTCGCGCGAGATGGGGAAGCCGCTTCCCGAGGCGGTCGGCGAGGCCAACTACTGCGCCGACGGCTTTGCGGGCGAGCTCGACGAGATCGTCGCCGCCCTTGCCGACATCCCCCGCGAGGACAAGCGCGTCGTGAGCACGCTGCGCCATGCCCCGCTCGGGGTGTGCGCCGCGATCACGCCGTGGAACTTCCCCATTCTGATGCCGCATCAGTCGGTGCTTCCGGCGCTGGTCGCGGGCAATGCCGTGCTCCTGAAGCCGAGCGAGGAAACCCCGCTCGTCGCCCTCGCGTATGTGCGGATTCTCAACGAGTTCCTGCCGCCCGGCGTGCTGACGCCCCTGTTCGGCGACGGCGCGCAGGGGAGGGCGCTCGTCCTCTCCGACGTGAACCTGATCGTGTTCACCGGCTCGCGGGAGACGGGCAAGCGCATCCTCGCCGACGCGGGACCTGGGCTCAAGCGCGTCATCCTCGAGCTCGGCGGCAAGGACCCGCTGGTCGTGCTCGACGACGCCGACCTCGATGCCGCCGCCGCGTTCGCGGTGCGCAACAGCTTCCGCAACGCCGGGCAGGTGTGCGTGAGCACGGAACGCATCTATGTCGATGCCCGGATTCGCGAGGATTTCCTGCGGAAAATGCGCGAAAAGACGCTGGCGCTCAAGCAGGGCGACCCGCGTGCGGAGGGCGTGAACGTCGGTCCGATGGTGAACGCGCGCCAGAAGGCGAAAGTGCTCGCTCAGATCGATCAGGCCATCGCAGCAGGGGCGACGGTTCTCGCGGGGGGCGAACCGCGCGAGGGGAACTTCGTCTCGCCCACGATCCTCGCCGACTGCACGCACGCGATGGAGATCATGCGCGAGGAGACCTTTGGTCCCGTCGCCTGCGTGCAGGAGTTCCGCTCGGTCGATGAGGCGGTTCGCCTTGCCAATGACACGCCCTTCGGGCTCGGTGCGGCGGTCTTCGGCCGCGACGTCGCCCGCGCGGGCGAAGTCGCCGCACGCATCGATGCGGGCATGGTCGGCATCAACCAGGGGTGCGGCGGCGCGGACGGTTGCCCGTGGGTCGGCGCGAAGGAATCCGGCTACGGATTCCATTCAGGTCCCGAGGGGCACCGTCAGTTCGCGCAGGTTCGCGTGATCTCTCGCGTGAAGTGATCGAATCGTGTACTACCACGTCGCCGTCGCCCATCGCTTCGATCCGCCGTCGGTCCTTCAGGCCTACGTCAGTGGCTTCTTCCCGATGGGCGATGCGGACGGGACCATCC
Source organism: Planctomycetota bacterium (assembly GCA_041183345.1). Lineage (GTDB taxonomy): Bacteria > Planctomycetota > Phycisphaerae > Phycisphaerales > SM1A02 > QWPT01. The sequence continues at coordinate 47,487 of JBEGLX010000014.1, forward strand.
ACTGGATCACGAGCGATCCGCGCTTCGTGCTTCCGATCGGTGGGATCCGCGTGTCGAAGTCGCTGCGGCGGCTCGATCGGCAGAAGCCCTTCGAGCTGCGCGTCGACACCCAGTTTCGCCGGGTGGTGGAGCACTGCGCTCAGGACCGGAGCGAGGAGAATCGCTCCTGGATCCTCCCACGCATGATCGACGTCTACACGGAGCTCCATCGCCAGGGCTTCGCCCATTCGGTCGAGGCATGGCTTGGGGGCGTGCTCGTCGGGGGGCTGTACGGGGTGTCGATCGGGGGCGCTTTCTTCGGGGAGAGCATGTTCACCCGACGGGAGCTTGGCGGCGACAACTCATCGAAGCTCTGCCTGCTTGAGCTCGAAAGACGCCTGGCGGCAGGGGGTTACACCCTGTTGGACAGCCAGGAGGCGAATGAGCACATGGTCCAGTTCGGCGGCGAGGAGATTTCGTTCGACGAGTATTTGACGAGGCTGCATGGGGCGCTGGAGCATGAATGTAAGTTCATTTGAAGAATGATCTTACGTGCATGATTCTGCGCCTGCATTGCTCTTATTGCCCACAATCTTCTGGAATCTCGACCGCAGAATTTGCCGCTGGGTTGGAGTTGACGCATATTGGAAGTGGAGAGCAGGGTTCAGGGAGGCGCTATAGGCGCCTTTCGGTCCTGCTTGTTTCTTTGGTCCTGTCCTTCTTGACCAAAGCACCACGCACCCGAGTCCAACCTGGAAAAGATTCGCACGGTGGCTGGCATTGCACCCGGGCGACGAATCGAGGAGTCCCTCTCGGCGACCTGTCTCACGCCGAGTCAAGTTCAGTAGCCCGTCCCTGGGCAATTGGAGAGTCCCATGCAGAAGTTTGTCCTGTCCTCCCTCATCGCTTCGGCTGCAATCGCGTCGACCTCGTCGGCAGCCATCATCGTCTTCACGAACGAGTTCGTGTGGGACAACTACGCGAACAACGACGGTTCCCCGCAGTTCACGGAGACCTTCGAGAGCTACAACGGCTTCTACCCGAGCCCGCTGACCGGATCGACGGGCGGCGTGAATTGGTCTGCCAACGCGACCGGCGGCCTCTACGTCGGCGCAGTCGGCACCAGCAAGGCGCTCTCGACCAACAACCCGGCTCCGATGACCATCACCTTCTCGGGTCAGGATGTCCGCGGCGTCGCCGGCAACATCTACGGCACCGACATCAACTTCAACGTGGTGCCGAGCATCATCCAGCTCTCGCTGCAGGATGGCACCTCGTACATCGGCTTCGTTGACCAGGCGACCGCCTTCGTCGGGTTCTACTCGACGGGCGCTGCGATCGCCTCGATCACCATCTCGGCTCAGCCGCTTCCGGGTGGCACGAACGACGTCTACGCGACGTTCGACAACATGACCTTCGCGATTCCCGCTCCGGGCGCGCTCGCGCTGCTCGGACTCGCTGGTCTCGCCGGTCGCCGTCGCCGCTGAAGCGCGACGCTCTGCAACTGCGCGTGACTGCGCAGGACTCTCAAGGAACTCACCACAGCCCCGTCGCAAGACGGGGCTCTGTGGCTTTTCACCAATGCGGCGGCGACGCTGGTGCGCTTGATCTCAAGTTCAGATTTCTTACTGACGATCGCTCGTTGAATTGACGCATTTCGCTTGCTTGCGCTCTGGATTGGTGCCACCTTTGTCTTCGGAGTGAGGGTGACGGGGTCGTGCCATCGCGCGATCTGGTCCCTCGTGGCGTCCACCTCGTTGGCCCAGCTCGGTGAAGTGCGCAGCGCGTGCGCTGCGGCGCATCGCGCATGGCGCGGTGTCAGGTCTGTCCCACGGGCGTGTCCCCGCCCGGTCCGTTTCTGCCTCCTGTCCACGTCCCTGTTCCACTCGGAGAGTTGTGATGGCCTCTACGTACGCTCTTTGCAGCTTCGCTGCTGTCGCTGCGGTTTCAGCGCAGGCTTCTGCTGCGATCCTCGTCTTCACCAGTGAATTCCTCTACGACGCCAACACGACGTCGTACGCTGCGGCATCGGAGAACTTCGATTCCTACGGCGGTTCCTATCCCAGCGGTCTCTCGGGTAACGCTGGACCGATCGGTTGGAGCGCTGCTTCGACCGGCGGCGTAAGCGTGAACGCTGGCCGCCTGAGCGGCGCCGGCACGAGCCCGCTCACCATCTCGTTCGGCGGCGGGAACAACGTCTACGGCGTCGGCGGCAACTTCTTCGGCACCGACGCCTCGAACGCGGTCGTCGCGAGCCTGGTGCTTGTCACCCTGAACGACGGCACGAGCTACCTCAACCTGATCGACACCGCCACGGTGTTCGTCGGCTTCCTCTCGACGGGCGCCTCGATCTCGAGCATCCAGATCACCGCCCAGACGGTCGGTGGCACGTCGGTGTTCGCGAATGCCGACAACATGAAGTTCGCGTACGTGCCGGCTCCTGGCGCGCTCGCGCTGCTGGGTCTTGCGGGCCTCGCCGGCTCGCGCCGTCGCCGCTGACGGCGACGGGGACGTGCGCATCGCGTCTTGGAAACCCCGCCGACAGGCGGGGTTTTCTTTTTTGCGGGTCGGTGCGCTGTCGCCACCCATCATGCAGATGCGTCGCTACATTGTCTGCGGAGTTGGGGAGGGTACAGGGCGCCTGGTGCAGCTACGAGTTGTTGGTGGTTCTCGCTTCGGCGATCGAATCGCGTCTCGTTCCACGTTCCTGTCCACGTCCCTGTCCCAATTCTCCGGAGTCAGCAATGGTTCATCGCCCTTTGCGTGTGGCGTTTTGCGCCGCAGGCATCTCGCTCGTTGCGGCGCAGTCTGCGTCTGCCGCGATCCTCACCTTCACCGATCCCGTGCTCTATGAGGCGACCGTCGCCGGCATGGGACGCGCCACCGAGTCGTTCGACGGATTGTCGGGTGCCTCCGGCGCCGTCATCACCGGCGCTGCATCAGGCGCGGGCTTGACGATCTCGTGGTCCGCGAGCTCGACGGGCGGGGTTTCCGTGTCTCCGTTCGGTGGCAGCCCAGCGCTGACCGCTGGCTCGGGCGCGGCGCTCACGCTTTCGAACTTCGGTGTCCCGACGATGGGAATCTCGGGATCGTTCTTCGGTCGAAACGGCGCTCCTGGCGCGACCAGCCTGCTTCTGAGCGTGACGCTCGACGACGGCACGACGTCGGTGAGCCTGATCGACGCGACGACGGGATTCGTCGGCATCTTCACGAACTCGGGCGCGACGTTCTCGAGCCTGACGCTGACGCCGCAATCGGGCAGCGGATCGCTTGCGCCTGTCATCGACAATCTGAACTTCGCGGTGCTGCCGGCGCCCGGCGCAGTGGCGCTGCTCGGTCTCGCGGGCCTCGCACGGAGCCGTCGCCGCGGGTGAGCGGGGGGGCACGATCCCCGAGCGGTGAGCGAAGCGAATCCGAGGGGTCGTGCTCGTTGCGCGTAGGAGTCGATGATTCCCGCGCGAGCCGAGACACGTGGCAAGCATGACCCAGCGGCCGTTGGCCGCCGGAGGGGACAAACGCGCGCATCCAAAATCCGGCGCGAAGCGCCGGGTGCCACGATCCCCGAGTGGTGAGCGAAGCGAATCCGAGGGGTCGTGCTCGTTGCGCGTAGGAGTCGATGATTCCCGCGCGAGCCGAAGCGCGAGGCGAGCACGACCCGTCGCTCTGTGACTGCGTCACTCCGCTTCGGGATCGTGGCACCCGGCGGCCGTTGGCCGCCGGATTTCGCTTACCCAATCTGTCGCAAGTCGCTCGCGCTCAAACATTGAACAGGAAGTGCGTGATGTCGCCGTCCTGCATTACATAGCCCTTGCCTTCCGCGCGCAGCTTGCCGGCTTCGCGGATGGCCTTCTCGCTATGGAACTGCTCGAGGTCGGCGAGCGTGAAGATCTCGGCGCGGATGAAGCCGCGCTCGAAGTCGGTGTGGATGACGCCGGCGGCCTGCGGGGCGGTGAAGCCCTTGTGGATCGTCCAGGCGCGGATCTCCTTCTCGCCCGCCGTGAAGTAGCTCTGCAGGCCGAGCAGGTCGTAGGTTCCGCGGATGACCGTCGCGAGCGCGGGCTCCTTCATGCCCATGCTCTCGAGCATTTCCTTTCGGTCCGCCTCGGGTAGCTCGGCGAGCTCGGACTCGATCTTCGCGCAGACGACGACGACATTGCCGCCCGTCGACTTCGCGTGGGCGCGCACGCGCTGGACGAGCTCGCCGCTGCCGTCGATGCCAGCTTCGTCTACATTCGCGATGTACAGCGTGGGCTTCGCCGTGATCATGCCGAGGGTCTTGAGGACCTTCGCCTCGTCGCCCTCGAACTTGATCGAGCGGATCGGGTTGCTGGCGTTCAGGCACTCGAAGCAGCGCTCGAGGACGGCTAGGCGCAGGATGGCCTCCTTGTCGCCCGACTTCGCGTTGCGGCGCGCCTTGTCGAGCGAGCCCTCGATGACCTGGAGGTCTGCGAGGAGGAGCTCAGTCTCGATGGTGCCGATGTCGCGGATCGGGTCGACCGAACCCTCGACGTGGGTGATGTCGTTGTCGATGAAGCAGCGGACGACGTGCAGGACGGCGTCGACCTCGCGGATGTGGCTGAGGAACTTGTTGCCGAGGCCTTCGCCGGTCGAGGCGCCCTTGACGATGCCCGCGATGTCGACGAGGCGGACGGCCGCTGGGATGACCTTCTGGGTCTTGATGTGCTTCTGGATGCGCTGGAGGCGGTCGTCGGGGACGTTCACGACGCCGACGTTCGGTTCGATGGTGCAGAAGGGGTAGTTGGCCGCCTCGATGCCCGCCGCCGTGAGGGCGTTGAAGAGGGTGCTCTTGCCGACGTTGGGGAGACCGACGATGCCTGCTTCCATGGTGTTTCTCGCTGCGGTGGGGGGCGGGAATGGTAGCGGAAGGGGCGAATCGGCGGGGATTTCGGCAAATGTCGGGGGAAGGG
>JBEGLX010000015.1:0-51876 GCA_041183345.1 Planctomycetota bacterium
CTCGGCCCCCGGCGCTGTCGGCGCCAAGAAGTCCGAGTGCTGCGCTGCCAAGTCTGAGTGCTCGGCCAGCAAGGCCGCTGCTCCTGGCGCGGTTGGCGAGAAGAAGTCCGGTTGCTGCGCTGAGGCTGCCAAGGCTACGTCCACGGCGGCCCCGGGCGCGGTCAGCGGCAAGTCGGATTGCGCGAGCAAGTGCTCGGCGAAGACCGAGTGCTCGTCGGCCAAGTCGGCCCCGGGCGCGGTCAGCGGCAAGTCGGAGTGCTCGGCCAAGTCCGAGTGCGCCGCCAAGTGCCCCGCCAGCAAGTGATCCGGCCGCGTTCCTCGGAACGCGATCCACATCGCTCTACTCTCAGCGCCCGGCCTCGCGCCGGGCGCTGTGCTTTTCCTATCATCGCGCCCCATGCGACCGACCCCTCTCGCCCGTACCGCCAAGACCCTGACCGCCGTCCTCGCTGCGTCCGCGCTGACTGCACTGGGCGCCTGCACCCATCCGACGCGAGCCCAGCATGATCTCGATCACGGCTGGGTCGCCTTCGGCAACGTCGGTCCCGAGACGACGCGCGGCGTCGATCCCGAGACGACGCCCGAGCGCGTCGCCGACTACGTCGACTCCGGAAAGCGCGTGATCCTCACGGGCAGCGTCGACCAAGTGTGCCGCACCATGGGCTGCTGGCTCGACATCCGCGGCGCATCGGGTGCAACCGTGCGGGTCATGAACCGCGATCACGCCTTCTTCGTGCCGCGCAACGCCCGCGGCCGCGAGGTCCACGCGATCGGCTATGTCACGGTGCGCGAGCAGTCGGTCGAGACGCTGAAGCACCTCGCGTTCGACGCCGGCAAGCCGCAGGCGCAGATCGACGCCATCGTCGCGCCCGAGCGAACGGTGCTCTTCATCGCCGATGCGGTCGTGCTGCCGCCGGGCGGACTCGACGCGCCTGCCACCGCGCCCGCCGCGACCGAGGAAGCCGCCCAGTGAGCGCCCTGCTTCTCCTGCGCCGCGGTCGGATCCTCGACGCCTCGCAAGGCATCGATCGCGAGGGGGATGTCCTGATCTCCGAAGGTCGGATAGCCCGCATCTCGACCGGCGGGTCGATCGACGTCCCGCAGGGGACGCGGCAGCTCGACTGCGGCGGCAAGATCATCGCCCCAGGGCTGATCGATCCCCACGTCCATCTGCGCGAGCCAGGCGGCGAATCGAAGGAGACGATCAAGACCGGGACGGCGTCGGCACTGGCCGGTGGATTCACCACCGTCTGCTGCATGCCCAACACGAATCCGACGATCGACAGCACCACCACGGTTCGCTTCGTCCAGCAGGCGGCCCGCGAGGCTGCGAGCGCGCGCGTGTTCGTCGTCGCCGCCGCAACGGTCGGCCGCAAGGGCGAGCAACTGGCCCCGATGGCTGCGATGTCGGCGGCAGGTGCCGTCGCCTTCAGCGACGATGGCGACGGCGTCGCCAACCCCGCCATGATGCGCCGCGTGCTCGAGGTCTGCGCCTCTCTCGGCAAGCCCTTCATGCAGCACTGCCAGGATCCGCAGCTCGCCGACCACGGCGTCATGAACGAGGGCGCCGTCGCGACGCGTCTCGGTCTCCTGCCCTGGCCGCGGGAAGCCGAGGAGATCATGCTCGAGCGCGACGTGCGGTTGAACCGCGGGCCGCGCGCGCGCTACCACGCGCAGCACCTGTCCTCCGGCGGAAGCGCCGAGATCATCCGCCGCGGGCGCGCAGAGGGGCTCCCCGTCTCCGGCGAGGTCAGCCCGCATCACTTGCTGCTGACCGACGACGCCTGCGAGGGCTACAACACGCTCGCCAAGATGAATCCCCCGCTGCGCACGCGCCGGGACATCGATGAGCTCAAGAAGGCGGTCGCAGACGGAACCATCGACGTCCTCGCCACCGATCACGCGCCGCATACCGCCGCCGAGAAGGCGCGCGACTTCGCCAGCGCGCCCTTCGGCATCATCGGGCTCGACTGCGCGCTCGCCCTCTACGTGAAGGCGCTCGTCGACGACGGCGTGATCGGCTGGCCGCGGCTGATCGAGCTCCTCACCCGAACCCCCGCGGAACTCTGTGGGCTTGGGCAGCACGGTCTCGGCTCGCTGCGGGAAGGATCCGCGGGCGATGTCACGGTGATCGACCCGAACCTCGAGTGGACGATCGATGTGTCGACGTTCGCGTCCAAGAGCCGCAACTGCCCCTTCCATGGCTGGAAGGTGCGCGGTCGCGCAACGGCAACGATCGTCGGCGGGCGCGTCCTCTGGGAACTCTGAGCGCAAGGCGACACCGACCGAAGAGACACCGGCAAAAAAGACACCGACGACGGCCCGAAGGCCGCCGCCGGCGTGCAGTGTCTCCTGGCACCGCGTGGGCGAGGAGCCTTCCGGCTCCTCCACTCGCCACGTCAGGACCTCATTGGCAGCCACCCCAGGCATTCAGCAGCATCGACATGTCCGGTGCGCTGACGACTCCATCGTCGTTGAGGTCGGCTTGCGCATCGCCGGTACCCCAGGCAGTGAGGAGGACCGCGATGTCCACGCCGTCGACCGTGTGATCGCCGTTGAGGTCGGCGACGCATGCGGGGGGGGTGAACAGGCTGAGAGCGCGCTCGAAGCCCTTCGCACCGATCTGCGCGCCGAGGCGCCGTCCGGGGAAGTCGTCGAAGTCGGGATGGATGCCGCCATAGAGGCGGGAGATCCCCGAACTGTCGCTGGCGTCGAAGTACGTCGCCCACTGGAAGGTGAAGGCCTCGCTCGGGCCATCCTCGAAGACGAGGAACTGGTTCTGAGCGCAGGTGAACTCGGCCATGCCGCCGGGGAAGTACTCGCTGCCGGTCATGCGGGTGAGGACTTCCGCAGCCGTACGGCTGAAGGTCGAGTGACCCGACACGTGCCCCGCGAAGGCAGGAGTCACGAAGTTCCCGCGCTGGTACGGCATCCACTGGGTGCCGAGCACCCACTTCACGCCGGCATAGGTGTTCGCCTGATCGGCGGGAACGCCCGGCCACGAGAGAACCGCGACCTTGCCCTCATGCCCTGCGAGCGCTGCGTGACGCTGGCCCGGCGCGGTCGTCGCGGAGGTGATGAGCTCGCACATTCCCGGCATCAGGTCGAGGCCGTTCTGGTGGAACGACGGCGCGTTCGGATCGGTGCGCTGCCCGCACTGCGCCATGTAGCGGATGGCGCTGATCGGACGCGCCGAATCGAAGTGATTCTTGTAGCTCCACGCGGTGACCGCCGCGTCATGCATCGATCCATTCAGCGCGAGATAGAGCTTCACGTCGTACTCGAGCTCAGGGAGCACCGGGCCCGTGCCGCCCACGCGGCGCTGGAACGTCGGATGATCCATCACCGAGTTGGCGATCTCGTTCCAGTGCCCCGGAGGGGTCGACGAGGTCGGTCCGTCGGCCCAGAACTCGGCGAGGCAACGCGTCCAGTCGCCTCGCTTCACCACATTGGAGGCGTAGGGCTGGCCAGTCGCGGGATTGAGCCTGCGCCCATCGCCGTCGTTGGTCCCGAGCGAATTGTCGCCCATCACCGCCGGCGAGATGTCGATCACGGCACCGTCGTCGGGCGTCAGCATGGCCGACTTCATCAGCACGTCCTCATGGCCGGCGCGATAGGCAGCGTCGCCGATCCCGTTGAGCTGCGGCGGCGCGGCCTCGTTGAGATAGACGCCGCCGCGAGTCCAGTCGCGATCGGAGGCGGTGAGTCCGAAGGTGGACACGCCCGCCCAGTGCGGCGCGAGCCGCGACTGCACGCCGCCCGGGACCACATTGCCCGCGGCGTCGTAGGTGAAGCTGAGCGCGAGCGGCTGCCAGCGGCTGGGATCGTTGATCGTGATTCCAGGCAGCCCGACGACCAGCGGCGGATTGACTGGACCGGGCGTGCCCGGCGGCGGCGCATAGTTGTTCGCCTCGCGCGAGCCATCGTTGACCATCGACGACAGGAGCTGCGCCGCGACGCGGTTGCCGACGGCCGCGGGCGTATCGCCCTCGGTCGTGACCACATCGATCGAGTAGCCGAGCGCGGTCATCCGCGCGTCGAGGAACGAGCGAATGAGCACGGCGTTCGGACTACCCGCATAGCGGGCCCGCATGACGCGGTACGCGGCGTACGACACGGCCTCGTTCTGCGCAGCGGATGGATTCGCGGAGGCGATCTTCTCGCTGAAGAGATAGCCGCGCGCATCGGCGTCGAACGCCGCCCAGGCGTCATACATCGCCATCGACACGTGGAACAGGTTGCGAACCTGCACCGGCGGGCGCGGCGTGTCCTTTCGAATCGACTCGAGCAGGGTTTCGTCCCACTGGCGCGCGACCGATTGGTCGGCGAGGGACACGGCAGAGGTGGCGGAAAGCACCGCCATCGCGAGCAGGGCCCGCGACGCCATCCGAACAGAGTTGTACATCACAAACCTCGTGTTTCCGAGGCCTCGGCCATCCGCAGGGCTCAGCTCTTCGCAACTCCACTCTGTCGGGCGGAAGGGCACGTGGGCACGTGCCATCCCGCTCGCCGCATGTCGGCCTTTCCGTTTCCGGAGCGATGCTCCGCGCGTTCTCCAGCGCGCGACGCATCAGGCGACGCATGCGCGTCGTTCCGAGTCTGAGCCTGCAGATGTCCTTGGTCGTCCTGCGAGCAGTTTCGTCCGGGCGTTGCTCTCACACTGCGTTTGAGTCGCCCACTGTCGCTGCATCAGAAGTGCGTCAACTGCGGTCGCAGATACGGCGCATCGTTCCATTTTGCCTTCTTTTGTCGGCAAAACCCGCAACTCCCTGTCCCGCCAAAGAAAGCGCGAGGCGCCCAGAAGGACGCCTCGCGCTGCATGTCGATCCAGTGCGGACTGAGCTTAGCCGCCGCAGGGTCCCCATGCGGAGAGCATGATGGCGATGTCGGCGGACCCGACGGTTCCGTCGTCGTTGAGATCCGCCGCGGCGTTGCCGGTGCCCCAGGCGGACAGGAGCGTGGCGAGATCGAGCGAGTTCACGTCGGCATCGAAGTTGAGGTCGGCCGGGCACGGAGCGAGCGGCTCGAAGAACTCGACCGCCTTGGTGAACGCGCGCACGCCGACCTGCGATCCGAGCACGCGCCCCGGGAAGTCATCCATGTCGGGATGGATGCCGCCGTAGATGCGCGACTGACCGGAGTTGTCGGCGGCGTCGTAGTACGTCGCCCACTGGAACTGGAAGGTCTGGCTTGGACCATCCTCGAAGACGAGGAACTGGTTCTGCGTGCAGGTGAAGACGCCCATGCCGCCGGGGAAGTACTCGGTGCCGGTCATCTGGGCGAGGATCTCCGCGCCGGCGCGGCTGTAGGTCGAGTGACCGGAGATGTAGCCCGGGAACGGCGGCGTGACGAACGTCGGGCGCTGGTACGAAACCCAGTTGCCCGCGAGCATCCATGTCACGCCGGAGTACTGCGAGGCGGGAACTGCGGGCGCTCCCGGCCAGCTCAGGCAGGCGATCTCGCCTTCGTAGCCCGAGAGTTCCTCGTGGCGCTGTCCAGGCGCGGTCGTGGCGGGCGTGATCAGCTCGACCATTCCAGGCACGAGGTGGAGACCGTCGACGTGGTAGCGCGGAGCCGAAGGATCGGAGCTCTGGCCCTTCTGCGCCATGTACCGGATGGCCCCGATCGGGCGCATGGTGTCGTAGTAGCCCTTGATGCCCCACGCGGTGATCGCTGCGTCGTGCATCGCGCCGTTGAGGGCGATGTACATCTTCAGATCCCACTCGAGGTGGCTGAGCTCAGGACCCTGACCGCCGAGCCTGCGGACGAACGCTGGATGGTCGCTCACGACGTTCGCGAGCTCGTTCCAGTGTCCCGGCGGCGTGGTCGAGTTCGGGCCGTCCGCCCAGAACTCGGCGAGGCAGCGGATGAAGTCGCCGCGCTTGACCATGTTGGGCGCGTAGGGCTGGCCGGTGACCGGATTCACGGGGCGTCCCGTGCCCGAATTGGTGCCGAGCGGATTGTTGCCCATCGCGCGGGGCGAGATGTCGAGCATCGCGCCGTCGTCGGGGGTGAGCATGCTCGAGACGTGGATCACGTTCTCGTGGGATGCACGCCAGGTGGCGTCGCCGGCGCCGTTCATCATCGGCGGCGCGGGCGCAGCCGAGACCACGCCGGGTCGATTCGGATCCATGTCGCTCGGACGGATCGCGAACGGACTGACGGTCCCCCAGTACGGGCAGACCTTCGGCGGGAATCCGCCAGGAATCACGTTTCCGTTCTGGTCGACGAAGAAGGTCAGGCTGAGCGGCTGGTAGCGATTCGGATCGACGCACGACGGATTGAACGGAAGCGCGACGACGAGCGGCGGATTCGCGTCGGGATACGTGTTCGGATAGCTCGCGTGATCGACTTCCTCATGCGCGCCGTCCTGCGAGCCGCGCTGGATGACCAGTGCGGCGATGCGGTTTCCGACGGCTGCAGGCGAGTTCCCGACCGTCGTCGTGACGGACGGCGAGTAGCCGAGCGCGATCAGCTTCGCATCGAGGATCGCATTGATGGTCGCGACATTCGGGCTGGTCGCGAAGCGATGCTTGCTCAGGCGGTACGCCGCATAGGAGATCGACTCGTGCCGCGCCGCCTCGACGTTCTTCGCAGTGATCTTCTCCGCGAAGAAATACTGCTGCAGGGCCGGGTCGTAGGTCGCCCAGGCGTCCCACATCGCGATCGACAGATGGAAGAGGTTGCGAGCCTGCACCGGCGGGCGCACGCGGTCGCGCTTGATGCCCTCGAGCATCGTCTCGTTCCAGTCGCGCGCGACGGAATGCTGGGCATAGGCGTCAGAAGACACAGCGGAGGCCACCGCCACCGCGAGGGAAAAAGCCATCACACCGAGCTTGCTCATGAGTCGTCCTTTCATGGAGCAGTGGCCCTGAGGGTCGTCCGAAGGGCCAAGAGGGATCGTATGGAACGGGAACACGGCTTCAATCCTCAAATGCGTCAAACCCCGCGAATCATGCAGAACGGGCTGTGATTTCACGGTGGTCGCTCGGATACACTCCGCGCTCGGCGCGCCTTTCTCTCATCTCAAATCGCGCGTTTTCGGAGCGTTTCGTGGGCTTTGACCTTGCTCAGCTGATCGAAGACTACTCCTGCTCAGGCATGAATCTGCATGCAGAGCACGTAAACCCGCGTTTTGCGAGCGTGCTTCGAACCATTGGCTATGACAAGACTTACGTCCGCGCCGCAGGCGCGCATCTATGGGACGCGCAAGGCAACCGCTACCTCGACATGCTCGGCGGATACGCGGTGTGCAACTTCGGTCGGAACCACCCGACGATCCGGAAAGCGCTTGCGGATTACCTGACTCTCGAACTCCCGACCATGGTGCAGTTCGAGGCGCCCCTGCTGTCGGGTCTCCTGGCTGCCGAACTGAAGCGGCGGGTCGGCCGCGGGCTCGACTACGTGTTCTTCACGAACTCGGGCACCGAGGGCGTCGAGGCAGCGATCAAGTTCGCGAAGTGCGCGACGGGCCGCCCCGGCCTGCTCTACGCGCCGAAGGCCTTCCACGGGCTTTCCAGCGGTTCCGTCTCGCTCAACGGCTGCAGCAGCTTCCGGGACGGGTTCGCGCCCTTCCTTCCCGAGTGCAGGCAGGTCGCGTTCAACGACCTCGCTGCACTCGAGCAGGCGCTCGCGAAGCGCGACGTCGCGGCCTTCGTGATCGAGCCCATCCAGGGCAAGGGCGTGAACCTCCACTCCCCTGGCTACCTCGCGGCCGCCGCGCGCCTGTGCCGCACCTACGGGACGCTCTTCGTCGCCGACGAGGTGCAGACAGGCATCGGGCGCACCGGGTCGTTCCTTGCGCTCGACCAGGAAGGCGACGTCGAGCCCGACATGGTGATCCTCTCGAAGGCGCTGTCGGGCGGATACGTGCCGGTCGGCGCAGTGCTCGTGAAGGGCGATGTCTGGAAGCGCGTGTTCAGCTCGCTCGATCGCGCGATCGTGCATTCGTCGACCTTCCACCAGGGCGCGATGGCGATGACGGCAGGTCTCGCTGCGCTGGCCGCGTACGACGAGACGAACGCCGCGGAGAACGCCCGGCGAATGGGCGCGCGCATCAAGGATGGACTCGAGGCGATGAAGCCGCGCTTCGAGATGCTGAAGGAGATCCGACAGCGCGGCCTGATGATCGGCATCGAGTTTGGCGCGCCGCGGTCGCTTCTCCTCAAGGCCAACTGGGCCGCGACGCACGCGATGGACAAGAACCTGTTCGCGCAGGCTGTGGTCGTCCCGCTCATGGAGGATCACCGCATCCTCTGCCAGGTCGCGGGGCACAACCAGGACGTTGTGAAGCTGATTCCGCCGCTCGTGATCGATGATTCCGACGTCGATTGGTTCCTGCGCGCGTTCGAGGACGTGATGGTCGGCCTGCATAAGCCGACGGCGACCGTCGGACTGCTCGCGCGGCTCGGACGAAACGCCGTGTTTGGCGGCAAGCAGGAAGCGAAGTCGCCGTGATGCGGCGCGTGGCGGATGCGGTCACAGCTCGGCCGAGGCTGGTGCTCGCGGCCGCGCTGATGCTGGCGGCGGTCGGCGCGGCGCTCGGCGCCCTTCGCCTGAAGATCGACAGCGACACCGACTCGCTGATCCTCGAGAGCAGGCCGTACATGCCTGCGTATCGCGCTTTCCTGGACGAATTCGGCGACCTCGAGGGCGCGATCATCGCCGTCGACCCGAAGGGCGATGAAGCATCTGCGCGGGCGTCGGTCGACTTCCTCGCGGAACGGCTGATGCGGTTCCGCGTGTCGGCGTTCATCGAGCCCGAAGAGCAGTGGCGGCTCGCGAGCTGGTCGGCCAGCGAGGCGGAACTCGCGGCGATGGTGGCGTCGGCGCCTGCGCTCGCAGCGGTCGCGCGCGGCGACGAGTCGACGCACCCGATCGTCGCCCGCGAGCTCTCGCAGCCGCGCCAGCGGGAATACCTGCACGCGCCGGGCGGGGAGCTCCTCCTGGTCGATGTGCGGTTCGAGAAGGAGTTCGCCGAGACCGAACCGTTCCGCGCGGCGGTCGTCGAGATGCGCGCCGCGATCGAGGAAGCGCGGGCGAAGTTCCCATCGGTCGAGATCGGGCTGACAGGAAAGCCTGTGCTCCAGCACGATGAGATGTCGACGGCGACCGCCGACATGACGCGGGCGAGCATCGGGTCGCTTGCGGTAATCGTGGTGCTCTTCGCGGTGGTGTTCCGCGGGCTCCGGCGCCCCCTGCTCGCCACGATCGCATTCCTCATCGCCTGCGCGTGGACCTACGGCGCGGCGTCGCTCCTCGTGGGGCGCCTGACGCTCCTCTCGATGGTCTTCATGCTCGTCCTCGTCGGTGCGGGGCTCGACTACGGCGTGCACGTCGTGAGCCGCTACGGCGAGTTCCGCAGGGGCCGCCCGCGGCTCGAGGCTGTGCGCGGGGCGGTCGTGTCGGTCGGCCCGGGGATGCTCGCGGGCGCGCTGGCGTCGGCAGCGGTGTTCCTCATGGCGCTCTTCGGGAACTTCGGTGGGTTGCGCGAGCTCGGCATCGTCGCTGCGGCTGGACTCGTGCTCTGCGCGGTCGCGATGGTCACGGTGCTGCCGGCGCTGCTCGCACTCGCGGGCGATGGCGCGCGCACCGAGGGCGTGACGAACGCGGCTGCCCCCACCCTCGTCCCGCCGCGGCGCGGAACCGTTGCGCTCGCCGCGATTCCCGTGGTCCTGCTGCTCCTGCCCGCGGCGCTCGGCCCGCGGTTTGACCTGAATCTCCTGAATCTGCAGTCCGAGGGGCTTGAGAGCGTGCGTTGGGAGGGGCGGCTGCTCCGCGACAGCTCCGCCGCCAGCTGGTACGCGGTGTCGGTCGCCGATTCGCTCGATGAGGCCGCCCTGCTCGAGGAACGCGCGAAGGAAGAAGGCGTGATCCTGCGCACCGAATCGGCGTTGTCGATCGTGCGCCGCGAGACCGACGCCCGCCGCGCGCTGCGCGAGCAGATCGCTGGCGCCGAGATCGGGGCGCGGCCAGAGCAGCCATCGCCTGCGGTGCGCGCGGCGCGCGCGATGATCGAGGGTGCGCGGCTGCCGCTGCGCGAGGCAATGCCTGAAGCGGTGCGCGACCGCATGGTGTCGCCGGGCGGAAAGTACCTCGTGTCGTACTTCCCTGCGGTCGACGCCTGGGATCCGCACAACCTCGGACGGTTCGTCGCGCGCGTGCGGGCGGTCGACCCTGAGGCGACGGGCGTGCCGTTCACACAGCATGGCTCGATCGACGACATGGTGAAGACCTTCCTCGTGGTGTCGCTGCTCTCGGTCGCAGCGATCGCGCTGATCGCCTGGGTCGACCTGCGCAGCGCGCGCCTTGCCGCGCTCGCAGTCGGCACGGTGCTCGCGGGCGTCGGCATGACGCTCGGCGCGATGCCCCTGCTTGGGATCGACGTGAACCTCGCCAACTTCTTCGCGATCCCGATGCTGATCGGCCTTGGGATCGACAGCGCGATCCACATCATCCATCGGGCGAAGCTCGATCCCTCGGGACTTTCGGCAACGGTGCGCGCGGTGGGATTCACGGCGCTCACGACCGCGATCGGCTTCGGCGCGCTCGTCTTCGCCGATCATCGCGGGATGCGTTCGCTGGGTGCGGTCATGCTCGCGGGCAGCCTGTGCTGCATGTACGTCGCGTGCGTCCTACTTCCGCTGTGCCTGCGGCGCGCTCAGAATTCGCTCGGCTCGTCCGCCCACACCAGCTCGGGCTCGACACCGTCGGGCAGCGCGGCCATGAACCGCTTGCCGTAGTACTTGGTCACGATGCGGGGGTCGAGGATCACGATGCGCCCGGAGTCCTCGGCGCTGCGGATGAGCCGCCCGACGCCCTGCTTGAAGCGCAGGACCGCGCGCGGAAGCTGGTCGTCGCGGAAGGCGTTGCCGCCCGCGGCCTCGATCTTCTCGTGGCGCGCCTCGATCAGCGGATGATCGGGCACGTCGAACGGCAGCTTGGTGATGATGACGTTGCGGAGCGTGCGTCCGCGCACATCGACGCCTTCCCAGAAGCTGGCGGTGCCGAAGAGCACCGAGCGCTCGCTCTCGCGGAATCGCTTGAGGAGCTGGCTGCGCTCGCCGTCCTCGCCGTGGATGAAGACGGGGTGCCCTTGCGCGCGGAGGATCGGCGCGCAGCGCTCGGCGACCTCGCGCAGCGTCCGGAAGCTGGTGAAGAGGACGAAGGCGCCGCCGCCGGTCTCGTCGATGTTGCGGAGGATGCGCGGGACGAGCTCGCGCACGATGTTGGGGCTGTTCGGCTCGGGCATCGTGCGGTCGATGATGACGCGCATCTGGCTGGCGAAGTCGAACGGGCTGCCGAGCGCGAGCGTCTGCGCCTCGTCGCAGCCGAGGCGGCCGACGATGTGCGAGAAGTCGTCGGCGGTCGCTGCGAGGGTGGCGCTCGTCATCGTGATCGAGACGGGCATCGAGAAGAGGTGCGCGCGGAGCACGGGGCCGACGTCGACGGTGGCGCAGGAGAGCGTGAGCGATGGACGCTTCGAGCCGAAGGCGGGCTTGCCGCGCTCGATCCAGTAGACGCAGCCCTCGACGCCCTGCTCGATGAACTGCTCGGTCTCGGCCGAAAGATCGGTGCAGCGCTGGGCGGCGCTCGAGAGGTCGAACTGCAGGCTCTCGTCGGACGAGCACTCGCGCAGCAGCTTGATGCGGGTGGCGAGGTCGCCGAGCGCTGGCGAGAGCGAGTTCTCGAACGCACCCGCCTTGAGGACGCGGCCGCTCGCGGGGTGCGCGCCCTTTCCGCTCTCGGTGCCGCGCCATACGGCGTCGAAGAATCCGTCGCAGGCGGCCTGCGCGTCCATGCACGCCTTGATGCAGGCGTCGACCTCGTCGACGGGCAGGCCCGCTCCCTCGATGCCCGCAAGCGTGCCTTTGCCGTTGGTCGCGTTGTAGAGGGTTCGCAAGAGGTGCTTCGCGCGCGCCTCGCTCACGCGGATGCCGAAGTGGCCGCTGGCGACGTCCTCGAGGTGATGCGCCTCGTCGAAGATGACGTGGTTGTAGGCGGGCAGGAAGCTCGCGCCACGGGAGCGGAGTGCGAGGTCGCTGAAGAAGAGCGCGTGGTTGCAGATCAGGAGGTCGGCGTTCTCCATGCGCCGGCGCGCAGACTGGTAGAAGCACTTGTCGTAGGTCGGGCAGCGGCGCCCCATGCAGTTGCCGGCGTCGCTCTCGACGTGCTGCCAGACGCTGCGGCGCGGGAGCTGCGGCAGCGTGGCGAGCGAGCCATCGGTGGTTTCGTACGCCCAGTCCTCGAGGAGCTCGAGGGAATGCTCCTCCTCCTCGCTGTGGCAGAGCTTCGCGCGCTTCTCGCTGGCGATGCGCATGCGGCGGAGCGACATGTAGTTGCCGCGCCCCTTCGCGAGGACGGTGGTGAACTCATCGGGGATCACCGCCTTGAGGAGCGGCACGTCCTTGTCGAAGATCTGCTCCTGGAGCGAGATCGTGTGCGTGCACACGACGACCCGCTGGCGCTGCTCGAGGATGCGTCGGATCGCAGGGACGAGGTAGCCGAAGCTCTTGCCGACGCCCGTGCCTGCCTCGACGAGCAGCCGTCCCTTCGATTCGAGGTTGCGCTCGACCGCCTCGGCCATGCGCAGTTGCTCGGGACGCGTCTCGAATGCGCCGACGCGCCGCGCAAGCGGACTCTCTGGCCCAAGGAAATAGGCGGGAAGAAGGGACACGTGGCAAGAGTAGCGGAGGCGGGTGCGGTAGGATTGAAAAAGCAGAAAGTCCCTTCGGATGGAGCCGCACATGAAGCCGATCAACGCCCTCAACCTCATCCTCTGCCTCGTCGTCGCTGCGCTCGCCTGCATTGTCCTCGCAGGCTGCGAGGACTCCCAGAACACCAAGAAGACGCCGATCAGCGGGACGGCGACGTTCCCGAAGGCGACCTTCCCGAAGGGCGAGAAGCTCGACTGAGACCACTTGGAGAGAGGAGCGCTTCGGCGCCGCTGCGCGCGGCGACCGAGGGAGCTCGTTTGATGTGAGCGCCCGCAGATGGAGGCAACGCCGGAATTTGCGGAACCACCCGCGTCAGAAGTCGACTCCCACATCGAACAAGCACCAAAGCGAGCAAAGGCGAGCGACGCGGGGCGAAGCCGCGCGGCGGGTCCCACTGGTGCTCGTAACGCCAAAGCGAGCAAAGGCGAGCGACGCGCGGCGAAGCCGCGCCCGCTCGCCAGTTGCGAGCGCTCAAACAACGGACAGGGAGGGATTCGAACCCTCGGTACAGGGAATCCCCCGTACAACGGTTTAGCAAACCGTCCCCTTCGGCCTCTCGGGCACCTGTCCAGCGGGAGAGGCACTATACACGCGGATCAAAACCTCGCAAAACGAGTGTTCTGTTATCTTCCTGCCCCCCATGAAGATCCACGAGTACCAGGCCCGTCAGTTGCTCGCCGAAGCGGGCGTCGCCGTCCCTGCCTTCGCCGTTGCCTCGGATATCCCCACCGCCGTGGCCGAGGCGAAGAAGCTCTTCGACTCCGGGATCAAGGAGATCGTCATCAAGGCCCAGGTGCACGCGGGTGGCCGCGGCAAGGCCGGCTTCGTGAAGCTGGTCTCGAACCTGAAGGACGCGGAGGCCGCCGCGACCTTCATGCTGACCAACAAGATGGTCTCCTACCAGACCGGCCCCGACGGTCTCGTGGTGAAGAAGCTCCTGATCGCGGCTGCAGAGGCGATCGTGAAGGAGTACTACCTTGCCATCACCATCGATCGCTCCCGTCGGACGGCGACCCTGATCGCCAGCGCCGAGGGTGGCGTCGAGATCGAGGTGGTCGCCGAGAAGAACCCCGCTGCGATCAAGAAGGTCCCGCTGCACCCGATCATGGGTCTCCAGGGATACCAGGCGCGCGACCTCGCCTTCGACCTTGGATTCAAGGGCAAGCAGGTCGGGCAGGCCGCCGACATCATGATGAAGATCGCCAAGGTCTTCCGCGAGAAGGATGCGAGCCTCGTGGAGATCAATCCGCTGGTCATCACGCCGCCGGATGCGCAGCATCCCGATGGGCGCGTGCTCGCGCTCGACGCCAAGTTCCAGTTCGACGACAACGCGCTCTTCCGCCATCCTGAGGTCGAGAAACTCTTCGATCCGACCGAGGAAAACCCAGCGGAATTGCGCGCCCACGAGTTCGGGCTCTCGTACGTCGCCCTCGACGGAAACATCGGCTGCCTGGTCAACGGCGCGGGGCTGGCGATGGCCACCATGGACATCGTCAAGCACCACGGCGGCGAGCCGGCGAACTTCCTCGACGTCGGCGGCAGCGCCAGCGAGGAGGCCGTCACCGAGGCGTTCCGCATCATCCTGAGCGATCAGAACGTGAAGGGCATCCTCGTCAACATCTTCGGCGGCATCATGCAGTGCGACAAGATCGCGCGCGCGATCGTGACGAGCGCCAAGAACGTCGGCTTCAAGGTGCCGCTGGTCGTGCGCCTCGAGGGCACGAACGTCGCTGCGGCGCGGCAGATCCTCGCCGATGCGCAGGCGGAGATCCCTGGCATGCACGCGGCGACCGACCTCACCGATGCGGCGACCAAGATCGTCGCCGCCGTGCGCAAGGCGGGCTGAGCGCACGTGTCCGATCGCCATCTGGTCCTGTTCGACATCGACGGCACGCTGCTCCGCTCGGAGGGCGTCGGGATCGGCGCGATGCTGCGCGCGTTCACCAGGATCCACGGCGATCGCGGCTTCAGCTTCGAGGGGATCGAGATCGCCGGCGCCCTCGATGGACTGCTGTTCCAGCGGGTGATGGCGCACCACGGGCTGCCCGCCGACGACGAGGCGCACGCGCACTTCCGGCGCGTCTACATCGAGGAACTCACGGCGAGCTTCGTGCCGAGCCGGGTGCGGCAGATGCCTGGGGCAGCGGAGCTCGCGCGGCGGCTGTCCGGTTGCGGCGTCGCCACGGGGCTCCTGACCGGCAACTACCGCGAGACTGCGCTCATGAAGGTCTCCGTCGCAGGCTTCGACACCGCGCACTTCCCCTTCGGTGCCTTCGGCGCCGACGGACCGTCGCGGCGGCACCTGACCCCGGTCGCGCTCTCCCGCGCGAGCGCCCACCACGGGCGCACGTTCGAGCCCCGGCACGTGACGATCATCGGCGACACCCCGCTCGACGTCGACTGTGCGAAGGCGCACGGCTGTCGGGCGCTTGGGGTGGGGACCGGTCCCTACGCGGTCGAGGTTCTGCGGGAGGTCGGCGCAGATCTCGCTGTGGCAGACCTTTCCGAAACCGAGGCGATGCTGGAGTGGATCCTTCGGTAGCGCGCGGCGGCGGGACGACACCCGCATCGGACGCCCGCGATTGTGGACAACCCGACGGTCGGGACCCTCGCGCTGCAACCGACGCGCGGAATCGCCACAATGATCGGCGAATGACGACCTTCTCTGCGCTCTGCAGCGACTTCTACATCAACCAGAAGCTCGGGCTCAAGCTCGACCTGCCGGAGCGTCGCGAGACCGTCCTCGATCTCTTCGACCGAATCCGCCGCACCTTTCCGCGGCTGTCGCAGTTCCAGCGCTACGAGGGCGAGGTCGCGCTCGAGTCAAACACCGCCGAACATGACTGGCAGTGGGTGGCGCTGCGGCAGACATCGATCCGGTCAGGGCATGTGAATCCCGCGTCGATGGCCGACGCGTACCAGTTCCACAAGGCGATCCTCGAGGTCGCCCCCTACTTCCTCTCGATCTCGCCGCTCGACATCGACATGCTCGAGGTCGTGTTCGGCTTCGACTTCGAGACCGAGCATGACCGCGACGCCATCGTGTTCGATGCGCTGCTCTCGGATTCGCCGCTCGCGGGGCTCGTCGACGCGGGCTTCGAGCGCGTGAGCGAGGCGCAGCCTGCGATCGCCATCACGCTCGGCGAGCGCGAGGAGATGCAGGCGGTGTTCGAGGTACGGACGCGCCCGAGGATCCCCGTGGCGGGCGACCGCGGCGGTGATCCGATCTCGGTGTTCCTCACGGTCCGACGCTTCGGTCCGCTTGCCTCGCTCGATGAGCTCAAGGAGGCCTTCGGCGCGGTCATCGGGCACGCGGAGCACCTTGCCGAGCAGCGCGTCATCCCGAATCTGGTGATGCCGATCCACGAAGCCATCCAAGCCCGCGGCTGAACCGCGACGACCGCACCCATGCTTTCCATCGCACTCGCCACCGCGCTCTCGCCTGTCGTCCTCGCGCAAGTGCCCGCCAAGGATCCGCGCGCCGCGGCGGCCGACAAGCAGGCTGCGTTCGTCGCCCAGGTTGCCGCAACCGCACTGAATCAAGACATCGCGCTCCTGCAGAGGCTCGACACGCCCTTCCCGAAGCCGGCCTCGTTCTCCGACGCGACCGCGGGTGACGTGATGAAGGCGATCCGCGCGTGCGCGAAGTCCTCGATCGAGTTCGATAGCCGCGCGGTGGGTGAATCAGGCGGCTGGGAGGCGATCCGGCTGAGCTGCGAGCCGGCGACGATCCGCCAGGCGCTGGACGCCGTGATCCGCGCGATCTCGCCCGAGTACGAGAGCTACGCAGTCGATGTGGCGGCGGGCGTGATCGTCATCACCGACGAGAAGGGCCAGCGCACGCTGCGGACAAGCGCGCCGTACGTCCTTGAGACGACCTTCGCTCGGCTGGGCGCGGCGGAGGGCGACCAGGTCGCCTTCGAGCGGACGCGCCGCGAGCTCGAGGACTTCTTCATGATGACCCGCCACGCCGGCTGGGAAGCCAACGGCGGCGACCTCGCGCGCATCTCCTGGACGGGCAATGTCGCCACCATCGACGCGACGCCCGCGATGCATCACGACATCCGCAAGCGGCTCGCGCAGCTCGAGGAATCGCTGCCCTCTGCGACGATCGAGTGGTCGTTCACGATCGCCGAGATCTCGCCGAAGGCGGATGCTGCGTCGGTCGATGCCGCGATCGGCGCGCGCGAGGCGCTCGACAAGCTTGCGAAGGATGGCGGCGCGAGCATCGTGTCCGCGCCGAAGATCGTGGCGACCGCGAACGACCCTTCGGAGATCTCGATCGGCAGCGATGCCGACGTGACCTCCATCAAGGTCGAGCCCACGCCTGCCCGCACGGGGCGCGTGTTCGTCCTGCGGGTGAAGTTCACCCGCGGCGGCGCCGCCACCGAATTCTCGCTGCGGGCGATTCCCGGCGTGCGCACGGCTGCCGTGGTCGAGGTCGGTGGCAAGAAGCTCCTCGTCGAGGGGCTTGGGCTGACCGAGGCGATGCGGAAGTTCCGAAAGTAGGCCGAGCGCAGTCACGCGCGAACGAACGCCGGAAAATGAACCGCGCCGCCCGAGTGGGGGCGGCGCAGCATGTTTCAAAGATGCGTTCAGCAGTTGCTTCCGACGGCTTACTTGACCTTCTTGAAATCGAGATGCTTGGAGACGCTGGCGATGTCCTTCGAGAGCTGCGGCGTCACCTGGATGGTGAACGACTGACCAGCCTCGACGCGGACGAGACGCGTGCAGCGCGCGCGGACGAGCCACTCGCGACCGGCGCGTGGGCGCCACTCGTTGAGCTGCGTCATGCGCTTGTGCTGCAGCTTCTTGAGGATCCGCTGGGCGCCGCGCTCGAGGCGCATGAGGCGCTCGATCGTGCGGAAACCGCCGTCGGTGAGCGGAACGCTCTTGATGGTGAAGGTCACAGTGCCAGTGTTCGGAATCGTGCTCATGCGAGGCTCGCTTTGGAGAGCCGCACACCTTACCCGAACCCGCTCTGCGCGGCAAGGTCAGGATGCGCGGGATTGCGCGGGACTTCGGGATGGGGACGCCCGAAGCCCTGCTGCGTTTATCGGTCGCGGTACAGGAGGTAGACCCCCTGCGTTCCACGCCGCCCGTGCCCAGCCTCGACCAGCGCCTCGTAGCGGGCGAGGCAGAGGTCGACCAGCGGCAGGAGCTCGCCGAGTTCACGGGAGTCGTCGCGGGCGATGCGGAGGTCCTTGACGAGGTGCTCGACGATGAAGCCGGGGTCGAAGTCACCCTTGAGGACGCGCGGAGCGAGCACCTGGATCGACCAGGACGCGGCGGCGCCCCCGCCGACGGAGTCGAGCACGCGCTGGAGGTCGAGACCCGACCGCGCCGCGAAGTGAAGCGCCTCGCACATGCCAAGGGTGTTCGCTGCGACCAGGATCTGATTCACGATCTTCGTGCGCTGTCCTGCGCCGGCCTCGCCTTGGCGGACGATCGTCTTGCCCAGCTTGGTCAGGATCGGCATCGCCCGCGTCACAGCGTCGGCGTCGCCGCCGACCATGATGGAGAGGGTCGCGTTGCGCGCGCCGATGTCGCCGCCCGAGACGGGCGCGTCGATCGCCGATGCTCCCCTCGCAGCGGCGGCCTGTGCCGCGCGCTTCGCGAAACTCGGCGGCGATGTGCCGAAATCGATCAGGATCTGCCCATGCTCGGCGACCGAGAGGATGCCGCTGCCGCCGAAGTAGACCTCCTCGACCTCGCTCGGCAGTCCGACGTTCGAGCAGACGAAGTCTGCGCCGCGCGCGGCCTCGGCGGGGCTGTCCGCCCATGATGCGCCCGCGTCAAGCAGCGGCTGGACCTTGGCGCGCGTGCGCGAGTGGACGCGCACGCGATGACCCGCCCGCAGCAGGTGCCCTGCCATCGAGGAGCCCATGATGCCCGCGCCCACCCAGCCGATGGTGGCGTTCGGGGCGAGTTCCGGCGTCTGCGAGTCCGACAAGTGGTGATCCTCGGTGAAATGGGCGGTTTTTCGCGGCGCGGACGGGGTTTCCTGACGGACGCGCCGACGGCGGCGCATCTCCAGCGCCCGGCGCGGTATACCACGACCCGATCCCCGCCGCACGGTCCGCTTCCCGTACCCTGCGGGTTTCCCACCAGAGTGACGATTCATGGCAACTGCATCACGAGATATCGCTGCGATCGAACGCGAAGTCGCCGAGAAGAGCCGACCGTTCCGCCTCCTTCAGGATGAGATCCACCGGGTCATCGTCGGTCAGGACGAGCTCGTGCACGGGCTCCTGCTCGGTTTGCTGGCGAACGGGCACATCCTGATCGAGGGCGTGCCGGGCCTCGCCAAGACGACCGCCGTGTCGTGCCTCGCGAGCGGGCTCCAGACCTCGTTCCAACGCATCCAGTTCACGCCCGACCTGCTGCCCGCCGACCTCGTGGGCACGATGGTCTACCGACCCGGAAGCGGCGACTTCAGCGTGAAGAAGGGACCGATCTTCACCAACATCGTGCTCGCCGATGAGATCAATCGGGCGCCCGCAAAGGTGCAGTCGGCGCTGCTCGAGGCGATGCAGGAGCGGCAGGTGACGATCGGGAGCGAGACCCATCCCCTTCCCGAGCCGTTCCTCGTGCTCGCCACGCAGAATCCGGTCGAGCAGGAAGGAACCTATCCGCTGCCCGAGGCGCAGGTCGACCGGTTCATGCTCAAGATCCTGGTGCGCTATCCGACGCAGAAGGAGGAACGGCAGATCCTCGACCGCATGTCGCGCGCCACCGCATCCACGAAGGTCGCGCCGGTGATGAAGCCCGAGGACATCGCGGCGGCGCGCGCCGTGGTCGACGAGATCGCGATGGACGACCGCCTGAAGGACTACATCGTGAGCATCGTGGTCGCGTCGCGCGATCCGAAGGGCGCGAAGGTGCCGCTCGATGGGCTGGTGGCGTTCGGCGCCTCGCCGCGCGCGACGCTGGCCCTGTCGCGCGCCGCGCGCGCGCACGCATTC
Organism: Planctomycetota bacterium; assembly: GCA_041183345.1. Lineage (GTDB taxonomy): Bacteria > Planctomycetota > Phycisphaerae > Phycisphaerales > SM1A02 > QWPT01. The sequence goes on from JBEGLX010000015.1 coordinate 19,682, forward strand.
CTCGATGGACGCGGCTACGTCGTCCCGCAGGACGTCAAGGACATCGCGGCGCTCGTGCTGCGGCACCGCGTCGTCCCGAGCTTCGAGGCGGAGGCCGAGGACAAGACCGGCGACGACCTCGTGCGCATCCTGCTCGAGCACGTGCCTGTTCCCTGACCCCGTCGGCAAGGCCCATGCTGTCGCCTGAAATCCGCAAGAAGATCCGCTCGATCGAGATCCGGACGAGCCGCATGGTCAGCGACGTGCTCGCCGGCCAGTATCGCTCTGCGTTCAAGGGACGCGGCATGGAGTTCGAGGAGGTGCGGCCGTACCTCTTCGGCGACGACGTCCGCTCGATCGACTGGAATGTCAGCGCGCGGGTGGGCGAGCCGCATGTCAAGGTCTTCCGCGAGGAGCGGGAGCTCACCGTGATGCTCGCGGTCGATCTCTCCGGCTCACTCGCCTTCGGCACGCGCGGCGAGCTCAAGCGCGAGCTCGTGGCCGAGATCGCGGCGACGCTGGCGTTCTCCGCGATCCGCTCGAACGACCGCGTGGGCATGCTGCTCTTCACCGATCGGATCGAGGCGATCGTGCCGCCCAAGAAGGGCGCGCGCCACGTGCTGCGCATCGTGCGCGACCTGCTCGCCTTCCGCGCCGAGGGGCGCGGCACGGACATCGCGAAGGCGCTCGATGAGCTGAATGCTTCCCTCTCGAAACGCTCCGTCGTGTGCGTGGTGAGCGACTTCCTCTCGCCTGCGGGCGCGAAGTCGTGGGAAGGCTCGCTCGCGCGGCTACGGAGGCGGCACGACGTGATCCCGATCATCGTCGGCGACGCGCGTGAGCGCGAGATCCCCGATGTCGGCATCATCGATCTCGTCGATCTCGAGACCGGCGAGCTCCGTGCGTTCGATACCGGCTCGCGCTGGGTACGCGAGGGATGGTCCGAGATCGCTGCCGAGCGCGCGACGGTGCGCGACAGGCTGTTCCGGAAGGCGAAGGCGGAGCCGCTCGTGATCGAGACGGGAACCGACTTCCTGGTGCCGCTTCGCGCCTACTTCCAGCGCCGCGAGGCGAGGAGGACGCGATGAAGTCCGTCCTTCTGGTTGCATGCGCCGTCGGCACCCTTGCGCTGCAGGACGATCTCGCGCGGAAGGAGACCGAGCTCGGCGGCGTGCGCGCGGAAGTGACGGCCCCAGTGGCAAGCGAGGTCGGCGCGCCGATTCCGTGCACCCTCCGCTTCAGCGGCCCCGATGCGGAGAGCGTGACCCTCGAGCTCCCCGAGACGCTTGGCGAGTTCGACGTGCTCGACCTGACGCCGTCGCGCCGCGAGGGCGACGCAACGGTCTTCATCCTCACGCTTTCGACCTTCGCAGCAGGGAACGCGCGCCCCGACGCCCTGACCGCGCGCTGGACCCACGCTGGCGAGAGCACGACGGGAGAGGTCGAGTTCCCCGAGCTCCGCATCGCCAGCCTGCTCGCGCCAGCGGAAGGCGGCGAGGTCGACCCGACCAAGTTCCGCGACATCGCAGGCGCGATCGATCTTCCCACGCCGTTCTCGTGGTGGCCGTGGGCTGTGGGCGCTGCCGCGATCGCGATCGTGGGCGGCGTCGCCTGGTGGGTGCTGCGAAGCCGTCCGCAGGCACCGCTCGAACCCGATGCGTGGGCGCTCCGCGAGCTCGCGCGGCTCGAGGGTTCAGCTCTTCCAGCTCGAAGCGAGTACGGTCGCTACTACGACGAGCTCACTGGAATCGTGCGCCGCTACGTGTCGCTCCGCTACGCGATCCGTGCAGAGCAGCAGACCTCGCGCGAGCTCATCGACGCTGCGCGCGCGCACGCGGAGTTCCCGAGCGAAGAGACCGATCAGCTCACGTCGCTGCTCAGGCTCGCGGATCTCGTGAAGTTTGCGAAGGCCGAGCCGACGCGCGCGGAATGCGACGCAAACCTCGCCGAGGCGCGGAGTTTCGTCGAGCGCACGAAGCCCCTGCGGGAGCTCGATCGCACGCAGGAGAGCTCGGGAGAGCTCATGACGACGGCTGGCGAGGAGGACGCGCGATGATCTTCCATCCGTCCTCGGCATGGCTGCTCGCGCTGCTGCCGCTGGCGCTCCTTCCGCTGTGGAGCTGGCGCCGGCGCATGCGCGCAGCCGTCCGCTTCAGCTCGCTGAACGCCGTCGAGCACGCGCCGCGTGGCCGCATGACGCGGCTCCGGCGCGTGCTGCCCGTGCTCCGCGCGCTTGCGATCGCGTGCCTCGTGCTCGCGCTCGCGCGACCGGTCATTCCCAATGAGAGCGCGCGCACGCTCGTCGAAGGCGTCGCCATCGAGCTCGTCGTGGACCGCTCCGACTCGATGCGTGCCCTCGACTTCCAGCGCGATGGCCAGCCGGCGAACCGCCTCGATGCGCTCAAGGACGTCGCGACGCGCTTCATCCGCGGCGGTGATGGCTTTGCGGGGCGACCGAACGATCTCGTCGGCGTGATCGCGTTCGCGGGCAAGGCCGACAGCCTCGTTCCCCTCACGCTCGACCACGACGTCACCATCGACGCCCTCGCCCAGATCACCTTTCCGGATCAGCAGAGCGAGATGGGCACCGCCATCGGCGATGCCGTCGCGCTCGGCGTCGACAAGCTCAAGGATGCCTCGGACCGTGCGAACAAGGACGGGAAGGCGCGCATCAAGTCGCGCGTCCTCGTCCTGCTCACCGACGGCGAGTCGAACGCAGGCGAGCTCACGCCGCAGGAAGCGACGGCGCTTGCAAAATCGACCGATGTGCGCCTCTACGCGATCGGCCTCGGCACGAAAGGCTTCGCAAACGTGCCCGTCCAGACCCCGTTCGGCACGCGCCTGCAGCGCGTCCCCGTCTCGATCGACGAGAAGACCCTGACCGAGATGGCGACGGCCACGGGCGGACGCTACTTCCGCGCCACCGACACCGATAGCCTCCTGCAGATCTACGAGACGATCGACGCGCTCGAGAAGAGCAACATCGAGGAGTCGCGGCAGACGCGAAACCAGGAGCTCGCCATCGCGGGCTTCTCCGTCGAGCTTCCCCTGCTGCACGCGGTCCAGCTCCCCGCGCTCGTCGCAGTCGCCGTGCTGCTGCTTGCGCTCGAGACCATGCTCGCCTGCACGCGCCTGAGGAGCCTCGCCTGACATGACGCTCGCGGCGACCATGTTCGAGTTCACGAACCTCCCTGCTGCGGTCTGGGGCGTCGCGGCGATCGGCTGCGCCGGACTCCTCTTCTGGCTCGCGGTCTGGCGCAGGCGCGCCCGCGCGAGGCTCGCCGACGAAGCGTTGCTCGCGCGAATCGCGCCGGGGCTCGCCAGCTCCCGAGGCGGCATCCGCGCGATCCTCCTCGCCGCAGCGATCGCGCTGCTCGTCCCCGCGCTCATGGACCCGCGCGGCGAGGCCCAGACCGAGACCGTCGAGCAGCGCAGCATCGACGTGATGGTCGTCGTCGACGTCTCGCGAAGCATGCTTGCGGAGGACGCACAGCCGAACCGCCTCGCCCGCGCGAAGCAGTTCGCCTCCGACCTCGTCGAGAGCATCGGCAGCGACCGCGTCGGGCTCATCGAGTTCGCAGGCGTGCCGTCGATGCGCTGCCCGCTCACCTTCAACCACCGCAGCTTCCGCACCCAGCTCGAGGCCCTGTCGCCCCAGGCGACCGTTCGAGGCGGATCCATGCTCGGCGACGCGATCCGCCTCGCCGCATCGAGCCTCAAGAACGAGCAAGGCGGCAAGGCGATCGTCATCCTTTCCGACGGCGAGGACATGCAGAGCGAGCCTGTCGAGGCGGCCGCGGTCGCAGCAAAGGAACACGGCATCCGCGTGGTCTCGATCGGCATCGGCGACCCGAAGGAAGGCGCACGCATCCCGATCTACGAGGGCGGACGCCGTTCGTACATCGTCCATGAGGGTCAGGAGGTCTGGTCCAAGATGGATCCGTCGCTTCTGAAGCAGGTCGCCGATGCGGGCGAGGGCTATTTCGTCGAGGCTGGCACGGGACAGGCGGATATGGCGCAGCTCGCCACGCTCCTCTCCACCGGGCTCGAGCGCGAGAAGCGCGAGCGCGCCGATGTGAGCACCCGCCAGCCGCTCTTCCAGATCTTCGTTGCGATCGCCCTGGCACTGCTCATCGCCGAGTCGCTTCTTGTCCCCCGAGCCACCGAGGTGACGTCATGATCCACGCGCTTCTCGCCACGCTGCTCCTCGCCCAGGCTGCGCCGGTGCAGGCTGGCGATGCACCGGCGGCTCCGAAGGCTCCCGAGGCCCCCGCGGCAGACAGCCCGCGCACGCGCGCGGAAGCGATGCTCTCCGCGAAGGACGCCCGCGCGGAGCTTCTCTACAACGCCGGCGTCGAGATGTACCGTGCCGGCGAGCTTGAGCTCGCCCGTGAGCTCTTCGCCACCGCAGCGAGCAAGGCGAAGGCGAACATCGCAGCTCGCTCGATGTACAACCGAGGCACCACGAGCTACGCCGAAGCCGTCGAGTCGATGAAGGGTGCGGGCGAGTCAGGACAGTCCCCCGCTGACGCGCAGAAAGCCGTGATGGAATCGCTCGAGCGTTCGCTGAAGGAGCTCAAGGATGCGGTCCGCGCTGATCCATCGAACGTGGATGCGCGCGCGAATGCCGAGCTCGCCTATCGCGTGCTCAAGGAGCTCAAGAAGCAGCAGGAGCAGCAACAGGATCAGCAGAAGCAGGACGAGCAGAAGCCAGATCAAAGGCAAGACCAGAAGAACGAGCAAGGCCAAGATCAGCAGCAGCAAGACCAGCAACAGAAGGATCAGCAGAAGAACGACGAATCGCAGAAGCAGGACGAGAAACAGGACGGAAAGCAGGACCGGCAGCAGGAACAAAAGGACGGCGAAGAGAAGGACGATCAGCAGCAGCAGGATGGCGAGCAGAAGCAGGACGAGCAGCAGCAGCAACAGCAGACCGCTGAGGCTGACAAGAAGCCGATGACCAAGCAGGAAGTCGAGCGGCTGCTCCAGCGCATCCGTGACAAGGAGCGCGCGCGCATCCTCGAGAAGCTCAGCAAAGATCGCGCACGCACCAAGCCCGCCCCGAAAGACTGGTAGAACACCCGCCCCGCGCCATTCGAGCACATGAACCGACCCGCCCGCGCCATGCTCAGCCTGCTCCTCGCGTTCGCTCCTGCGATCGCACTGTTGTTCGCGCAGTTGGCCAACCGCTGGGTCCACGGTCAGTCGATCACCGCACAACCCGTGGCCACGCAGGGCTTCCTCAACGAGCCGCTGCGCGTGGTCGTCCGCGTCGAGAACCTCCCTGCATTCGACGGACCTGCGTTCGATCCGGTGCCCGAGCTCGAGATCAAGCGGCTCCCCGGCGAGCAGTCGCAGACGAGCGTCACCATCGTCAACGGGCGGACCACGCAGCTCCGGACCGTGTCGATGACCTTCGAGGTCGTGCCCAAGCAGACGGGCGTGCTCACCGTCCCCGCTTTCTCCATCGTCTCCGAAGGCCAGCGCTACAGCACGACACCCTTCCGAATCAACGTCACCATCTCGAACTCGGCGGAGCTCTTCAAGGTCCGGGTCGTCGGCGAGCCGCGCGATCTCTACATCGGCCAGCAGGGATCGCTCAAGCTCGAGCTGCACGTGAAGCGGTACACCGACGCCAACCTCGGCATCACGCTCGACGAGCAGTCGATGTGGTCGCTCATCGATGCGCAGAACTCCTCGTGGGGCGTGTTCGGACCGCCGCTCCAGAAGCTCTTCTCGGAGAACCGTCGCCCGCTCGGCGAGCTCCGCGCAGAGCCGGACGGCGAGTTTCTCGTCTACACGATCGCGAAGCCGTTCGATCCGATCGCGGCCGGCACCCCGAGCGTGGGCGATATCCGCGTGCGCATGGAGTATCCGACGCGTCTGCAGCGCGACCGCACGTTCCTTCTCTCCAGCGGCCTCTCGATGGCGGGATCGCGCATCCTGAGCATCACCGCCACCGAGCCAGAGGTCCGCGTTCTGGCTGTTCCCGAGGGTGGTCGCCCGAAGTCGTGGAACGGCGCGGTCGGCGACTTCAGCATGATGGTCGTGGCGAAGCCGCTCGAGGTCGCGGTCGGCGACCCGATCACGCTCACGATGAGGCTGCAGGATTCGTCCGGCGCCGCCGCGCTCGACGGACTCCAAGCGCCGCTCCTCGTCCAGCAGCCCGCATTCACGAGCGGATTCCGCGTGCCGAGCGAGGCCGCGTCGGGAACCGTCGAGGGACGCAGCAAGGTCTTCACACAGTCGATCCGCGCCCTGTCCGAGACGGTGCGCGAGATCCCGCCCATCGAGTTCGCGTTCTTCAATCCCGCCCGAGGCGAGTACGAGACCGTGCGCAGCGCGCCGATCGCGGTCACCGTCAAGCCAAGCGCGATCGCGCGGGTGAACGCGCCCGCGGGCGGCGATGGCGAGGAGGCTGCCGTGTCGCAGGACCTCACCGTCGTCTCGGGCGGACTGGTCGCGAACATGTCGGTCGACGAGACGCGGGACTCAGGGACGGTGTCATTCGGCGCGTTCGCGTTCGGCGTCGGCAGCACGGTGGCGTTTGGACTCGCGCCCCTCTTCTTCTCGATGCTTGCGCGCCGCGTGGATCCCCGCGCGGTGCGACGATCGCTTGCGCTTTCGCGACTCGAACGCGCGCTGGGCGAATCGCTGCAGCCCGATGCGATCGAGGCCGCAGCGCTTGAGTTCATCGCCGCGAGGCTCGGCGTCTCAAGCGCCGGCTTCTCGCGGAAGGATGCCCTGGACGGGCTCACGCGCGCGGGCGTCGATGCCGCGACGGTCGAGAAGACGGAGCAGTTCCTTCGCGAGTGCGAGCGCGCGCGCTACGTCGGAGGTGCGATCACCCGCGAGCAGGCGCTCGAGATCGCGCGCGCGGTCGAGGCGAGCACGAAGTCGCTCGCTCTCGGAGCAGAACGGAGCGCGGCATGAAAACCCCACGCTCCACGCTCCGTCAACTCGTCGAGCTCGGACTCGGTGCGGCACTTGTGTTCCTCGCTCTGGTGGATTTCCTCGATGAGGGTCGCCGCAGCGATGGCGCACAGCTCACGCAGGCGGATCAGCTGTATGCGCAGGGCATGGAGCTCGTCGAGAAGGACGGCTCCGCTGCGAAGGCAAAGTTCCGAGAGAGCGCCGCCATCCTCGAAGCCGAGCTCGAGCGCGCCGACACGGCGGGCATGCACTTCAACCGGGCAAACGCGCTGCTCCAGGCCGGCGAGCTCGGCGAGGCGATCGCGTCGTACCGCGCGGCGGAGCTTCGTGCGCCCGCAGATGAGCGGATCGCGGCCAACCTCGCCGAGGCGCGCGGGCGCATCCTGCGTCCGCTGGGCGCTCCTGAACCGACGGCGCTTGAGCAGGCCTGCGGTCTGTGGACCGTTCTCGGCGAGCGAACTCGGTTCTTCATCGCCGTTGCCCTTGGATTCGCAGCGATTGCGACGCTCCAGCTGCGCGCGCGCGCGACGGCTGTCGCGTGCATAGTGATCGGTGCGGTGCTTGCTGCGACGGTCGGCGCGGACATCGCGCGCCGGGCAAGCGCGGATCTCGCGGTCGTGTCGGAAGCAACGGCTCTCCGCAAGGGAAACGGCGATGGCTTCGAGCAGGTCGTCGCCGAGGCCCTTCCCGAAGGCACCGAGTGCCGCGTGCGCGAGGTGCGGCCTGGCTGGATCGAGGTCGAGCTGAGCGGAGGTACCAGAGGTTGGGTGCGGGAGACGAGCGTGGCGCGGGTGGAGTAGGCGCGGGGTGGAGTAGGCGCGGGGTGGAGTAGGCGCGGGGTGGAGTAGTCGCGCGGTGCGGGGTGAAAGCCGCGCGAACCGCTCAACCCCACGAAGAGAGTAGAAAGTAGAGAGGAGACCGAGAGGAGAGCCACGCGCGTCGAACACGTCTTGCGCATCGCAGCGCGCCACTCCGACTCCACTCTCTACTTACTCCTCTCTCCTCTCTTCTCCGCTTCAACGAACAGGGCCCCGCGCGTGCGCGGGGCCCTGTTCGTTGAAGCGGAGAGGGTGGGATTCGAACCCACGAGTAGGATGAACCCACTACTAGTTTTCGAGACTAGCTCCTTCAACCGCTCGGACACCTCTCCAGGTACTGAGCCCAAGATGCGCGGGCTGAGCGGGGTCGGAAGTATCGTCCAAATCGGGACGCTTGTCCACATCTTTACGTGCCCGTTTTCGCCCTGAAACGGGCACCGACGCGGTTATCGAGGCACGTCCGCGGCGGGTAGCGCTTCCGCAGCAGACGGGGGCCTCGCACCCGAGGTCGTGAGCACCACCACCCCAGTGAGGATCAGGCAGACCGCGACGATCTTGCGCGCATCCATCGACTCGCCGAGGACGAGCCAGCCGAGCAGCACGCCCACCGCCGGCGCGATCGAGAACGCGATCGGCTTCACCACCGAGACCTCGCCGAGCGAGAGCGCCACATAGAACGAGATCATGGCGAGCCCACCGGCGACGAGACCAGAGCCAAGCACGATCTTCGCCCACGTCGGCGCGTCCGCCTGCGCGAGCGCCGGCTCGACCTTGAGCCCGCCGATGCCGCGCGTCATCAGGAAGAAGACGAACAGCACGAGCGGGATCGCGACCAGCGACCGGACGGTGATCGCCCCGATGGGACCGACCTTGCCCGCGTGCAGCGCGCTGCGCGTGCAGACTTCACCGATGCCCCAGCAGAGGCCAGCAAGAACCGCGAAGGCGATGTGCTTCATGCGCGCATTGTGACACGGCAGGCGGACGCGCGCGATCATCCCCAGTCGGAGAGCATGATCGAGATGTCGGGCGAGGTCACCGTTCCGTCCCCGTTCAGGTCGGCGGCGGCGTTCGACGTGCCCCACGCGTTGAGAAGGATGGCGAGGTCGCCCGGACCAACCGATCCGTCGTTGTTGAGATCGGCGGGACGCGACTGGCAGGCATCGGCCTGTCCGTTTCCGTTGGCGTCCACGCAGGTCGTGCCCGGGCCCTTCCAGACCGCCCCCGCCGCAGCGGCCTGCGCCTGCGTGAGCATCAGGCAGAACCCGTTCGGGAAGCAGGACGCCCCCATCGGCTCGGGACAGAGTCCCGGCGTGCAGGTGGTTGCGTTCCCCTGGAACACGCCACCCTGCGCGGTGCACTGGGCGGGACTGACTGGTCCCACGCAGCTCCCGTTTGGAAGGCAGCAGGCACCGGTCGGGAAGCACACGTACCCCGTGCAAGTCTGCCCGGTCGGTCCAGCGACGCCGCCCGCCGCCTGGCAGGATGCGGGCGTCAGGGTGACGCAACCGCCCGTCGCCGGGAAGCAGCACGGGCACACGTTCTGCGTGCAGGTGTTCCCCGTGCACTGGATGCCCTCGCCTTGGAAAGTGCCACCCTGTGCAGCGCATGAACTGTTGGCGAGCACCTGACACGTTCCATTCGGCAGGCAGCACGCGCCCGGAATCTCGCACTGCTGCGGGGTCCAGCTCACGCGCATCACCCAGTCGCCGCTGGGGCGGCAGAGCGCGGGAAGCTGGGCGAAGGTGCTCCAGCCGGCGGGACAACCGAGCGGGCCGCAATCGAGCGCGTAGAGCCAGTTCTGCGTGGGCGCAGCAAGCCCACCGACATCGGTCGTGGGGAACGCGTTCTGGCTGCTCGGCGGCGCCACGAGGCAGGGATTCTGCGTCTGGCTGTTGTGATCATCGATGCGGAAGCCGATCGTGAACGTGCGCGATCCGTTGTCCTGCACGATCATCTGCTCGGGATCGCTCGGATCGATGCTGAATTGGATGTTGGTGCCGTTCGTGCCCGGCGACATCACGAGATGGGGCAGATCGACGCCATTCGATGAGTAGACATACGTGGGCAGGTTGTTGTCGGGCGTCCCCTGCCACACCAGCACGGACCACTTCGTCGTCGTGGTCACGGTGGCGCTGCTCGTCGCGAAGATCATCTCGATGAGGTCGATCTTCAGAGGGAAGTCCGCGGGGCTCAGCGTGTACGAGCAGGCGGCGATCTCGCCTTCCGCGAAGCCAGCCTGCACGACGTACTGACCGCCCTCGAACGACGCGCTGGTGTAGGTCGAGACGACCTGCGGGCAGTTGCCCGCGGTGCCGCCCTCTTCGCCGCCTTCGCGCGGCTTCGAATCGGGGCGCGCAAGCAGCGCCGGCGTGTCCTTCGCGGCGATCGGCTCCTCGATCACACGCGAATCACCGCCGAGTGCGGAGCCCGCGATGGCGAGTGCCAAGCCTCCGCAGGAAACGCGTACGAGTGCGGGGTGCCAGACCTGATTGCGATGCAGGTTGCGCATGAGGGCTCCAGATTGTGGACGCGGCGGCGGAGTCGGCGACGCCGCCCAAACGAGCGTACCACCGCTTTTCGCGCCCCCAAGCGGAAGGGGTCCGCGCTGCGGTCGAAAGCCATGATTCGGACTCGTGGAGCGCGGGTCAGCGGACTGCGGCTGTCCGCAGGCTCTCGGCGAGGGCGTCGACGAGTTCGTCGGCCTCGGGAAGGCGACCGGGACCGATCGCTCGGCAGGCCTGCCAGCCCGTCGCGGGGTCGAGCACGATGAATCCATCGTCGCGCAGCATGGCGAGATTTCGCTGCGTGGACGGCTGATGCCACATGGTCTCGTTCATGCTCGGCGCAAGCAGCACGCGCGTGCGCTTTCTTTCAACAGACGCAGCGAGCAGCGACACCATGTCGTCGCAGCGACCGGTCGCGAGCTTCGCCAGCATGTCCATCGTGCAAGGCGCGATCAGGAATGCATCGAGCGACGCTGCCGCACGGATGTGCTGCGGATCTGCCGGCTGCACCGACTCCCACGGCGACGTGAGCACTGGTCGACCGGCCAGCGATTGGAAGACGAGCGGCGTGACGAAGCGCTGCGCATCCTGCGTCATCGCCACGGTCACTTCGGCACCTGCCTGGGCCAGCGTGCTTACCACGCCGCAGACCTTGTATGAGGCAATCCCCGCGCAAACGCCGACAGCAATCCTGCGACCCTTCAAGGTTGCAAGGTTGGCGGGGTCACCGTGGTACATGCTGGTAGAGGTGGAAGGTGCCCGTGCAGCAAGGCACAGGCGGCACTCCGACGGACGTCAGCGCTTCTTGCCGCCCGGACCGCGCATCTTCTCGATGTGCTCCGGATCCATCTCAAGCGTGATCTTCTCCTGCATGATCTCGTCGATCACGACCTCGAGGTCGGAACGACCATTCCGGTCGACGAGCGGGCGCGCGCCGTCGATGATCTCGCCGAGGCGGCGCTGGATGAGGGCGGTCAGCTTAAAGCGGCCACCCAGCTTCTCGACAATTGCATCGCTCTTCAGTGCTTCGATCATGGGGTCACTCTGCTGTCTGGACGGGCCCCAGAGCGCGTTTCGGCCGCGCAGGGGAAGAGGGTTAGTATAGCGGCACTCCGGGAGGGCGAAGCGCCCGCAGCCGCCCGATCACCCCATGTCCGCCGACCCAGGTCCCACCACCCCCCCTCCTTCCGCGGAAACACCCGCGTCGGGGCAGCCCCGGCCGTGGATGCGGGCGGCGACGCGCAGGCTGAACCGCTGGGGAATCACGCGAGAGCGGCGGCTCCTGGTCTGGGCGGCGCTGACCGGAATGGCGCTTGCGGTCATCGCGCTCGCATTTATCCGACCCATCCAGTGGATCGAGCACGCCTCGGTCGACTGGCTGAGGGAGCACCCTGCGCGGGCTGCGCTTGCGATCGCCATCGTGCCCGTCCTCGGCGCGCTCCTCTGCGGCGCGGTCCAGGCGGCGTTCCCGGTCAAGATCCGAGCGCACGGGGTGTCGAGCGTGATCTACGCGATCCATCGCCGCCGGTCCCAACTCCCGGGCGCGCTCGCAGCGCGCACGTGGCTTGGCTCCACGGCGATCATCGCCAGCGGCGGCTCGGCAGGTCCCGAGGGACCGATCGTCACCATCGGCGCCACGCTCGGTTCGATGATCGCGCGGTTCCTCCACGTCGATCCGCGGACGGCGACCACGCTCGTCGGATGCGGTGCCGCTGCAGGCATCGCCGCCGTCTTCAACGCGCCGATCACGGGCATCTTCTTCGTGCTCGAGGCGGTGCTGCGCGACTTCTCGCTGCGCACGTTCACGCCGATCGTGATCGCGGCTGTCTTCGCTGCGGCGACGGTGCAGACGCTGATCGGATCGCAGGAACCACTCTTCGGCGTGACGGCGCAGAACCTCGTCGTTGAAGGCGCCGCAGGACTCAACATCGCAACGGCGCCCGCCTTCGCGATCCTCGGCGTGATCTGCGGCATCGCCAGCGTCTTCTTCGTGCGAACCGTGCAGGCATGCGAGACGGCGTTCTCGCGCATGCCGATCCCCCGCTGGCTCTCGCCCGCGGCAGGTGCCGCCATCCTGGCCGCACTTGGCGTCCTGCACGTCACCTTCGCGGCGAACCTCCTCGACTTCGGCCAGGGCCCGCTGCCGCCCTTCTACGGCAACGGCTACCCGCTCGCGCACCAGGCGCTCGATCCGAGCTTCTACCACCGCGAGACGGCGCTCGTGGTCGGCGCGCTCCTCATCGGACTCGCGGTCGTGAAATGCGTCGCCACCGGACTGACCCTTGGATCGGGCGGCATCGGCGGTCTGTTCGCTCCATCGCTCCTCGTCGGCTGCCTCGTCGGCGGTGCGTTCGGGAGCATGGGCGAGCTCGTCCCGTTCGTCGCCGAAGTCGGTCCCACGCGCCTTGCGCTCGCGGGGATGGCCGGCGTCGTCGCCGGCAGCACGCACGCACCGCTCGCGGGCGCGATGCTCGTCTACGAGCTCTCGCGCGAGCCGACGATCCTCCTTCCCGTCATCCTCGTCGCGGCGCTCGGAACGATCGTCGCACGCCTGCTCGAGCGTCACAGCGTCTACACCGCGGAGCTGGCGGCGCTCGGCGTCCGGCTCGGGTCAAGCACCGACATGTCCGCGCTTCGGCGCCTGCGCGTGAGCGACGTCCAGCTCAAGGAGCCCGTCATCGTGCGTGGGTCGGCCAGCGCAAGCAGCCTTGTCGCCCTCGCCGACGGCAGCGAGGAGTTCGTCGTGCTCGACGACGCGGGCAAGCTCGAGGGCATGGTCGGCTCGCGCGACCTGCGCATCGCGCTCGTGCATCGCGAGGCGCTGCCGCTCCTGCAGGTGCGCGACATCGCCCGCACCAACATCCGGCCCGTCGACCTCGATATGCCGCTCGACCAGGCGCTCGATCTACTCGAGCGGGGCCCATTGCCCGTGAAAGGCGAGAGCGGAGACGTGACCGGCGTCCTCACACGCTCACGGCTCATGCGCGCATGGCGACGCAGGCTGGAGCGCGAAGGATGACCGAGCCCCGCCTCACCTTCTCGCGGAACCAGCGCCTGCGCGGACAGAACTCGTTCAAGACCGTGCTCGAGGGACGCGCGCGCATCGACTCCGGCGCGATCTCGGTGCACGCGCTTCCGAGCACGCTGGCGACGACGCGCATCGGCATTTCGATCGGGCGACGCGTCGGCAGCGCCGCAGCGCGCAACCGCATCAAGCGCCTGCTGCGCGAGGCCTACCGCCTTTCCCAGCACGAGCTTCCCCGCGAATCACCCGCGCCCTACGACATCGTGGTCGTCGTGCGTCCCCATGAACCGCTCACCCTCGAGGAGTACCGCACGACGCTCGTGGCATCCGTGCGGAACCTGCACGCCACATGGCAGAAGCGCATGAACCGCCGCAGCGCGCCGCCCGTCCAGGACTCGCAGCGCGAGCCCTGATCGGCTGCGTGCGTGCGTATCAGATCGTGCTCGGCCCGCTGCTCGGCGGGCATTGCCGCTTCACGCCGTCATGCTCGTTCTACTCGATCGAGGCGTATCGAACCCATGGCGCGATGCGCGGCACCAAGCTCACGGTCAAGCGGTTGTGCCGATGCCATCCGTGGGGCGGGAGCGGCGACGATCCGGTGCCACCGCGATCGCTCACGCCGTCTGCAGGCTCTTCCACTTCGCCGTCGGAATGAAGGCGACGGCCATGAGCAGAAGCTGCGACACGCAGAACGCGGTCAGCACGAACACGGCGGAATCCATGAAGCCGTAGGAGTGCAGCCCGACGCCCAGCATGTTGGTGCCGAACCACGACCACGCGGTGATCACGTTGCCCGCGATCGCAAGCGCAGCCACGCCGCGCTCGCGGATCATGCCGCCCCAGCGGGCGTGCAGGATGATGAGGTTCCACGCCACGATCATCGCGGCGCCGTTCTCCTTCGGATCCCAGCCCCAGAAGCGACCCCACGACTGGTCGGCCCAGATGCCGCCGAGCACGGTGCCGACGAAGCTCGCGAGCGCCGCGAAGCAGATCACGCCGTAGATCATCTTCGGCAGCGCCTTCATGGCGTCCCCGGCGAGCAAACGCGTGCAGGCACCGCCGACCACATAGAAGATCGCGATGAAGCCGGCGAGGAACGTGGCCGAGTACCCGATGGTCACGATCACGACATGGGTCGCGAGCCAGAAGTTGGTGTCGAGCACCGCCTGCATCATCTCCATCGTGTCGCCCGACGCGGAGAGGTTGTGGGCGACGATGAGGGTGGCGAAGCCGATGAACGACGCCGCGATCGACAGGATGCCGACGCGCGAGAACCACTCGCCGAGGAGCGCGAGCGGCACGCAAGCCCAGCCGATGAACACCGCCGAGCTGTAGAGGTTCGTGACCGGCGGGCGCCCCTGCAGGTAGACGCGGGCGACGAGCCCGAAGGTCTGGATGGCGAAGGCGACGGCGATCACGGCGACCGCGGCGCGGAAGAAGCTCGGCTTCCAGCGCTCGGGCGAGATCGGCGCGGCGAGCAGCCCCAGGCAGCCGAGCAGGAACGCGAGCATGTACAGCGTCGACGCCTGGTAGAACGGCTCGAGCCGACTGAAGACGACCTCGAACGCGCCCTTCTGCATGTCGGGTGCAAGGCTCGCGTTGAGCCGCGCGCTGTACGCAGCGATCGCCTTCTCGCAGCCGACGGTGTCGCCCGTCGAGTAGGTCACCAGGATCGCCTGGAACAGGCGCGCAGACTCGGTGTCCGAGATGCGGGTCTTGCCGCGCTCGGTCGGATCGGGCGCGACGAGCGGCGCCCACTCCTCGCCCGCCGCCAGCGGCGCGACGACGTAGGGTGTGCGGAGCGCGCGGATCTCCGCGTACTCGGCGAGCTTTCCGTAGAGGTCGCTCACCGCGCGCTGGAACGGATCCTGCTGCTTGCGACCGATCTGCTGGGCGAGCTCTGCCTGGCGCACGATCTCATCGAGCTTCGGCTCCATCTCCTTCCAGCTGAAGCGCGTGCGCGAGGTGTCGGTGACGCCGATGATCGACTTGACGTCGGGATGATCGATGCGGAAGACCTGCCGGGTCGCCGAGGCCGAGGGGTCGGCCCAGGCCTCGAGGATCCACTCCGCCGCCGGCCTGCGCACGCCGTCGACCTCGTAGGTCTGGCGACCGCTCAGACGGACGAGCGTGTTGCGCGCAAACGTGTCGAGCGGCTTCGTGCGCCCGCCTGCCGACACGGGAATGCGCTCGATCTCCTCGAGCGAGATGCCACGCGCGCGATCGCCCGCATTGAACGAGCGACCGATGGCCGAACCCATGAACGCAAGCACGCACAGGGCGACGATGATCGGGAAGTAGCGCGGGAAACCCTTCATGCGAGCTTCCTCCGGAATGAAGCGGCCATGTGCGTTCCGAAGTGCCAGAGCAGGCCGACGGTCACCATCGTGCAGGAGATGTAGGGCAGCAGCCAGCCCGGATTGCGCACGACCTGAAGCACGGTGCCTGAGTCATCGGGCGCGAACGACGCCTGGTAGAAGGTCTCGCCCGCGTAGCGCAGCGGGTTGTTCATCGAGATGAGCACCTCGCGGTCGACGTTCTGCGCGGGGTCGCTCAGCCGCACCAGGCTCGAGAAGTTGCGGGCGACCTCGGTGCCGACGAAGCGGTCGTGGCGGAAATCGATGAGCTTGACGGAGTACGGCCGGTAGCGGCGCTCATAGCGGAGCGCGATGTCATAGCGCTTGCCGCCGACGTCGACCGACTGCACGGTCCGGAGCTGCGTCGTGAACAGGTAGATCCCGAGCGACGTCTCGCCGCTGCGCAGCTCGACGTACGCGGCGGGAGCATCGATGCCCGCACCATCGACGCCGGAGGCGACCGCAACGGGCACCGCCGCGACCTGCGTGCCGAAGCCGGTCGTCGCGCGGGCGAGCTGCGCTGGCGACGCCTGCATCGGCCCGAGCAGGCGAGAGTTCGGCATCCACTCGAGGATGCGCGCGGTGAAGGGCAGTTCGCCACCCGAGACATCGCTTCCCGCGGAATCCGCGAGGATCCGCCCGGGCACGACGATCACCAGGTCTTCCTTCGCGTCCGACGCATCGATCACGGCGAGCTCGCAGGAGCGGGTGTCCTCGATGTAGTTCGTCGACTCGCCCTCTGCGATCGTCATGTTGCCTTCCTTGGCGAAGGCGCCGGTGACGAACTCGCCGACGAGGAGGAGCAGCACGCCTGCGTGCGTGGTGATCATGCCCGCCCGCTTCCACGAGAGCTTGAAGCGCACGAGATGGGCGGCGAGCAGGTTGAAGAAGAGGAGGACGCCAAGCGTGAGCCCGCCCGGGAACGGCAGGATGCCAGGCACTTCCGCCACCTTGCGGGGCACGAAGATCTGGAACGGGATCGCGACGTAGATCGAGCGGAAATAGCTGTCGACCACGAGCCAGACGCCCTGGTCGACCTGCGCGACGGTGCCTGCGAGGATCAGGAAGATCGAGAGCGAGAGGAGCACCACCGTCAGCTTGAGCGACGCCAGCGGCTTCATCAGGGCAAGGAGGGCATTCATGGCGTTGCCCCCTGCGCCACTTCGCGGACGAAGGCGGCGAACTTCGCTCGCTCCGCCTCGACGCCAGCGACCGTGCCGCGCATCTTGAAGAACCAGGTCGAGCCACCCGCGGGAGCGATGACCGAGATCATGCGGTCGGTCCCCTCGGGGTTCCGCAGGTCGACGGTGACGAACCCGGGCACGAGATCGCTGCGCTCGACGTCCGCGATCGCGGCGAGCGGCGCCAATCCGAGTTGTCCGCGCCAGCGATTGATGTTCGCGAGGTCGCCGCCGCCATCGTTCCCAAGGCTCGTCGCGGTGATCCGCGCACCGCCGCCGTCATTGGTCGCCTTGAACGCCGCGGCCACGATGTTGCCGCCCGCGGACTCCAGCGCCCACCCTTCAGGCGCCTTGAAGCGTGCGAGCCGGGTGGTGATCGATGCGCCATCGACAGCCGGCGAGGCCGATGCTGCGACCGGCTGCTGCGCGGGACGCTGCTCTGCGGGAGCTTGTGGGTTCGCAGCCGCTGTCCCAGCCAATCCTGCATCTCGGGAGAGCCGGAACGACCGCGAGAAGGCGCCGAACGCGCCTCGCAGCGCGTTCGCCCTCGCCGCGTCGGTGACCGCCTTCACGAACCAAGTCTGTCCATCGCCAGGCACGATGATCGCGCCGAGCATGACCTTCGCGTCCCTTCCCTCCATGACCAGGAGCGAGACATCGGTCGGTCCCTCCCGTGAGGTCACGAGCAGCGGACCAAGTCCTGCCTCATCGATCGGATCAAGCCCGATCTGCCCACGCCAGCGGTTTACGTTCGCGAGCGTGCCACCGACGGCACCCGGAAACGCAGTCACAGCGACCTCGACGCCATTGGCATCGAACGTCGCCAGCCGCATCTGCTGGGTGGTGGGGATCTCCTTCCAGCCACTCGGAACGCTCCAAGACACGCCGCGCGTTGGAGCCTGATTAGACGACGCTGGGGCCGTACCCGCCCCGCCGGCGAGCAGCGCGTCCGCGCCCGTCGGCGCCTGCCCCGACTTGGGAACGCGGTACGAGTGGATCTCGGCGCGGTCGCAGCCAGCCAGAATCGCCAGTGGAAACGCTGCCGTCAGCACGGCGAACACGAAAGGTGCCTTCACGCGGAGTCCTCGAACGGGGTGCCCTGACCTCGGTCTATCGACCACTCCAAACCCGTTGGGATAGAGAAACGGGCCGTACGGAATGCCAAGGGTAGGCAGCCCTGAATGACCGCCGATGCCCGACCCGATCAGCGATCTTCCATCTGTGGCGCCACGCTCATCGCCGACATCGATCCGGGTCACAAGCGTCTCGTGCGGTTGAACTTGTGCCGAAGCGGGTTGCGCGGCCGCACCGCCGAGGGGGCGAGAAAGCGCCCATTCATCAGGTTTCTTGCGCAAAGTCGCCGAACCCAGCGCTCTTCCCGTCAACGGCCGCAGGCTTTTCGCGGTCGCACGTTGTTCCCCTCCGCTGCCGTTTGCAGCGGTCCATCGTTCAGGATCGCCCAGAGCGCTGCCCCTTTCGGGGCAACGTACGTTCACTGTGCGACGCCATCTTTCTGAGGAGTCTTCGCCATGCAAGCTCGGTTTATTGCGTCTGCGTCCGCCTTCGCCATCGCGGGGGCTGCCTCCGCCACCTTCGTCGGCTACTTCACGACGATCACCCAGGTCACCACCGGCGGTGTCCTCCTGGATCAGGTCACGGTTCGCGCTCGCTTCAACGGCGCGACCGACACCGTCCTGAACGTCTTCAACTTCACGTACTCGGGCGGAGCTGATGTCGCCGATCCGTACGGCGCCTTCTACCACAAGGACAACTCGTCCTACAACGGTGGCGTCCTCTCGAAGCAGTACGGCACCTGGTCGCCGACTCTCACCGGCAGCCCGACCCTGAACCGTCCGTTCGATTCGTACCTCGTCATCGGTGGCGCTGCCACGGCGACGAACACTTCGAACGCCGACCCCTCGTGGAACTCGGGCGGCTCGGGCGCGCACGCTGGTGGCGCCAATGGCTGGAACCGCGCTGACCTCCTCAACAACGGCACGATGGGATGGTTCAACAGCTCTCCGCCGAACCTCCAGGGTCGCGTCGGAGTCGCTCCGAACACCGCGACAGAGGTCCTCCTCGGCCAGTTCGTCATCGACCGCGGTGCCTTCGCCGGCAACTGGACGCTCACCATCGGCTACAACGACGGCGTCGCTGGCTCGGCCGTGCAGTTCGCGACCAACAGCTTCGGAATCGGCGTTCCCGCCCCTGGCGCGATCGCCCTCCTCGGGCTCGCCGGTCTCGCTGGCCGTCGCCGCCGCTGATTGAGTCACAACCTTCCGACGCGGCTCGCCGCGAGGAAAGTAAGCAGATCCACAGTGAACTCAGCCCGTCGCGCATGCATGCGCGGCGGGTTGTTTCTATTCCTCGCGAACCTTGTTCACGAGGTGCCCGACCTGCGCGATCTTGACCTCGACGGTGTCGCCGTCCTTCAGGAAGAGCGGCGGGTTGCGTCCGGCGCCGACGCCCGCAGGCGTACCAGTCAAGACGATCGTTCCCGCCAGCAGCGTCATGCCCCGCGAAAGCTCGGTGACGAGGTACCTGATCGGGAACACCATGAGGCTCGTATTCGCCTTCTGCACGGTCTGCCCGTTGAGGATCGTCTCGATGTCGAGGTTCTGCGGATCAGCAACGGCGCCCGCCGGAACCAGGTCCGTCATGGGGCAGAACGTGTCGAAGCTCTTGCCGCGGCAGAACTGCCCGCCCGAACCGGTCTTCTGCCACCAGCGCGCGCTGACGTCGTTCGCTACGCGGTAGCCCGCGATCACCGACATCGCGTCCGCCTCGGGCACGTCGCGGCAGTCGCGCGCGATCTCAAAGGCGAGCTCGCCTTCGTAGTCGACCTGCGGACCGCCCTCGCGGCAGACGCGCGGGATCACGATCACGTCGTTCGTGCGGCAGACGCTGGCGGGGTTCTTCATGAACACCATCGGCCGCTCGTCGGTCTTGGTGCCCATCTCGGCGGCGTGGTCTGCGTAGTTGCGTCCGATGGCGATGATCGCGGGGGGAATGCGCATGCGCGCAATCTACCCGCGCCCTGCCGTCCCGTCATCCGCGGGCGTGTCCACTCACTTGCGCTCGGCTTCAGAGCGCTCGGCGGCCTTGGCTTCCTCGGCCTTGCGCTTGGCGGCCTCCGCCTGCGCACGACGCGCGTCCTCGAGACCCGCGGGCTCGGGCGCGAGGTTCGCGAAGACGAGCCCGGAGTTCGCCAGGCGGCTTCGGTTGAACTCGGCCTCGAGCTGCGCGCGCACGCGGTCGTAGACGAGGGCCCGGATATCGTCCGGCGCCTTGCGGAAGATGATGAGCCGGTCGAGGAGCGGCTGCGACGTATCGAGCAGCACCTTCGTGAGCACGGCGGGGATCGACTCGTCGAGCTCGCCGAGCAGGTCCTTCATGCGTCCCTCGCCGAACTTGTTGACGAAGTCGTTGTAGCGCGCCTCTCGGAAGAAGCGGGTCAGATCGCGCGCGTAATCGAGCGCCTCCTGAAGCACCTTCTCGTTGTCGAGCAGCAGCCCCTCGCGGAAGCCGCGCTCAAGCACCGAGTAGACATCGCCACGGGCGACCTCGGGCTGCATCTCGTACTCACCGTAGGTCACGGTGCGCACGAAGTCGTCGATCGGTCCCGCGTAGGTCGTGTTCGGGTTGAACGAACCGCGCCCGTACAACCGATCGAGCTTGTCGAGGATCGCCTGCGCGCCCTCGACGTCGCCGCCGCGATAGAGGTCGCGCACGGCCTGCTTCATGTAGTTCTCGTGGAAGTTCGTGAAGGTGTCGCCGCCCGAGCCACGCACGTTGTAGTGCCTGGTGTAGAGCTCCTCGAAGTAGCGGTCGATCGGCTTGATCCAGCGGGTGTCGTTCAGGCGGGTGACGTTGTCGCCGCTGAAGGGATCGAACTGGACGAGACCCGAGCGCGACAGCGCCTGCATCGCCTGGATCTCGATTCGGTCGTTGTTGATCTTCTTGAAGACGTCGTTGTCGTCGGTGACGCGGTGCCCACCGAGCTCGGTGCCGCGGCGCGCCCAATAGAGCGCGTGCGCTGCGGGGTGGCGCCAGTCGAGCGGCCCCTTCTCCTCGGTGTACTTCGCCATCAAGGCGGGGTCCATGTTGTACGAGTCGATGAGGACGCGCTTGCGCATGAAGGCGACCAACGCCTCCGCCTCGCGGCGGTTCTTCTCGTCGCCAAAGGTGGCGTTGAAGATGCCGACGAGGGTCGCAGCCTCCTCGGTCATCGCCTTCAGCCCAAGGAAGCGCGCGTATGCCGAGTTCTGCTGTGCCAGCCACTCGCCCACCAGAAGCAGGAAGCGCTTGTCGGGCGCGAAGGCATAGCGCGGAGGCAGCGCCTTCAGCCGGTTCTCGAGGTCGGCC
This sequence comes from Planctomycetota bacterium, assembly GCA_041183345.1. Lineage (GTDB taxonomy): Bacteria > Planctomycetota > Phycisphaerae > Phycisphaerales > SM1A02 > QWPT01. Next base: position 40,844 of record JBEGLX010000015.1, read on the forward strand.
ACGAAGGCCGCCTCGCCCGGGATCTTGGCGTACAGCGCCGACATGGTGTCGGGCGCATCGGCGATCGAGCGGATCCACGCCTTGCGCTGCTCCCAGTCCTGCGGCGGATTGCCCAGCAGGTACTGCCACTCTCGGGCGAACTGGCGCTTGTAGGTCAGGTGGGCGTCGTCGGCGACGCCGTCGATCTTGTGGCTGAACCAGAACGCGAGCTCCTTGCAGAGGAGCAGGCTGTTCGGGTTGTAGCGCAGACCCTTGTCGCGCACGAGCGAGATGCCAGCGTTGACCCACGCCCAGCGCTCCTCGGGCGTGTTGGTCATGACCGAGATGTTGTAGGCCATGTTGTGACCGTGGAACGACCACACCTCGGGATGGCGCGGCTGCAGCGCCGTGATCAGGTTCGAGTCGGCCATCACCTCGTAGAGCAGGCCCTTCTCCTTCTGGAGCGTGACCTTGATCCACAGGTAGTCGACGAGGAGTCCGCGCAACGCGCCAAGCGCCGTGCCAAGCACGACCATCGGCGGTGCGCCCGCCTCCGCCTCGTCGGTGTAGCGCAGACCGTAGCCGGCGCGCCCGGTGAGCACGCCCTCGATCCGCTCCTCGCCCTTCGGAGTCTCGAAGTTGATCGCGACCGCATCGCCGACCTTGCCGGTCCACGTTCGGATGTCGCCCTGATACTTGACGGAGAGATCCTCGCCCGCGAGCGCGCCTTTCGTCGTCTCGATCGCGCGAAGCTGCGAGATCGGCACGCGGCGCAGCAAGCCTTCAGGCGAACCCTCGCGCGCGACGCGCACGGACAGGTATTGCTCGCTCGCCATCGAGATGAGCTTCGGCTGGATGAATCCCGCCACGGTGAGCGCCGCGACGCAGACGATGGCGGCGATGAACTGCACGGTCCGCGCGCCCATTCAGCCTCCCTGCCCGCTGTAGATGGCGAGTTCCTTGCGGCGGAACGCGAAGACGCCCGCTGCGAGGACGAGACCGGACCACGCGACGCCGATCAGGGCGAAGGTGCGCGCCACGTCGAACCACGAGATCAGCCTGCCCTCGACGAGGGGACCATTGCCCTTGGCCTCGCCGAAGCTGCGCACGGTGAACTCCGTGGCGCCGGCGATGGTCTTCACCACGAACTCGAATGCCTTGAGCGCCGATGAATCGGTGCGGATGCGGTACTCCTCGACGCTGGTGGCGAGGAACGGACCAAGCGAGCCTGCTGCGAGCACGGTGAACACCACGAGGCAGGCGACGGGGAAGCTCAGCACCGACGCGCACACGACCGACAGCATGCCGAGGAACGACAGCTTGAGCAGGTTCATCATCTGCGCCCGGACCAGGTTGTCGCCAAAGCCGCCGACGCGATAGAGGATCTCGAGCCCATCGGGGTCGAACGTCACCGTCGCCTTGCCGGGCAGGAGCTCGGGCTCGCCCGGTCGCATCTCGGTGTTCAGCTTCATGTTGATGATCTGCACCGTGAGCGTCCCGTCGGTCCCGATGCACGAGGCCGGCACCGGGATGATGTTCGCCTGCGCCGCGACGAAGTCGGCAGCCGCGCCCTGCTGGGTCTCGCCTGTCCCGAAGAGGAACACGACTGGGTAGACCTCGTTCGGATCGCTCTCGCCCGCGTAGAACTTGTAGCGCAGCGTGAGCATTCCGCCTGCGTCGCGCTGCTCCTTGAGCCCGGAGAACGTGAAGACCTTGTCGGTGTCCGGCACGATCGTCCGCTGCGCCACGAGGAACCGCTCTGTGATCGTACGCACGAGCGCCTTCTTGATCTCGATCTCGGTGCGGGTCCCGTCGCGGAGGTCCGCCTGGATGTTCGGGTCGGACTTCATCTCCGCCTCGACCGCCTGCTGGAGCTCCTCCGAGGTCATGCGCTTGTACTCGGGCAGTCCGCCGACGCGGGCCACGAGCACCTCTTCCTGAACGGCGATGGCGTCGTAGGCATCCTGTGCCGGTCGCCCCTTCATCTGGGCGAGGAAGGTGAACATCGTCACCGATGCCGTGAGGAGGATCGCCAGGTTCAGCGCCACGATGCCCAGCCACTTGCCGACGAGCCACGACCCGCGCGAGACTGGCTTCGTCAGCGTCGTCCATGCCTGGCGGTCGCGGATCTCGAAGGCCGCGGTGGCGCAGCCGAGGAAGACGGTCAGGAACGCGCAGATCACGTACATCGTGTCCAGCGACTGCGCGAGGAAGGTCTGCACCTGGTAGCGGAGCGGCAGTGTCGGGTCGATCGTCTGCGGGAGAAGCGGGATCGCGATGATCACGATCGCCGCGAATGAGATCGCCACCTTCTGCCGCACCGACTCACGGATCACGCTCGACGCGACGGCGCACGACGCCAGCGGGCGATCGAGCGCCTCGAGCAGCAGCCGCACCACCAGCGAGAACATGAACAGGAAGAGCGGGATCGCAGCCACGCTGGCCGCCATGCTCGGACGACCGATCGCCAGCGTGCCGCCACCGAGGATTCCCGCCGCCAGCGACACGATGACCAGTTGAAGCGCCAGATCGGTCCAGCAGGCGAAGAGCACGACCGCAAGGGCGAGCGCTCCCGCCGCGAGCGCGACCCACGGCTCCTGCGCCACCGCGATCGGCAGCCAGTCGCCGCGCTCGGTGTCGATGAGCCGCATCGCCGCTTCGCCGACGCGGTCGATGCGCCCCGTGCCTTCGAAGGTGCGCTCCATGAACTTGGCGAGCGCAGCGTCGCCGACGTCGCGCCCGTCGATGGTGATCGTGCCCTTCTCGACGAGTTGCTTGGCCACGGGATCGTTCGCGCGGAGATCCGCCGCCGCGAGCATCTTCGGGAGCCGCGCGAACAGGTCGTCGAGCCGCGCTGCCTCGCGGTAGAAGGTCGCAGCTACGGCGAGGATGGCGAGCGAGAACACAGCCGCCACCGCGATGCGGAAGCGCCTGGTGCGGCCGAGGTCCGACAGCCGCTGCGCGAGCGTGAGTCTGCCTCCCTCGCCGCTCAACCGCGTCCCTCCCCGTCCTTCTTCTTGCTGGCGCCCCCGTCCAGGAGCGAGTCGATCAAGCTTTGGTCGACCGACGAATCCGCGCGCTTCTTCTCAGGGGCAGCGGGCTTCGCCGCGGGAGCCGATGCGGCGGGCTTGTCGACGAGCGCCTCGAGCACCGACTGATCGGCGCCCTGCTTCGCGGCAGGCGCCACCGGCTTCGGCGAAGCGGCCGGTGCCGGCGCTGCGGCAGCCTTGACGAGCTGGTCGACGACGTCGCTGCCCTGCGCCGCGCCCTCCTCGCCCTGAAGGAACGACGCGATGCGGCCACCGGCCTGTGCGCCGCTGGTTGCGATCTGCTCTGCGCGCGCGCGCTCGACGATGTCGAGGAAGAGCTCCTCGAGCGTCTGCCGCGGCGCGGAGACTCCCTCGATGGCGACGCCCTGCACGCGGTGCAGCGTCTCGTCGACGGCCTTGATGGTCGCATCGTCGAGACGCGGCATCTTGAGCAGCGTGTGGCGGCTGTCGGCGAGGAGCTCGGTCGAGGTTCCCTGCGCGCGGATCTTGCCGCCGTAGAGGATCACCATGCGCGAGCAGACGTCCTCGACGTCGGCGAGCAGGTGCGACGTGAGCAGGATCGTCTTGCCGCGGCGGCCGAGCTCGAGGATGAGGTCCTTCACCTGCCGCGTGCCCAGCGGATCGAGACCCGAGGTGGGCTCGTCGAGGATGAGGAGCTCGGGATCGTTCACCAGCGCCTGCGCGAGGCCGAGGCGGCGCGCCATGCCCTTCGAGAACTCGCCCGCCGCGCGGTGCGCGACCTGGGTGAGCCCGACCATCTCGAGCAGTTCCTCGGTGCGGCGCCGCCGCGTGCGGCGGTCGAGCCCGAAGAGCTTGCCGTAGTAGTCGAGCGTCTCGGTCGGATTCAGGAAGCGATAGAGGTACGTCTCCTCGGGCAGGTAGCCGATCTTCGCCTTGACGGCGACGTCGCTCGGGTCGCGACCGAAGACAACGAGCTTGCCGCGCGTCTTGTGCAGCAGCCCGAGGATCATCTTGATCGTGGTCGACTTGCCCGAGCCATTCGGACCGAGCAGGCCGAAGATCTCGTGGCGATCGATGTGGAAGTCGATGCCGTCGACCGCCCGCGCCGTGTCGCGCAGCCAGAAGTCGCTGAAGGTCTTGGTCAGCCCAGCAGCCTCGACGATGCGCTGGTCGCTACCCGTGTGTTGGTTCACCATGGATCAGTCCTGCCAAGTTCCGGCCATACGACGCGCATGCGAGGTGGTTCGCCCGATCAGCGGCCGACGCCGCCCGATGCATCCTGCTTGAGGCGGCGCCCCGCCTTGCCCACGAAGATCTGCTCGCTGTTCGGCGCGTAGAAGCCGCCCGCGTCGCGCGCTGCCTGCTCCGCCTTCTTGCGGGCGAACTCGGCGTCGCGGCGCGACTGCATGATCTCGTTCGAGCTCGTCAGCCTGAGATTGAGCATCCCGAGCAAGGTCGGCGCGGCGAACATCTCCGCCTGCGGATTGTCGAGCGCCTCGCGCACGGCATCGAGCCAGAGCTGCTTCACGACCTGTCCGCGCGACTCCTTGTAGCTCGCGGCAAGGCTCTCGAGCCGCTTGGAGTCGCGCTCGAGCCGCGCCCGCAGCGCAGACTCCGAGGCGCGCGCGCGGCTGACGATCTGCGACACCTCGCCGCCGACGTCGTTCGCCTCCATGCGGGTGCCGAGGCGGGCGAGGATCGTCTCCGCCTCGTCGTTGCGCCCGGACTCGAGCGCTTCCTCGTACTGGCGGATCATGGCGAGGAGCTCGTTGTAGACCTCGCCGCCGGCGATCTGGGTCAGGATGGTCACGGCGTTCTGGCGGGCGCGCTCGACCTCGCCCTTCGCGTTCTCGCGCGCGGTCTGCACGTCGCGGAAGCGGCTCTGCACCGCCAGCGGCGCGATGCGCTCGGTGGCGCGCACGGCGGTGAGCTCGATGCCGACGCCGAGGCGATCGAGCGTGCGCTGCGCGCGCTCGCGCACGGCGGGGCCGACCATGTCGCGGGTCTCGGTGAACTCAGGCAGCGTGAGCGTGCTCGCGGCCTCGACAGCGCCCTGCATGAGCGCCGCCATCACGATGCGGTCCGCGCGCTCGGGCGACGTCGACTCGAGGAACTTGACCGCATCCGCGATCACGTACTCCGCCTCGAACTGCGCATGGGCGAGATCGCCCTCCTTGGTGAGGAGCGAGCCATCGGCGCCGGGCTTGAGGCCCGCGCTCGCGTCGGCGCTGTCGATCTGCTCCTGCAGCGTCTTCTGCCGCTGGTCACCTTGGTTCATCGACGCGGGCCAGAACTGGCGGTCGAGCCGCAGCACGCGGCGCTGCTCGAAGACCTGGAGGTCGCCGATCGGATACGGCCAGAATGGCTGGAGTCCAGGCTGCACCTGCTCCTCGCCTTCCTTGCCTGCGATCGCGCCGAAGAGCGTCTTCACGCCGGTGAAGCCCTCGGGCACGGACTGGAAGCCCGAGAAGAGGAACACGATGACGAGCGCGACGATGCCGACTTGGAGCAGCCGGTACGAGAGCTTGAGCGCCTCGCCGAGCGACTGCGTCGCCGGGTCGAGCGCATCCCGCATCCCTTCGTCAGAGCGGCCGGCAACATCGAAGCGCGCGCTCGCGGCGCGGCGCGGCGCCTCGACCTCCATCGGCTCTGGCTCGCCGATGCCGTCCGGGTTGTTCGGGTCGGACGTCATTGACCGCCCTCGCCTCCCGCGGCGGCCGTCGCGGGCTTCGCCGACGACTTCGAAGCCTCCGGCGGCTGGGGAATGCCGTTCTTGTCGACGCGCGAGTTCAGGTTGAACAGGTGGAACGGCGCCTGGCTCGTGTCGCCGACGTAGGTCGTCGAACCGCGCAGGCCCGCGCGCATCGCGTCGATCCAGGCGAGGAAGGTCGCGAGATCCGCGTGCTCCTTCATCTTCTCGTAGTAGACGGTCGCCTCGGCGTTGCCCTTGTTCTCGATGCGCGACGCCCACTGCGTCGCAAAGGCGCGGATGGTGTCGGCCTGGCTCGACGCCTGGCTCTTCAGCGCCTCTGCCTGCGAGGTCGCCTTCGCGCCCTCGAGCTTCGCGAGCGTGTTCTGCACCTCGCTCATGCGCGACAGCACGCTCACCGTCGTCTTCTGCGGCAGCACGACCTGCGAGAGACCGACGGCGATCGGCTCGACGCCGACCTTGGTCTGGCCCGCCACGCCCGCGAGGATCGCCTTCTCCGCCTCCGCGAGCTTCGCGTTCGGTCCGACGAGCTCATCGAAGGTGAAGCCGGCGACCGCCTTCACGGCGCCCGAGAGGGTCTGCTCGAGGCTGCGCGACGCCTCGTCGAGAAGCCCGGGGTAGCTGGTGGCGAAAGCCTGCGCGGCGTCATCGCTGTCCTTGACCTGCCAGAAGAGGTACGCCTGCACCATGACCTGAAGGCCGTCGCGCGTCGAGGTCTGCACCAGCGGGCTCTCGACGAACTGCTTGCGGCGGTCGATCTTCGTGACCGTGTCGATGAAGAACGGCATCTTGAAGTGCAGTCCCGCCGAGCGCTCCACGCCCGCGGGCTTGCCGAAGCGGTTGTGGATGGCGATCTCGTGGTAGTTCACCGTGTAGGTCGTGCTGTAGAGCACGAGCACCGCCACGATGGCGAGTCCGAGGGCAATGGCTGATGATCGCTTGTTCATGTCTTGCTTCCGTCGAAAAGTCGATGCCGCGCGAGGGTCACTCCTGCGGCTTCTTCTCCATGTAGTCGGCGAGGTTCAGTCCCGTCGTCGTCTCCTGCATCTCGATGTCGAGGCGCACGCTCTTGGCGTCGGGCATGAGCACGTACTTCACGCGCACGCCCGCGAGCGACTCGCCCAGTGCGTCCATGGTCCGGCGGGCGCGGTAGAGCTCGGGGTCGACCTTCCAGGCCGACGCCTGCCCGAGCACGTCCTGCGCCGTGGACTGCGCGTCCATGAGGGTGTTCCAGCGCATCGAGCGCGCGTTCGAGATCACGCTCGCGGCCTGCGCGCGCGAGTCGAGCACGATCTGCTCGAGGCGGGCACGCAGCGCGTCTGCCTGCGTGCGCGCCGCGGGATCGGTCTTCGCCTGCTGCTCGAGCCGCGAGAGCTCGACGATTCCCTTGAAGACCTCGTCGGCGCGGGCGACGTCGCCGACGATCAGGCTCATGTTGGTGTTGACGGTGCTCTGCGCGTCCTCGAGCTGGCGGCGCCCGTTCTGGCGCGCGATCGAGAGCTCCTCGAACTTGCCGCCTTCCTTGCCAGGCGGACGCAGGCGCGGGATGCTCACGCCGACGACCTCGACGCCGCAGTCGGCTGCGTCGAACGCCTCCTGGATCGCGCGCGCGAGCACGTCGACCAGCGGCTTGTCGGTCGGCGGCGAGAGGACTTCCTCGAGGCTGCGCGCGCTCATTGCGCGGGTGACCTCGCGCATGGCGATCGCCTTGAGCGCGCGCTCGCGCATGTCGAGCGCGTTTCGGCGGCTGCGGATGTCGTTCGAGAAGCCGAGGAAGCGGTCGAGCTGCTGGTCGCGCACGCGGTACTGCAGGATGATGTCGGCCTCGACGATGGCGAACTGGTCGGTCGCCTGCGCGGAAGCTTCGGACGACGCGCCCGACACGGAGCGGTCGCGCGCGCCAGCGCCCACGAGGAAGAGGTTGGTGTTGCGGTCGACCTCGCCGGTGTCCTCGCCCCACACGATCACAGGCGGTAGGCCGCGCATGTCCTTCACTGCGCCGAGCGGGAGCTCGCGCACGCGGTTCACATCGAGAACCACGGCGGTGTCGACCGGCCACGGCAGCTTCAGCATCGGCTCGGCCTGGTAGACCTGCCCGACGGGCGCGCCGAAGCGCAGGCGCATGCCCTGCTCCTGGGGCTCGACGATGACGAGGGCCGTCAGTCCGAACACGACGATCACGCCGATCGCGGCAAGCCGCACGACGTTGCGAAGCAGGAGCTGATAGCCCCACGAGCTCGTGATGTCGAAGCCGAACTGGTAGTTCACGGCCTCGTTGATCGAGCGCACGATCGAGTCGGGCGCCGCGAACAGGCTCAGGATTCGCGAGTCGAACGCGGGGCGCGGCGCCTCGCCGGCGCGGCGCGGGCGATAGAGGTTCAGCAGGAAGTTGAGCAGCGTCTCCGCCGCCACCACGATCATGAAGACGACGATTCCCCACACGATCGCGCGTAGGATCGTGGTCTGGGCGCTGTCGTCGCGCAGGATCTCGAACACGCTGCCGACGCCGAGGGCGAGCATGACCAGCGCGTTGCCGACCATGACGCCGGCGCCACCGCGCAGGTTCGACCACGCCGGCTGGACGGCCATCCCTGCAAGGAATCGCGAGAAGATGAAGGAGAGCAGCGCGACGCCGAAGGCGACCGCGAGCTGCCATCCGAGCGCGCTCGAGACGCCGAAGGTTCCGTAGTCGGCGTTGGCGTCGCCTTCCTTGCCCATCCACCAGTCGATGCCGACCGCGAAGCCCACGAGGAGCAGCGCGTACAGCAGGCTGAGCGCCGGCATCATGTACGAGTGCATCTGCCCGAGGCGCTTGCGCGCCACGCGGGCATCGTCGGCGGCGAACAGGCGCCCGCCGTCATCGAGGCGCGCACCGCCCTCCATCTCCAGGCTCTCGAGGCGCTCAAGCCGGTGCTGGTGGAAGATCAGGATCAGCCCAAGCCAGACCACCAGACCCGAGAACGCCCATGCCGAGGCGATGACAGATGTCGTGTCCTCGGTCGACTTGCCGAAGATGAGGAGCGCGAGCGCGATCGCGAGCTGGGCGAACAGGCCTGCGGCGGCAACGCCCGTGGCCCGCTGGTAGGCATGGTGATCGATACGCATCGGTGGTTGCTGCAGCGGTCAGGTCGGACTGTCTGCCCGCGGGGCCGGCGGGTGGGCTCGGCGCAGCGCGGGCGGGGAGGAAATGACCCCCACCGCCAAGGCTCCGATGGGAGGGTTGGTACTGTAAGGTACGCCCGAACTTCCTGCTTCGTTCGAACCTTTCGGACCCCCCGACGTTCGGACAGGCGCATTTCCTTCCGCAGCCGCCCCCAAGGCGCCGCTGCCCGCCCGACACCCAGACGGCGGACCGCCCGGACCAGCCATGTCGCTCCTCGAGCAGCTCCTCGCCATCGCCCGCAACACCCTCCTCGAGTCGATCCGCCAGCCGATCGTGCTGGTGGTCTGCGCGGCCGCCACCATCCTCGTGGTGATGAGCAACCCGTTCAGCGCCTGGACCATGCAGGATGACCAGCGCATGTTCGTGGACATCGGGCTGTCGACGGTCTTCCTCTCGACGGCGGTGCTGGCGTCGTTCATCGCCACCAACGTGATCACCCGCGAGATCGACAACCGCACCGTGCTCACGGTCGTCTCGAAGCCGGTGCCCCGCCCCGCGTTCGTGGTCGGCAAGTTCCTCGGCGTCTCGGGCGCGATGGTGGTCGCGTTCCTCTACCTTTCGCTCGTCTTCATGCTCGTCGAGGTGCACGGCACCCTGCAGACGGCGCGCGATCCGCTGCACATGCCGGTGATCCTGTTCGGGCTCGGTGCCGTGATCGGCGCCATCGGACTCGGCGCGTGGATGAACTACTTCTACGGCCGCAGCTTTCCCGCCTGGGCGCTGGTGTCGTCGATTCCGCTCCTCGGGCTCGCCTACCTGCTGTCGCTCTTCTTCGACGCGGAATGGAACAGCGTCGAGCTCGCCAAGCAGTTCGAGCCCGAGATCTGGAAGGCGCTCTTCCTGATGGCGCTCGCGACCACGGTGCTGAACGCGATCGCGATCGCAGCAAGCACGCGCCTCGGGCAGGTGCTCACGCTGCTCGTGGTCGTCGGCGTGTTCGTCCTCGGGCTGCTGTCCGACTGGATGCTCGGACGGGCGCTCGCGAACGCTGCGCTCGAGGTGTCGCAGACGACAACGCAGTCGGTCGGCTACGCCTTGCTCGCCGCCTGCCGGGCGGCGCTGCCGAACTTCCAGGTCTTCTGGCTGTCGGATACGCTCACGCAGAAGAAGGCGATTCCCGCCGAGTACATCGCATGGGTCGTCCCCTATGCGCTCGCGCTGGTGACGGCGATGCTCTCTCTCGCGACGGCGCTGTTCCAGCGCCGCGAAGTCGGCTGACCGTCACGACGCGCGCGCGGCCTTCCACGCCTCGACATCGGCGCGCACGTTCGGGCGGGTCATCACGATCGCCATCACGAACGGCCACACCGAGAAGGCCAGGCTTGCGCCGAGGAGGCTCCACAGCGCCTTCTGCTCGGCGTCCGCGCGCTCGGGAATGGGCGGCAGGTTCTCCTCCTTGTAACCCGGCTGCTTTCGAAGCGACTCGCGCATCTCCGCGGTCATCGTGATCTGCCACTCGACGTTCGGCTTGATCGTGACGATGCCCAACGCGAGACCAGCCACCACCATCAGCAACCGCAGCACGACCCAGATGCGCACCAGCGTCGCCCCCAGCGGATTGCGGTTCATGAGCAGAGCGGAGCCGGCGATCAGCACGATGCCGAGTGCGCAGAGGATGACCGCCTGCGTGATCCCGACGATGCGCACCACATCGGGCGGCGGCGAGACCTCCATGCCGCCCATCCTCATCAGCGAATCAGTGAAGCCCGCGAATGCCGCGCCGAGGCCCTGCATGCAGAACCCGAAGACGCCAAGCGCGAGGGACACGCCACCGAACACGAAGGGCCAGCGCGCCTGGCGCGCGGCGCGATCATCGGGATAGGCCTCGAAGGGAGACGTCGGCGGGACCGGCGGAAGGCTCTGGTCGTTCATGGCTGGCATCGCACGCGATTTTCGTTTCGCGCGCAAGCCTCCGAAGCAGGGAAAAAGAACGCGGCCCGCGCGGATGGCGCGGGCTGCGAATCGTGCATTTTCGGAACGATCAGTTGCCCTGCTCGCGGCGCTGCTTCTGGATCTCGGCAAGCTGGCGCTTGAGGTCCTTCATGATCTTCTCGAGCTCCTCCTTCGGCGGAACCGCGGGCTGCTCGTACATGAGGCACGGGAGGCACTTGTCGTACCAGTCGATCAGCTGCTTGACCGCCTTGATGCGGTTGCTGATCTGGACGACCTC
>JBEGLX010000016.1:0-50225 GCA_041183345.1 Planctomycetota bacterium
GTCGCACCTGCGTTCCCCCAGTTCGAGAGCAGCATGCTGAGGTCGGCTGCGTCCACCGTTCCGTCGGCGTTCGCATCGCCTGGAGTCGAGCTGCCCTGCTGCGTCGGCACGGTCACGGGCACCTCGACGAAGCAGCATGGGTGGAAGGACGCCGAGTGGAGGCCGATGATCAGGATGATCGTGCTGCCGGCCGGCTGCGAGGTCTGCACCGTGATCGGCCCCACGTTCATCGTCGCGTAGAGCGGGAGCGACGGGATGTTGATGAGGGTCGGCGTGACCGTCGCCGTGTAGCCGGGAGCGACCGCGACCGAGACCCACTCGCCCACGAATCCGGGGGGATTCGACACATTGGTGAAGTTGGTCATGCTGAGCGTGACGTCGAAGTTTCCTGCGCCGGGGATGTCCTGCACGTTCGCGTCGTGGTCGAAGCACGAGCAGTCGGGCAGCACGATGCAGATCTCCTCGGAGCAGCACTCGTTCTTGGCGCTGGCGGCGAGGGTGGCGAAGAAGCAGACCTGGTCGCCGGGGATGCCCACGGGGATCGGGACGTTCACGACCATCGATGCGCCGGGCGCGAGCGGCGGATTGAGCACGATCACGTTGTTCGGCGCGAAGATCGGGCTTCCGAGCACGAGCAGGTTCGCCGCCGTCGCCGAGTTGTTGGTGATCTGGACGGTCCAGAGGAAGCCGACGGTGCCGTCCGCATTCGGCTTGCAGTCGATGTCGAGGGTGCTGAACTCGCAGGGACGCTGCTCGACGCAGGAGAGGTCGATGGATCCGTACTGGGTCTTGAGCTGCGAGTTGAAGTCGCCGTCGAAGTCGACCAGCAGCGAGTTGTCGCGGTCGCCGCCGGCGGACGGGAAGCCGATGAGGCCGTAGACGTTGGGCGCGCCCACGTTGATGGCGTCGCCGATCGACCAGACGCGATCGTTCGGCAGACCCTCGATGTCCACGCCACCGACCGAGTTCAGCGAGCCGGCGAAGCCGATCGAGAACGTCTCCGACGCCGGAGTCCAGCCGTCCGCGCCGCTGCAGAACTTCAGCAGCCGACCGATGTGCGGGATGGTCGAGTCGAAGCCGTCCATGCCGCGCTCCGCGGTGAACATGCAGCAATTCGAGTCGAAGGCGATGTCGGCGACCGGAAGCGTGGAGCCGTTGGCCGATGGCATCGAGAGCTCGAGCTGCGTGCTGTTCGCGACGAACAGGCCGTTCGCATCGAGCTTGACCGACCAGATCTCGTTGTTGCGCGCAGCGTCGGTGAAGCTCGCGTCCTCGACCCAGAGCGAGTAGACCAGGCGACCGTCGACCACCTTGACCGCCCACACGCGCTCGCCGTAGCCGACGCCGCCTGGCTGGTCGCCGGGCTCGGGGATCGCGCTTCCGGTCAGCGCGCCCGTCACCGTGCCGCTTGCGTGATCGAAGGTGCTCTTGATGGCGCCCGCCTGGTCGATGGCGTAGATGCGGCCATCCTCGAAGTTCGAGACGTAGTAGAGGCTGTGCTGGCAGCTGAAGTCGACCTGACCGAGGCCAGCGCCGAACGGATCGGCTGCGGTCACGGCGTTGGGCAGGCGGATGAGTTCGCCCGCAGCGCCGGTCGTGCCGTTGAGGCGGTAGACGCTACCAGCGCCGCCGAGCGCGCCGACGAGGTCGAAGTTGTAGACCGTGGAGTGCGTGACGACGACGTCGCCCACGTCATCGATGACGACGCCGAACACCGTGCCGAGGTTCGACGGCGTCCACGAGGGGTGCGAGTAGCGGCCCGTGTTCCAGCTGGGCATGCCGATGGGCGCCGCGCCCTGGTTGCCGAGGTCGAAGAGCGTCACGCACGGCGTGCCGCCGAACGGCGCGTAGGTGCCGGCGGCGACGGCGCCCCAGTTGAAGCCGACCGAGGACGAGTCGACGATCGGCGGGCGCGTACCGCAGCACGGCGCGCAGACGATCGGCTGCTGTCCGCCGCCGTCGCAGGGATTGCCGTTGGTCTCGATGCGCACCTGTCCGATCGGCGCGGTGCCGTCGGCGCGGGCAGCGACCTGGATCATGTAGCGCTGCCCGCAGCGGACCTCGCACGTCACCGCCGACTGCTTGCCGCAGTTGCCGTTCGCGTCGTCGTTGCAGCAGAGCGGGTGGAGGTCGCCCGGGCAGGCGCAGCCGAGCGTCTCGGGGTAGATCGCCACGCCGGTATCGAGGGTGGTCAGCCCGCAGGTCGAGATCGACACCATGCCGTCGACGTCGCTGGTCCAGCAGAACCAGAAGTCGGACGTGAACGGGACGGGGTTGTTCGCGCACATGCCGACGCCAGGTGCGTCGAGCTGTCCCTGCGTCAGGTCGAAGGGGGCGACGACGGAGCCGGCGATGGGCGTCGGTGCCGTGCAGTCGTCGGTTGCGAGGGCGGGGAGCGCCGCGACGGCGGCAGCGAGGATGGCGAGGATTCGGATCTGCATGGTTCTCTCCAAGACGATGGATCTGGATGCGGGGGGCGAAGCACGGAAACGGACTCCGCCGCCCTGCTTCCGCCCAAGCGGCGCCCATCTCTCAGCACTTTCCACGCGGTTCAGGAAATGACCTTCGGATACACTTCGGGTCCGCCGCCGGTGTGGCGGAACTGGCAGACGCAGCGGATTCAAAATCCGCCGCCCCCTAAAGGCTTGCAGGTTCGATTCCTGTCACCGGCATGATGCGCTCCGCACGACATCGCCCCGCCACCGCGGGGCGATGCTGTTTCGACGGACCACCGCGAAATCCCGCGGGGCTGCGAGACCTCTGCGGGTAGAGTGCGACGATGCTTGCCGCTGCCGCGCTCGCCTCGATCCTCGCCCTTCCGGATGGACCGTTGCCGCGCACCGTCGACTTCGAGCGGGAGATCGCGCCGATCTTCGCGGCGAAGTGCCTGCCCTGCCACGGCCCGGAGAAGCAGCGGAGCGGCTACCGCTTGGACGTCAGGGGCGTCGCGCTCGGCGGCGGCGAGATGTCCGCGCCGAACATCAAGCCTGGGCAAGCCGATGCGAGCCCGCTGATCCGCTACGTGACGGGCGCCGATCCAGAGATGCAGATGCCGCCGAAGGGCGAGCCGCTGAGCGCATCGGAGATCGCGCTGGTGCGCAGCTGGATCGACGAGGGCGCCAGCTGGCCGGAATCAGTCAGCGTGCAGGTCGCGAATCCGCTCGATTGGTGGAGCCTCAAGCCGATCGTGAAGCCTGAACCCCCTGCCGGCGGGCGCGGCGCGATCGATGCGTTCGTCGCCGCCCGGCTCGCGAAGGACGGGCTCGCGATGGCGCCCGAGGCCGACGCGCGCACGCTGTGCCGGCGCGTGACGTTCGACCTGACCGGGCTGCCGCCGACCGCGGAGGAAACCGAGGCGTTCGTCGCCGACGCGGATCCCGCCAAGTACGACAAGCTCGTCGATCGTCTCCTCGCTTCGCAGCGCTACGGCGAGCGCTGGGCGCGGCACTGGCTCGACGTCGTGCACTATGCGGATACGCACGGCTACGACAAGGACAAGCCGCGCGAGCACGCGTGGCCGTACCGCGACTACGTGATCCGCGCGCTCAACGAGGACAAGCCGTTCGCGCGCTTCGTCGAGGAGCAGATCGCGGGCGATGCGATCTATCCCGGCACGCGCGATGGAGTCGAGGCGCTCGGCTTCATCGCCGCGGGCCCGTGGGACCTCATCGGGCACGAGGAGGTCGGCGAGGAGAAGATCGACGGCAAGTTCGCCCGTCACTTCGATCGCGACGACATGGTCGGCAACGCGATCGGCACCTTCGCGAGCGTGACCGTGCAGTGCGCGCAGTGCCACAACCACAAGTTCGATCCGGTCTCGCAGGAGGACTACTACGCCCTGCAGGCCGTCTTCGCCGCCGTGGACCGCGCGGAGAAGCGCTATGACGAATCGCCCGCGGTGGCAGCCGAGCGCGCGGAACGATCGACCGAACGCGCACGCCTCGACGAGGAACGGCGCGCGCTCGACGCAGCCTTCGCGCGCGCCGCGGGCACGGAGCTCGAGTCGCTCGACCGCGAGATCGCGCGCGCGTCGCGCGAAGGGCAGGCGCCCGAGTTCGGCTTCCACAGCGAGATCGCGGTCGATCCCGCAGAGGCGAAATGGGTGCAGGTCGATCTCGGCGCGTCGCACGCGTTCGGATCGATCGTGCTGCTCCCCTGCAGCGACGACTTCAACGGCATCGGCGATGGCTTCGGATTTCCCGAGGAGTTCCGCATCGAGGCGTCGGACGATCCAGAGTTCGCCCGCGATGTCGTGGAGCTCGCCCGCGGATCGTCAACGATGCTCGGCACGCCGCGCACGCAGCCAGTCGTCGTCGAGACGCCCGCGGCGATGGCACGCTTCGTGCGCATCACCGCGACGAAGCTCACGCCGCGCCGCGGCGACTTCATCTTCGCGCTCGCGGAGCTCGAGGTGATCGACGCGACCGGGCGGAACGTCGCGGCGGGCGCGACGGTCACGAGCCTCGACAGCATCGAGATGGCGGAGCGCTGGCGGCGCACGAACCTGACCGACGGCGTGGCGCCGGCGCGAAAGCCCTCGGCGGAGCGCGCCGCCCAGCTGCGCGCGGACCGCGCTGCGCTGCGCACGCGGCTCGAGGATGCTTCGGTCGCGCAGCGGCGCGCGGAGATCGATGCGCAGATCGCGCGCGCCGACGCGGCGCTCGCCGCGCTTCCACCCCAACGCGCCGTCTACGCGGGCACCGTGCACTCAGGAGCAGGTGCGTTCATCGGCACCGGCGCGCACGGCGGAAAGCCCCGCGAGATCCGCGTCCTTGCACGCGGGCAGGTCACGGCGCCGGGCAAGATCGTGGAGCCGGCGGCGCTCGCCGTGCTCGATGCGCAGCTTCCATCGGCGTTCAACCTGCCCGCCGATGCGCCTGAATCCGCGCGCCGCGCGGCGCTCGCCCGCTGGCTGACCGACTCGCGCAACCCGCTCACCTGGCGCTCGATCGTCAATCGCGTGTGGCACTACCACTTCGGGCGCGGGATCGTCGAGACGCCCAACGACTTCGGGCGCATGGGCGGAAAGCCATCGCATCCCGAGTTGCTCGACTGGCTGGCCGCGAGCTTCCGCGACGACATGCACGGCTCGCTGAAGTCGCTGCATCGCGCGATCGTGACGAGCGCGGCCTATCGCCAGCGCTCCGATGTCGCGAACCCCGCCGCCGAGGCGATCGACAGCGGCAACACGCTGCTCTGGCGCGCGAATGCCCGCAAGCTCGAGGCAGAGGCGGTGCGCGATGCAGTGCTCGCCGCAAGCGGCTCACTCGACGTCACGATGGGCGGCCCCGGGTACCGCGACTTCGTGATCGAGCAACCCGAGCATTCGCCGCACTATCGCTACGACCTCGCCGATCCGAACGACGCGACGACCTTCCGTCGCTCGGTGTACCGCTTCATCGTCCGCTCGCAGATGCAGCCGTTCATGACTGCGCTCGACTGCGCGGATCCCTCGATGCGCGTCGACCGGCGGAACCAGAGCACGAGCCCCAACCAGGCGCTCGCCTTCCTGAACAACGGATTCATGCTCGCGCAGGCCGCGCGATTCGCCGAGCGAGTCGCGCGCGAGGCGGGCGCCGAGCCCTCCGCGCAGGCCGAGCGCGCGATCCGCATCGCGCTCGGACGCGCGCCGACCGATGCAGAACGCGCGCAACTTGCGGAGTTCACCCGCGTGCATGGACTGGCAAACGCCTGCCGCGTGGTGCTCAACCTCAACGAGTTCTCCTTCATCGACTGAGCCCGCGATGCGCAACGACTCGCCATTCCATCGCCTGCAGCCGCCGAAGCACGCGCTCTCGCGCCGCGAGTTCCTCTGGCGCTCGGGCGGCGGGCTCGGCGGCGTCGCCCTCGCCGCGATGCTCGCGCGCGATTCCTTCGGTTTCCTCGATGCGGGAACCACTCCGCAGTCGCTCCACTTCGCGCCGAAGGCGAAGCGCGTCGTGCAGCTCTTCATGTCGGGCGCCGCGAGCCACATCGATCTCTTCGACTTCAAGCCCGAGCTCATCAAGTACGACGGGAAGCCCAGCGATTTCGGCGAGAAGGTCGAGACCTTCCAGGATGGACTCGGCCCTTGGCTGAAGCCGGTGTGGGAGTTCAAGCCCTACGGCGACTGCGGCAAGATGCTCGGCGAGACCGTCGCCGAGCTCGGGGCGCACGTCGACGACATCGCCTTCATCCACAACGTGACCAGCCGCTCGGGCGTGCATTCGACCGCGACCACGCTCGCGACGACGGGCTTCCAGCTGCCTGGATTCCCAGGCGCCGGATGCTGGGTGAGCTACGGCCTCGGCTCGATGAACGAGAACCTTCCGACCTTCGTCGTGCTGCCCGACCACCGCGGCATGCCGTCGAACGGCGTGAAGAACTGGGACAGCGCGTTCCTCCCCGGCGAGCACAGCGGCACGGTGATCTACCCCGGAACCGAGCATCCGATCGCGGACCTTTATCCGCACGCGGCCGGGCGTTTCGTGAACGGCGCGAGCGAGCGCGACGCGCAGGAGCTCCTCGCCGCGATGAATCGCGCGCATGCGGAGTCGCGCGCGCAGGACGAGCGGCTCGACGCGCGCATCAAGAGCTACGAGCTCGCGGCACGCATGCAGATGGCTGCGCCCGAGGCCCTTGATGTCAAGACGGAGCCCGAGCACGTGCTGCGGCTCTACGGGCTCGACCGCAACCCGCAGACGTGGGACAAGGACATCAACGAGGCGGAGGAGTCCTACGTCTTCGCGCAGAAATGCCTGACCGCGCGCCGCCTGCTCGAGCGCGGCGTGCGCTTCGTCCAGGTGTGGAGCGGCAACGACAATTCGCACCCGCGCCGCAACTGGGACTCCCACGAGGACATCCGCCGCGACCACGGACCGCTCTCGCGCGGCATGGCGCGCGGCGCGGCCGCGCTCATCGCCGACCTCAAGCAGCGCGGGATGCTCGACGACACGCTGGTGATCTGGACCACGGAGTTCGGGCGCATGCCGAGCTCTCAGGCAGGCAAGGGCCGCGACCACAATCCCTTCGTGTTCACCAACTGGATGTGCGGCGGCGGCGTGAAGGGCGGCGTGACCTACGGCGAGAGCGACCAGTGGGGCTACAAGCCCCTCGACCGCAGGAACCCGACCACGATGTACGACATCCACGCCACCATGATGCGCCTGCTTGGCATCGATCACACGAAGCTGACGTGGAGGCACAACGGCGCCGATCGCCGACTGACCGACGTGCACGGGCACGTCATCGAGCCGGTCATCGCGTGACGCGCGCGCTTGCCGCGATCGACGCTCACTCGCTGCGCACGCTCGCCGTGTAGTTCGGCGCTTCCTTGGTGATGAGGATGTCGTGCGGGTGGTTCTCGATCACCGTCGCGCCCGACACCTTCACGAAGCGCGCCTTGGTGCGGAACTCATCGAGGGTGCGGCAGCCGCAGTAGCCCATCGAGCTGCGCACTCCGCCGACCATCTGATAGACGTAGTCGGCAAGCGCGCCGCGGTACGGCACCATGCCCTCGACGCCCTCGGGGACGAACTTGCGCGCGTCCTTGATGCTGGCCTGGCCGTAGCGGTCGCTCGAGCCGAGCGTCATCGCGCCCTCGCTTCCCATGCCGCGGTAGCTCTTGAAGCGGCGGCCGCGGTGCAGGACGACCTCGCCCGGGCTCTCGTCGAGACCCGCGAACATCGAGCCGAGCATCACGCACGACGCCCCCGCCGCGATCGCCTTGGCGATGTCGCCGGACTGGCGGATGCCGCCGTCGGCGATCACAGGCACGCCGTGCGGGTCGCACGCCTTGACCGCCTCCATGACCGCGGTGATCTGCGGCATTCCCACGCCGGTCACGACGCGCGTCGTGCAGATCGAGCCCGGACCGATGCCGACCTTGACCGCGTCGGCGCCTGCGTCGATGAGCGCCCTGGCGCCATCGGCGGTGCCGACGTTTCCGGCGATGACCTCGATGTTGAAGCGCTTCTTCACGCCCTGCACGGTCTCGATCACGTTCTTGGAGTGGCCGTGGGCGGTGTCGATCACGAGCACGTCGACCTCTGCAGCCAGCAGCTTCTCGGCGCGCTCGAACTGCCGCACGCCGATCGCCGCACCCACGCGCAGCCGCCCGCGCGCATCGCGGCATGCGTTCGGATGCGTGCGCACGTTCTCAAGGTCGCGCATGGTGATGAGGCCCTTGAGCCTCTTCTGCGCATCGACAAGAAGGAGCTTCTCGACGCGAGCCTGGCTCATCATGCGCTCCGCGTCCGCGGGCTTCGTGTCGGCCGGCGCCGTGATGAGCTTGTCCTTCGTCATCACCTCGCCGACCTTCGCGTCGCTGCGGCCGTTGAGGAACTTCATGTCGCGGCGGGTGAGGATGCCGACGACTTCGCCGCGGCTGGTGCCGTCGGCGGTCACCGGAAATCCCGAGACGCCCTGCTCCGCCATCAGCTTCGCGGCGCGCCCCACGGTGTCTTCAGGGCTGAGCGTCACGGGATCGACCACCACGCCGTTCTCGCTGCGCTTGACCTTCGCGACCTCGCGCGCCTGCGCGTCGGGCGGCAGGTTCTTGTGCACGATGCCGATGCCGCCCTCCTGCGCCAGCGCGATCGCCAGCGCTCCCTCCGTCACCGTGTCCATCGGTGCGCTCACGAGCGGGATGCGCAGCGAGACGCCACGGGTCAGCTTCGTCGTGGTGTCGACGAGATCCGGCGTCAGTTCGCTGTAGGCGGGAATGAGGAGGACGTCATCAAACGTGATGCCCTCGAGGACGATCTTGGCTTCCATCGGGGGATCATGCAGGAGGGACTTCCTGCCGTCAATGCCCGCCCGAGAACCCTCCGCGGGGGGTAGTCGGGGTTTCCGTTTGGAACGGGTTTAGGGTAAGGTGCGGAACTCCCTGCGGCCCGCCGCGGAGGATGCCGCACGCGCGGAATGCGCCTGCGGCGGCAGCGTGCCCCGTCAGCCACCGACTGAGAAACGCCATCACGAGAATCGCATGTCAGCCGCCCGAAACGAACTGCTCGTCCCACTTGCCATCAAGCACCGCGGCACGACCGAGGGCGACGGCAAGAAGGCCTGGATCTCTTGGCTCGAGGCGATCATCCGCGTCGAAGGCTCCGACTTGATCGTGAAGAGCGGCCTGCGCCCGCGCGTCCGCCACCGCGGCGTCCTCAAGGACCTCGACACCGGGGTCTGCACGCCCGACCAGATGTTCCAGGTCGCGAAGGACATCCTCGACCCGAACCAGATCGACTACTTCGCGCGGCACGGCTCGATCGACTTCGCCTACGACTACGCGAAGGAAGGCGACGAGGACGGTGCGTCGAGCCGCCGCTTCCGCGTGAACATGTTCATGGCGCGCGGCCGACCGTCGCTCGCCGCGCGTCTGATCACCAGCCAGATCAAGCGGTTCGAGGAGCTGTACCTGCCGCCAAGCCTCGGCGACATCTCGATGGCCGCGCAGGGCCTCATCCTGTTCTCCGGCGTCACCGGCTCGGGCAAGTCGACCTCGATCGCCTCGATGCTCGACTACGTGAACCAGCGCAAGAAGGTGCACATCATCACGATCGAGGATCCGATCGAGTACATCTTCAACGACGCCAAGGCGACGATCAACCAGCGCGAGATCGGCATCGACGCCACCAACTTCAACGACGCGCTCCGCGCGCTCGTCCGCGAGAACCCCGACGTCGTGCTCGTCGGCGAGATGCGCGACTACGAGACCTTCGAGGCCGCCATCCGCGCCGCGGAGACCGGACACCTGGTGTTCGGAACCATCCACGCGAGCTCGGCGTGGCAGACCTT
The DNA here is from genome assembly GCA_041183345.1 of Planctomycetota bacterium. Lineage (GTDB taxonomy): Bacteria > Planctomycetota > Phycisphaerae > Phycisphaerales > SM1A02 > QWPT01. The sequence goes on from JBEGLX010000016.1 coordinate 9,775, forward strand.
CGGCCGCATCTACGACCTCTTCCCCGAGAACGAGCGCGACCAGATCCGCAAGCTGCTCGCGTACAACCTGCGTGCGATCATCTACCAGAAGCTGCTCCCGACGCTCCACGCGCACATCGCGCGCATCCCCGCGATCGAGATCCTCATCAACAACCCCGCGGTCCAGAAGTACATCCTCGAGGGCCGCGAGGGCGAGCTCCTCGAGATCATCAAGCAGAGCCACGACGAAGGCATGCTCGACTTCACCAGCGCGCTGGTGAAGCTCGTCGAGGACAACTACATCCACCAGCGCGTCGCGCTCGAGGCCACGCCCAAGCCCGAGGAGCTCAAGATGCGCCTCAAGGGCATCGGCTGAGCCAAGCGCCGTATCCCCAGCCGCGACGACCGCCGACCGAACGAGAACCCGTCCCCCGCCTGAGCCGACACCATGCACCAGACCTTCATGCTCGCCACGCCGGTGCTCGCCGAAGCGTACATCCTCATGAGCATCGCCAAGCCGATCCTGCTTGCGCTGATCTTCATCCCCTACATGCGCTTCGTCGCGCAGTTCGAGCCTGACGCCCGGCGATTCGTGCTGCCGGTCCTCCAGCTCAACTTCCTGTTCATCGGCGTCGGGGTCCTCTCCCTCGCTGCGGTGATCTTCATCCCGATCTTCTGGATCGGCCTGCCCGTCGCGGCCGGCATGCTGGTGGGCACCCTCTACTGGTACTGGGGCTTCCGCGATGCGCGCGTGCCCGAATCCGCGAAGTTCAAGCTCGGCAGCGAGGCGTTCCGAAAGGCCATGGACAAGCGCCGCGAGGCGAGCTCCGAGAAGGCCGCTTCGGTGCTGTTCACCGGCGCGAAGGGCGAGAAGGAGGCGGTGCCTGCGAAGGAGACCCCCGAGCTCGCCGTCTACCTCGCCCTCGAGGGCGTGCTCGTCGGTCCGATCGAGGCGCGCGCGACCCGCGTCGACCTCGTCAGCTCGCAGCAGGGTGTCGCGGTGTCGATGCTCGTCGACGGCGTGCGCGTGAAGCGCGACGCGATGGCGCCCGACACAGGCAACAAGGCGATCGACATGATCAAGCGGCTCGCGGGGCTCGACCCTGCCGACCGTCGTCGCCGCCAGTCCGGCATGTGCCGCATGGACGGCCCGGGCGGACGCACCGAGCTCACCGTGACCTCAAGCGGCTCGAGCAGCGGCCAGACCATCCGCATCGACTTCGACCGCGCATCGCGGTTCGGCAAGTCGGTCGATACGCTCGGCTTCGCGCCGAGCCAGCTGGAGGCGCTGCGCGTCTTCGAGAAGCCCGAGCGCCGCAAGGGCGTGATCCTGGTGACCACGCCGCCAGGCCAGGGCCTCACCACCCTGTCCTACGCGCTCATCGGCCGCCACGACGCCTACACGAGCAACATCAAGACCCTCGAGCGCGATCCGCAGTTCCGCGTCGAGGGCGTCGACCACAAGAAGTTCGACGGAACGCCCGGCACCGAGGAGTTCGGCGCCGAGATCACCAAGATCATCCGCCGCGATCCCGACGTCGTCCTCTGCGGCGACATCAACGACCCTGGCACCGCGAAGGCGGCCGCGCTGCACGGCATGGAGACGCCGCTCGTCTACGTGCTCATCCCCGCGGACAGCATGGCTGCGGCGATCGCCATCTGGATGCAGGCCGTCGGCGATCCGAAGATGGCGACGCGCTCGCTGAACGCGGTCGTCCACCAGCGCCTCATCAGGAACCTCTGCCCCAACTGCAAGAGCGGCTTCACGCCGGCTCCGGAGCAGGCGAAGAAGCTCGGCATCGCGCCCGCGAAGGATGGGTCGATGCAGCAGCTCTTCCGCCCGAGCGGCAAGGTGCAGGTCAAGAACCGCATCGAGGACTGCCCCGTCTGCCAGGGGACCTCATACTTCGGGCAGTCGGGCATCTACGAGGTGATGTCGCTCGACGACGAGGCTCGACGCCTGCTGTCGGAGAACGACTTCCGCACCGCATACGCGCGCGCCGTCCGCGAGCAGAAGATGATCCAGCTGCAGGAGTCGGCGCTGCTCAAGGTCCGCTCGGGCGATACCAGCCTCGAGGAAGTGCAGCGCATCTTCGCGCCGAAGCAGGCGGCGACCGCCGCTGCCAAGCCCGCCGTGAGCACCCCCACGAAGAACGCCTGACCCCGCAATCGATCCGATCGACCGCTTTCACTGGAAACACAGATGGACGCAATCCTCAACCTTCTCGTCATCGGCTTCGCAGGGCTCATCGCCTATTGGTGGGCGAACCAGGGGCTCTACAGCTCGGTGCTGCATCTCCTCTGCGTGATCTGCGCGGGCGTGCTCGCGTTCGCGACATGGGAGCCTGCCAGCGGCATCTTCGCGGGCGTGCCCTCGCTGCTCGCCTACTCGAAGGGCATCGGGCTCCTGCTCCCCTTCGCCGTCTATCTCTTCGTGCTGCGGCTCCTCGCTGACAAGCTGGCCCCGGACAACCTGAACTTCCCGCACTGGGCGAACCTCTCGCTCGGAGGAGCGTTCGGCATCGCCTCGGGCGTGCTCACGGTCGGCATCGCGCTGATCGGCATCGGGTACACGCACAGCTCGAAGGACCTGCTCGGCGTCACCGGCGCCGCGCGCACGACCAACACGCGCGGGCAGCCCAAGCTCGATTCCACGGCGCTCTGGATCCCCGTCCACATCATGGCGGGCAACTTCTATGCGATGCTCTCGAAGAGCGCGTTCGCCCCGACGCTCTCGAAGCCGACGCTCGCCAGCGAGTACCCGCTGATCGGGCAGCAGGCGCTGGGACTGCACCGCGACACCTACTCGAAGACAGGACGCCTCGCGCGCACCACCGCTGCGCCCGGCTCGATCCGCATCGACAGCGCGATGCTCACCTCCGAGATCGCCCTGCCCGACAACCGCACCATCAGCGCCTACCTGGTCAACGTCCACTTCGATGCGGGCGCAACCACCGAGGGACAGGGCTTCGCCATCTCGGCGTCGCAACTCCGTCTCGTCGGCAACGCGACGGGAAAGTCGGGGCCTGGCTCCGGCATCGCCTACCCGATCGCGTGGGCGCAGCCGAACGCCGCGGGCGGACGCGCCGTGTTCATGTTCGATGACCTCGGACACTTCGTCTCGAGCCCGCCCGGAACGCAGACGCTCGATGCCACGCTGATCTATCCAGCCGATGCGTTTGCGGCGAATGCGCCGCCGCGCTTCCTGAACGCAGTGGGCCTTCGCATCCCCTTCCCGAAGATCGACCAGCAGTCGACCGGACCGCAGGCGATGGCGATGCTCATGGGCGGAACAGCCGACGGCGGCTCCGTCAAGGCTCCCGCCGGCACGATGGCGATCAATCCCGAGGACCTCGCGGTCAATGACTCGATCATGCCGGCGAACGCCGACCTCAACAATCTCGGCGCCATGGACGTGAAGGACGGCAACTACCTCTTCCAGGGCCTCGGCGAGTACGAGCAGGGTGGATTCCGCGGCAACAAGGGCGTGATCGTGAAGGGCATCTGGGCACCGCCGAACACGCGCGTCATCCGCCTGAACATCGCCCGCGGCAGCAGCAGCTCGATCGACCTGTGGAACGACCGCAGCAAGGTGCGCGAGACCGCGGGCGAAGAGGCCAAGCTCATGCTCATCGACGACCTCGGGCGGACCTACTTCCCCATCGGCTACATCCATGCCACTGCGACGGGTGACCGCCGCGTGAACATCGCGCTGCAGCGCGATGGCGGCTACTACGAGATCGGCAAGTTCCCCAATCTCTCGAGCTCCGGCAGCGACAAGCTCTACGCGATCTTCACGCCTGCGATCGGCCGCACGATCGTCGGAATCAAGCTCGGCGACCAGTGGGTGGCGACCGCCAACCTGCCGGTGCCGAACCCATCCTGAACGAATACGGATCATCCGGACACGCGACCGCGGACCCGATCGGGTCCGCGGTTCTTTTTGCGATCTCGTCGACTTGGAAAAATCGCGCGCGAATCCCGGCAGGTGCGCCGCGCGCGCGGTGAAGATGCGCGGCCACGGCTTCTCCCGCAGCGTTGCGGGGAACTTGATGCGCGTCCGCACTCGCGGCGCGCGATGGCTGTCCCATTCCCCCTTCAGGTCCGATCGGAGGCTCCATGTCGAATCCGCGCCAACCGATACCCCTCCTTCTCGAGACGCTTCGTCACGCTGCATTCCACCTTCATCGCGATGGGATCGGCGTCGCGATCGCGTTCCTGTGGCGCGTCCTTGCCGCACGGCTGCTCCCCCCTCCCCGCGACGCCGGCGAACGCGCCGCGGAGCGCTTCCTCCGAGCGCTGGGCTACACCACGGTCGCACGCAACTGGCGAAGCCCGCGCGATCCACGCGACGAGGCGGACCTCATTGTGCTGACCCCCGATCGGCGCGAGATCGTGATCGTCGAGGTCAAGCGCGCCGCAGGGCCGTGGGATGCGCTGGGCCGTGTCGACCGCCGCAAGAAGGAGGTGCTCTGGCGGCTCCTCACCGATGTCGAGCGCCGCGCCATGGGGACCGACGGCGATGTGGAGCGAACGCTGCCGTCCTCCGTGCTTGCCCGCGTGGAGCACGTGCGGGTCGACCTCATCGGCGTTCGAGGCGAGGGACGAACCGCCAGCGTGGTCGACCACGACTGCGGGCTCTTCCTCCGCGCACTGCGATCCAACCGGTCGACCCGCGCCCCGTGACGGGGCACCGCTACCGCCAATAGCGCTCGAGCGCGAAGCCCACCAGGCGCTCTTCCATCTCGACGATGTCGTCGGTCACCCACCGGCTTCTGAGCGAGGCGATGTAGCGCTGGCGCTCGATCGCGCGGCGCACATCCTGGATCTGCCGCGTGATGGCGAGCTGCAGGTCGCGGTCGTAGATCGACCGCGCGCGCGGCTGCGAGATCTCCATGATCGCGAACCAGACGACGAAGCCCTCCTTCTGGACGAGCTCCTCGCTGACCTGGTCGGGCTGGAGCGGCTTGAGCCGCGAGAGCACGCCGTCTGCCAAGGGAAGTGCCTGCACTCCTCCTGCGGGGAGCTCGCTCGCCTGCCACACCCCTCCCTCGCTCAGATCGAGCTCCTTCGCGATCTCGGAGAACTTCTTGCCTTCCTTGACAAGCGCGCGCACGCGCTCGATCTTCGCGGCATCGGCGACGGCATCGAGCTTGATGCGTCCGATGCGCACTTGGGAAGGTGGGTTGTAGATCTTGGCATCGCGCTGGTAGGCCTGCTCGACCTCGCGCCAGGACACGATCGCGCGAGGCTCGATGCGCTGGTTCAGCAGCCGCAGCGCCAGCGAGACCTCGCGGCGCTGCTGCATGAACTCATCGAGCGTCTTGTCTTCCTCGGCCTGCAGGCTCGCCTCCGCTGCGGCGCGGCTTCCGCCGCGCTCGGCGATGGTCGCCTCCTGCATCGACTTGAGCCAGGCAAGCACGCCCTGCTGTTGCTCGGGCGAGAGCTGGGACTCGGCCTCGGCGACGATCAACTCGCTGTCGACGGTCTGCTTGAAGTAGCCACGGATCGTTCGAACGAACTGCTCGCGTCCTGCCACGCGATCCGGATTCGCGGCGATCTGCCGAAGCTGGTCCTCGATCGGGCCAAAGAACTCATCGGCGAAGACCGGGCGTCCGTTGACCTGACCGACCAGCGCATCGACGGGCCAGAGTCCGCCGGGCGGGACGCGTTGCACGACCGTCTTTGGCGACACGGCATCGATCACCCGCTCGCCGTCCGCGAGGGTTTCCGAGATCTCCGTCTGCGCGCTCGCGCTCGCCCCGCTGCCCGCGACGTCAACCTCGCCGACGGTGACGACTTCGGGCCCAGCCAGCACGCCCTTCGACATCTCCACGACGTCGGTGCGCAGGTCCGCCGGCGGCTGGGAGAAATCCGTGATCGAGATCAGGCGTTCGGCGGACGGATCGCTCGCGCAACCAGAGACCGCAACCGCAAGAGCAAGCGGGAGCAGCCGATCCTTGGCGACTCGGAGCGCGTGTGACATGGGTGGAATCCTACCGCGGACGCGCACTTTCCGCGGCTGCTCGGCTATCCTCGGGCCATGACCGACGAGAGCAACCGCCTGCACATCGACTCCGACTGGAAGGCCCAGGCCCAAGCCGAGAAGGAGCGCTTGGCCGAGAAGGAGGCTTCGCGCACCGACGAGGCGGGCACTCCTGGCGAGATGCCCCCGGCGGACTTCCGCGGGCTCATCATGACCCTCGGCAGCCAGGCGATGATGGGGCTGGGCGCCTATGGCGATCCGCAGACCGGCCAGGTGATGATCGATCTGCCCGGAGCACAGTTCGCCATCGACCTGCTCGGCGTGCTCGAGGAGAAGACCAAGGGCAACCTCACCGCGGAGGAAGCCACCGAGCTCAACGAGGTCCTCGCCCAGCTGCGCTCCCGTTTCGTCTACGTCGCCAAGCTCGTCGCCGCTCAGATGCAGGCCCGTGCCCAGGGTGGCGCACCCGACATCGCCGGCTCGATCGGACTCGGCGGAACCTCGGTGGGCGGCGGCGCTGCAGGCGGCAGCGGCCTGATCATGCCCGACTGACTCGAGAAACTCCGAGAGATGCCGGGAAATCTCGACCGCTCTTGCCGAGCGGGGATGTCTTCGCGCGCGCCCTCCCATGCCTCGCGCCCTCCCATGCCTCGCGCCCGCACATCATGCGATCGCACCGACCATCGTGCTCTGCGGACAGAGTTCCTATACTCCCCGATTCAACACGTCAGGGAGCCGACTGTGTCCGAAGCAACCGCGCACGCCACCAAGCCAGCCGTTCCGTTCCTCGAGCGCCACTACCACCTGCTCCGGCGACTCCACTCGCTGAGCGGCGTGGTACCGATCGGCGTCTTCCTGTTCCCCCACCTGACGACGAACTCTTCGATCGTGTGGGGCGGCACGTTCAACGCCCACAAGTACAGCCAGTACGGTGATGGCTCAGCGGGCGTCGCGACCTTCCAGCATGAGGTCGACTTCATCCACAACCTTCCCGCGCTGATCTTCATCGAGATCTTCGTGCTGTGGCTGCCGATCGCATACCACGCGATCCTCGGCGTCTATTTCGCGCGCAGCGGCCGATCGAACCTCGACCGCTACTCGTACCAGGGCAACCTGCGCTACTCGCTGCAGCGGATCTCGGGCTATCTCGGCGTGCTCTTCCTCTTCATGCACATCTCGAGCCTGCGCTGGGGCTGGACCTACGGCGGACTCATGCCGTCGTTCGACGCCTCGCATGCAGCGAGCACCACCGCCATCCACCTCCAGGGCGGCTTCTTCCCCTACGCGAACGCGATCTTCTACGCGATCTGCGTGCTCGCCCTGGTCTATCACTTCGCGAACGGCCTGTGGACCGCCGCGATCACGTGGGGACTCACCATCAGCAAGCAGGCCCAGCGGCGCTGGGGCTACGTCTGCGCCGGCGTCGGCATCGCCCTCGCTGGCGCGGGTCTCGCCGCCGTCGTCGGATTCTCGACCCTTGATCCTGCGAAGGCAGCGGAAGTCGAGAGCAAGATGCTTGGCGGAGCAACCGCGGCGCCGGCATCCACCGGCAACATCTGACCGAAAGACGGTTGAGCGAAGCGACCGCTGTACGAAGCAACGAATACGACCAACCACACGGACCCCACCCATGGCAGCCCCTACCAAGCGTCGCGTGATCGTTGTCGGCGGCGGACTCGCAGGCCTCTCGGCCGCGGTGCGCATCGCAGAAGCCGGCACCTCCGTCGACCTCTTCTCGATCGTTCCCGTCAAGCGCTCGCACTCGGTGTGCGCGCAGGGCGGCATCAACGCCTGCAACGAGATCGCCCGCCAGCAGGGCTACTCGGAGTACGAGCACTTCGACGAGTCGATCTATGGCGGCGACTTCCTCGCCCACCAGCCGCCCGTCTACGAGATGGCGCACTGGGCGCCGAAGATCATCGACCTCCTCGACCGCATGGGCGTGCCGTTCAACCGAACGCTCGAGGGCCAGCGTGATCTCCGCCTCTTCGGCGGTTCGCTGTACAAGCGAACGCACTTCGCCGGCGCGACCACCGGCCAGCAGCTCATCTACGCCTTCGACGAGCAGGTCCGCCGCTTCGAGAGCGAGGGCAAGGTCACCAAGTACGAGCACTGGGAGTTCCTGCGCCCGATCCTCGATGCGAACGGCGTCTGCCAGGGCATCGTGGCCCAGGACCTCCGCTCGATGACGATCCGCGCCTTCCGCGCCGATGCCGTCGTGATGGCGACGGGCGGCAACGGCCTCATCTTCGGCAAGAGCACCAATTCGGTGATGTGCACCGGCGGCGCTGCCAGCCGCTGCTACCAGCTGGGCGCGTGGTACGCCAACGGCGAGTTCATCCAGGTGCACCCGACCTCGATCCCTGGCTCCGACAAGCTCCGCCTGATGAGCGAGTCGGCGCGCGGCGAGGGCGGGCGCGTGTGGGTGCCCCGCAAGAAGGGCGACACCCGCGACCCGCGGCAGATCCCCGACGCAGAGCGCTACTACTTCCTCGAGGAGCGCTATCCGAAGTACGGCAACATCGTGCCCCGCGACATCGCCACCCGCGAGATCTTCGAGATCTGCGTGAAGGACGGCCTCGGCGTCGGCGGCGGCAACATGGTGTTCCTCGACCTCACCCACCTTGGGCGCGAGTACCTGGAGCGCAAGCTCGGCGGCATCATCGAGATCTACCGCAAGTTCGTCGGCGACGACCCGGCGGAGGTCCCGATGAAGATCTTCCCCGGCGTCCACTACTCGATGGGCGGCCTCTGGACCACCTACACCGCGAAGTCGGACGGCAAGGGCATGGTGCCCGGCGCGCCGAACTCGATGATGACCAACATCGAGGGCCTCTACGCCTTCGGCGAGGCGAACTACCAGTACCACGGCGCGAACCGCCTCGGCGCGAACGCCCTGCTTTCCTGCATCTTCGACGGACTCTTCTGCGGCGCGGGCGTGGCCAACTACGCGCGCGACCGCAAGTCGGGCGCGGCCGAGTGCGATGCGTCGCTGTTCGCGAACGCAGAGAAGCTCGAGGCTGACAAGCAGCAGCGGCTCGTCGATTCGCGCGGCAGCGAGAACCCGTACGCGATCGCGAAGGAGATGGGCGACGAGATGACCGCGGCCAGCACCGTGGTCAAGGACGCCGCCCGCCTCATGCAGGCGCGCGTCAAGCTCGCCGAGCTCCGCGAGCGCTTCAAGCGCATGTCGCTCTCGGATACGGGGCTCTGGACGAACCAGAACCTCTCGTTCGCGCGCGCGACGCACGACATGCTCATCCTCGCCGAGGCGATGATCGAGGGCGGACTCGAGCGCAAGGAGTCGCGCGGCAGCCACTACCGCACCGACTACCCGCAGCGCGACGACGCGAACTACATGAAGACCACCGTCGCGAAGTTCGACCCAGAGAGCTCGCGTCCCTCGATCTCCTTCGAGGCCTTCGACCTGCCGCTCGTGCAGCCCCGTGCACGCACCTACGGCAAGGTCAGCGGCTGAGGCAGTTGAGCCGACGCACGGAGCTTGTACTTCGAGCACGAACTCGAGCCGCGCCATGCGCGGCTCGGTTTCCTACTGGGGCAGGAACACGCGGTTCAGCGCGTCGTCGGCGGCCGGCACGAACATCACCACGCCGAGCAGCGCGAAGAAGAGCACGATCGACGCCAGCACGATGCGGTCCGAGCGCAGCGCGTCGAGCGGGCTATCCGAGCTGCCATCATTCGCGCGGCGCCAGAAGCGATGGATCGCCAGCAGGACGAGTGGCGTCAGCATCGCCAGTCCGTAGGCCCGCGGCCCGTAGAGCTGCCATGTGTGCGCGGACAGCGTGTACGACAGGTACATGAGCACGGTCACGACCGCCGACACGCCGAGCAGCCACTGGAGTTCATCGCGCCCGCGATAGTCGGCCGAGCACTTCCACGCACTTCCCGCGCGCTCAGCGCTGACGAGATCGCACATGCGCTTGGTCCAACCGAGGAAGAGGCAGAGGAAGAACACGCAGAGGACGAGCCACGGGCTGATCTGCACCTCGATCGCGACCGCGCCCGCAGCGGCGCGCAGCGCAAAGCCCGTCGCGATCGTGAGCACGTCGACCACGGCCACGCGCTTCAGCCCGCCGTTGTAGGCGAACTGGAGCACCGCGTAGAGGGCGATCGCCGCGACCAGCGCCTTGCTCACCGAGAGCGCGACAGCGATCGCGGCGGCCACGAGGATCGCGCCGAACCCGATGGCGGTTCCCACCGAAATCGAACCCGAGGCCACGGGCCGGCGGCACTTCACCGGATGGGAGCGGTCCTTCTCGGCATCGAGCGCGTCGTTGATCGCGTAGAAGCCGCTCGCGACCAGGCAGAATGCTGCGAACGCGAGCGCCGCAGCGGCCATCTTCTCGGAAGCCGCATCGGTCTGCTGCGTGCGCACCGCATTCGCCAGCCAAAAGATGAATGCGAGCAGCACGAAGCTGTTCTTGGTCCAGTCGCCTGGTCGCATGAGTCGGATGAGGTCGCGCGGGCTCGGCATGGTCCAATCGGTCTCTTGAGCGGGTGTTCTATCGGCGCTTTGGCGGGCGCATCGCCAAGAGGGGTGGAGGACGACGCTGGGGCGGCCGCGGTTCGACTCCAGCAGCCGACTTTCGGCGAATCCCGGACGGGGCCAAGCCACTATCATCCGTGCCCCGAGATCCCGAGACCTCTCCCAAACCAAGCCATGGTCGCCCCAACCTCCGACACGCCCCGATCCTCGACCTCCGGCCGCACCGTTCGCTTCCGCATCAAGCGGCAGGACCGTCCAGGCGAGGCCTCCCGCTGGGAGGAGTTCGTCGTCGACGCAGAGCCAGGCGCGAACGTGATCTCCTGCCTGCAGCAGATCGCGCGCATGTCGAAGACCGCCGAGGGCAAGGCGACCACGCCTGTCTGCTACGACTCGGGCTGCCTCGAGGAAGTCTGCGGCTCCTGCGCGATGGTCATCAACGGCAAGGTGCGTCCGTCGTGCTCGGCGCTCGTCGACAAGGTCGTCGACGGGAACGGCACGATCACCCTCGAGCCTCTCACGAAGTTCCCAGTGGTTCGCGACCTTGCGGTCGACCGCCAGCGCGCGTTCCACAACCTCGCCCGCGTGAAGGCATGGGTGCCGGTCGACGGCACCTACCACCTCGGCGCGGGACCGAAGGACACCCCCGCCAATCAGGAGACGCGCTACACGCTCTCGACCTGCATGACCTGCGCGTGCTGCCTCGAGGCATGCCCGCAGTTCAACCTCGAGGAGGACTCGAGCAAGTGGGACAGCGAGTTCGTCGGCGCCCACGCGATCAGCCAGGCGCGGCTCTTCAACTCCCACCCGACGGGCGCCACGCTCGCCAACGACCGCCTCGATGTGCTGATGGCGAAGGGCGGCGTGAACGACTGCGGCAACGCGCAGAACTGCGTGAAGGTCTGCCCGAAGGAGATCCCGCTCACCGAGTCGATCGCAGCCGTCGGGCGCGCGGTCACCGTGCATGCGGTGAAGAAGTTCTTCAGCGGGCGATGATGGCTTGAGCGGTCGACAGGTCAGGAGCGCCGTCGCGATTCACTCGCGCGGCGCTTGTCCAGAGGGAGCCGCCACAGCGGCGACCGCTCAAGTTTGAGCGCTCGCGACTTGTCGCGCTGGCGGCTGCTCGCAGCCGCGTGCGCGCCTTCGCTCGCTTTGGCGGCACTGCAGCGGAGTGAATCCGCTGCAGTGCTGGGATACGCACGTCAGGAGCGCCGTCGCGATCCACTCGCGCGGCGCTCGTCGAGAGGGAGCCGCCGCAGCGGCGACCGCTCAAACAATGAGTGCCCACAGACGAAGTCTGCGGAACCACGTGCGCGGGAGTCCATGCACTCGGCAGTCCGGCGATCGCCGCTACACGAGCTTGGCCAGCGTCTCGTTCGCGAGCATCATGCCGCGCCGCGTGAAGCGGAGCCTGTCGCCGACGCGCTCGAGCAGCCCGTCTGCGATCGCGCCCGCGAACACCGTCGCGCGTGCGGGCTCCAACTCCACCGCACGCCGCTCGAGTCGCGCCGAGATTCCCTCGCTCAGCCGGAGCCCCAGCATGAGCGCCTCGCTGGTGTTTCGCGCCTCGTCGGGCGCCTCGTGATCCACGACGGGCGCAGAGCCCTCCGACCCGCGCGCAAGCCAATCGCCGAGCCGCGGCACGACCTTGTAGCGATGCCCACCGATGTAGCCGCTCGCGCTCGGACCGATCGCCCACCACGGCTCGTTCCGCCAGTAGACGAGGTTGTGCCTGCACTCGCGGCCCGCGCGGGCATAGTTCGAGACCTCGTACTGCGCGAACCCCGCCGCTGCCAGCGTGTCGCGCGTCGCCTCGTACATCTCGGCCTCGACGCCGTCGTCGCACGGCTCGAACTCGCCGCGCTCAAGCCGCTTCGTCATCGCCGTGTTCGGCTCATACGTCAGTCCGTAGCAGGACAGGTGCTCTGGCCCGATCTCAAGCGCCCGCGACAGATCCGTTCGCCACTCCGCCAGCGTCTGCCCCGGAATCCCGAAGATGAGGTCGAGATTGAAGTTCGCGATCCCCGCGTCACGCAGGTATCCAGCAGCGCGCGCGACATTCGCGGGATCATGCCAGCGCTCGAGCGTCTTCAGGTGCTTTGGATCGAAGCTCTGCGCCCCGATCGACACGCGATTCACGCCCGCAGCGGCGAGGACGCGCGCCTTCTCGGCATCGATCGTCTCGGGGTTCGCCTCGACGGTCCACTCGACATCGCGCGCGAGCGGGAAGCGACGAATCTGCGCGGTGAACGCCCGCAACTCGTCGGCCGACAGCAGCGTGGGCGTCCCTCCTCCGACGAACACCGTCTCGATCTCACCCTTGACGCGCTCGAGCGTCCAGCCGACGTCGGTCGCCACCTGCCCGAGATACTCGCCCGTCCGCCCCTCGCGGTCCACGAACGAATAGAAATCGCAGTAGTGGCACTTGTGGAAGCAGAACGGGACATGCACATAAAGCCCCCGCGCGCGGAATCGCCCCCCGGAACGAGCGCTCGGGAGAACGCCTCCGAGCGGGACCGCCGCCGTGGAGCCATGGATGCGCATCTCAGCCATCGTTGCAGGATAGGAAGTCCCGAAACCTACGCCGACCCGAGAATCAGACTCAAGAGCCCCCCGCGCCCTGCCGATGCCCCTCCCGAACGATTCCGGAGGCGTCCGATGCCAGGCGATGAAGTGATCCGCATCATGTGCCCGAACCTGAGCTGCCAGCGCGTGCTCGCTGTTCCGTCGAGCGCCCGTGGCAAGCTCGTGCGCTGCCGTGGCTGCGGGTCCAACATCCGCATCCCCGCCACCCGCGCCGACGGCCCCTCGCAGGGCGCGTCGCAGCAGTCGCAGACCCCCCAGCAGCAGAAGCCGGCAGCCTGAAGCAGGTGCCTGAGCACGCCGCGGTCGCGCTAAACTGCGCGCTTGCAACCGAACCCGAACAACCGTGTCCATTCCGGCGCCTCGCACGCCGCCGTCGTCGGTCTCCAATGGGGCGATGAAGGCAAGGGCAAGATCGTCGACCTGCTCACCTCGCGGTACGACTGCATCGTCCGCTACAACGGCGGCGCGAATGCCGGCCACACCGTCCAAGTGGGTACAGAGCGCTATGCCCTGCATCTGATCCCCTCGGGCATCCTCAGCTCGGGCAAGATCAACGTCGTCGGCAACGGCGTCGTCGTCGATCCCGAGAAGCTCCTCGAGGAGATCGAGGGGCTTCGCAAGCGCGGCGTCAGCGTCGGTTCGAACCTCCGCGTCTCCGACCGCGCCCACGTGGTCATGCCCTATCACAAGGAGCAGGACGCGGCGCTCGAGGAGCTGCTCGAGAAGAAGTCGGGAAAGGTCGGCGCCGGCCAGATCGGCACCACCCGGCGCGGCATCGGTCCCGCGTACTCGGACAAGGTCCGCCGCTCGACCGCATTGCGGGTGGGTGACCTGCTCGACCATGCGCTCCTGCTCCGGAAGCTCGAGACGATATGCGGCCTGCGCATGGCGGAGCTCGAGGCGCTCGGCGCGAACGTCACGCCGCTCGTTCCGCGCGAGCTCGCCGATCGCTTCGCAGCAGCCGGCGAGCGACTCCGCCCGCACATCACCGACACGGTCTATCTCATCCACGATGAGATCAAGGCGGGACGCAGCGTCCTCTTCGAGGGCGCGAACGCGTGCCTCCTCGACATCGACCACGGAACGTTCCCATACGTCACCAGCTCGAACTGCTCGACCCTCGGGATTCCCGCTGGTTCTGGCGTTCCCGGCCGCATGATCCACAAGGTCTACGGCATCATGAAGGCGTACTCGACCCGCGTCGGAGGCGGTCCGTTCGTCACGGAACTCCTCGATGAAACCGGCGAGCGGATCCGAAAGCGCGGACGCGAGTACGGCACCACGACCGGTCGCCCACGCCGCTGCGGCTGGCTCGATCTCGTCGCCGTGAAATACTCCGTCATGGTCTGCGGCGCCGACGCCATCGCCTGCACGCTCCTCGACGTCCTCTCCGGCTTCGACGAGCTCAAGATCTGCGTCGGCTACCGTCGCAGCGACGGCACCGTGACCGACCGCTTCATTCCCGACGCGGAGCGCATGCACGGCTTCACGCCCGTATACGAGACGCTCCCCGGCTGGCAGCGCGAGCTCACGGCCTGCACCGATCGCGACGATCTGCCGCGCGAGGCGCAGTCATACCTCTCCTTCGTGGAGAAGTTCGTCGGCATCCCGGTCGAACTCGTGAGCGTCGGACCCGAGCGCAGCCAGACCTTCGAGTCGAACGCCCGCTTCGCGAGCATGGTGTGACCCGATGAGCGATGCCGAGTCCGGCTTGCCCGCCCCTCTTGCGGGCATCCCCCGCGAGCGCTGGCCGCGCCATGTCGCGGTGATCATGGATGGCAACGGTCGCTGGGCGCAAGCCCGGGGCTTGCCACGCGCCGCTGGTCACCGGGAGGGGGTCGCGAGCGTCCGACGCATCGTGACCGAGTCGGCCCGCCTGAACGCCCGAGGGCTCGGGCTCACGGCCCTCACGCTCTACTCGTTCTCAAGCGAGAACTGGAAGCGCCCAGCCGACGAGGTCGCGGCGCTCATGCTGCTTTGCTGCGAGTTCCTCAAGGTCGAGCGGCCGACCATGCTTCGGGAGAACATCCGGTTCCGTCGCATCGGTCGGCGCGAGGGACTGCCTTCCGAGGTCCTTCA
Organism: Planctomycetota bacterium; assembly: GCA_041183345.1. Lineage (GTDB taxonomy): Bacteria > Planctomycetota > Phycisphaerae > Phycisphaerales > SM1A02 > QWPT01. The sequence goes on from JBEGLX010000016.1 coordinate 24,909, forward strand.
CGAACTCGATGAGACCGAGGGGGCGACTGCGCACTGCACTGGCCTAACCCTCTGTCTCGCCTTGAACTATGGTTCTCGGACCGAGATTGCCGATGCCGCCCGAGCACTTGCCGCCGAGGTCGCCGCAGGCGTCCGTAGCCCAGACTCGATCGACGAGGCAGCCGTCGCCGGCCACCTCTACACCGCGGGCATTCCCGACCCGGACCTCCTGGTCCGCACCGCGGGCGAGATGCGGGTCTCCAACTACCTGCTCTGGCAGATCTCCTACGCGGAACTGCACGTCACCGAGGTTCTGTGGCCGGACTTCGCGGAGCATGACCTCCATCGAGCGGTCGCGGACTTCGCCTCCCGAGAGCGCAGGTTCGGCGGCGTGCAGTCGCTTCGGGGCTGACGCGAGGCGACGGGGTCGGCCCCAACGTAAACAGAATGCGGATGTCGGCTTGCATCCTCCCGCCGAGTCGGGAGAATGGAACGGTTGGATCTTTCGTGCGATCCGTAAGCCATGAAGGGGTTCATGGAACTGCTGCACGAGGTTGCGCGAAGCCTGAGGTGAACCTGACGGCACGAGAGCAGAAACTGCCGTACGGTGCATCGTCCGCCCCGCGCAACCGTGCCGTTCACCGACGGCCTGGCGTCGCGAGATCAGTTCCGAGAGCCTTTTCATGAAGTCACAGCGCAGAGCGTCCATCATCCTCAGCTTCACCGCGATGCTGCTGCTGGCCGCGGTGCCCGCCTCTCGCATGGCCACGCGAAGCCAAGGGGTCGGTCGCGCTCAAGCTGCGGTGGTGACGCTTGGCGAGCAAGCAAGCTTCCGAAGTGAACCGACGGACTTCGAGGTCGGCGCGGACCGCGTGTGGCGCTTCCCGCGCCTCCGTGCCGCGCAGCTCAAGGTCGGTCAGCGCCTGACGTTCGCGCTTCCGGGTGCGCGCGCGGTTTCGATCCCGCTGATCGACCGCGGGATGATCGCCCCGAATGCACTCTCGCTGATCTTCTCCGACCCCGATGCGGGCGCGAGCGCCGAGATCGTGCTGCACGATGGGCTGATCCATGGAACGGTGCGCGCAACGATCGGTGGGCGTTCCGAGTGGTGGAGCTACCGCACCGAGGCGGGCGAGGATCGGTTCCTCGATTTCACTCCTTCAGGCGGATGCGGCGGCACGATCGGCTCCGACGATGCTCCCGAGGGCGACGGCGGGATCGCGGGCGCTTGCGGGGATACCGGCGAGTTCATCGACGTCCTCGTCACCTACACGCCCGCGTTTGCCTCGCGCTTCCCGAATCAGTCGGCGCTTCACACCGCCCTGCTCGCCGATCTCAATTCGATGAACGGTGCGCTCGCCAACTCGCTGTTGGCGACGCGGGTGCGCCTCGCGGGCTTCTTTGCGCTGAGCACCAACGGCTCGGGCGATCTGCTCACTGACCTGACCGACATTCGGGTTCAGGGAGATGGCGTCTGGGACAACGTCCACGCCGAGCGCGACGCGACGTCCGCCGATCTGGTCACGCTGTACTCGGATAGCCCGACGACTCCGACCGCAGCAGGCTACGGAAACCTCGGTGTGGGCGATCCGACGCAGTGCTTCACCGTCCTCGCGGTAAACGGCGACCTGCTTCTCGCTCACGAGATCGGACACAACCTCGGTTGCTGCCACGCGGTGGGCGACGGCGGAGGCTGCCTGAACGGCGGCTTCTTCCCCTACTCGAACGGGCATCGGTTCGTCGCTTCCGGCAACCAGTACAGGACCGTGATGGCGTACGCGCCCGGCCAGCGGATCCCGTTCTTCTCGAATCCGGACGTCAAGTACCTCGGCACCCCGACAGGCGTCCCGGGCCAGACCACGGCCGCCGCCAACAACGCGCGCACCATCGGCCTGCTTGCCGCCACCGTCGCTCAGTACCGATGCTCCGACAGCGCGAAGTCTGACTGCGACGGCGATGGGATCGCGGATGACCAGGCCATCGCCAGCGGTTCGGTGCCCGATTGCAACGCGACCGGCATTCCCGACAGCTGTGACATTGCGCTTGGCATCAGCCTCGATGTGAACGCCGACGGCATCCCCGATGAATGCCCGACCGGAGGAGCGACGATCGTCGGCCCGCCCGTCACCCCGCTCGACACGCTCGGCGTCGCAGTCAGCGCGTCGAGGAAGTTCAACGATCCCGTCACATTCGTCGGCATCGGTGCACCTGGCAACGACGTGGGTGCGACGAACGCGGGCGTCGCCTACGTGTTCGAGTTGAACCTCGGCGTCCCGCAGCTGAGCGGAACCCTGCGCGCCTCGGATCCGGTGGCGAATGCCTTCTTCGGCCGCGGCATCGCGATGTATCGGCGCGAGCAGAGTGTCACCGCGCCCACCTACCCCGCCCGGGACTACGCACTCGTGGGCGCCTATCGGCGCACGCAGGTTGCGACGAACGGAACCTTCCCATCGAAGGGCGGCATCTACCTCTTCGCGCTCATCAATGGAGCGTGGGTTGAACGCTGGAAGCTCTCTCCTCCGGCGACCGGCGGCTACTCCGCCGGCGCGGATTCGCTGTTCGGCTACTCGGTCGCCTTCGGGCGGAATACCCGCGACGGCGCGGACCAGATCGTGGTCGGTGCCCCCGGCTACAACAACGGACAAGGTCGGCTGTACTTCCTGAAGAACGCGGTGGCTGCCAATCCATCGCAGGAGCAGGCTGGCTACGTGGGCTTCCCCAAGCAGCTCCCCTCGCCCGTCGAGGGCGATCTCTACGGAGCCGCCGTCGCGCTGGAACCAGCCCTGCGCATCTCGACGACAACCGGCATCGTGACCGACCGCGTCCTCTGCGTGGTCGGTGCGCCCGGACGGGCGCTCGGCAAGGGCGCCGCGGTGGTCTTCGACCGAAGCTACAACTCGATCGCAGGGCAGGTCGCACTCTTCAACGGCAACGGGATCAACCTGCTGCCTCCCGCCTCGGCGGAGCTCGCGGAGGGCGACAACTATGGCGCCGCTGTCGCGGTTCGCGGCAATCTGATCGCCATCGGCGCGCCGGGCGCCTCTGAAGGACGAGGCGTCGTGTACTTCTGGGAGCGCAAGACAGATCAAGCCGCCGGGGTTCCCGGCAACTACTCCTACCGAGGCTTCTTCAAGGCGCCCGATAGCGATGCCGGCGACGGCTTTGGGTCATCGATCTCGATCGCTCCCGCCGCGTCCGGCGTCGGGTTCACCATCGTCGTCGGCGCACCGAAGGCCGACGTCGCCACGCCTTCGGGAACACGCATCGACGGCGGCAAGGCGTACGTGCTTCGCCGCGCAGTCGGCTCGATCGGCGCGGAGCTCCTTCAGATCCGCACCGGCGCGGACACCGCGGCGGGAGACCAATTCGGATACTCGGCATCATCGACCACAGGCATCTCGGTCATCGGTGCCCCGTTCAGCGACCTCTCCGGACTCAACTCGGGCAAGGTGCAGATCATCACGAATCCCTGATGCACGCGAGCCCCACGGCGGGCACGTGCGCCGAACGCCACCTGAAGAACACCACCTGACCGAACGTCACGACGAAGCGCCCCGCGCGCGAAACACGACCCCACATGCGACTCCCGAGCCTCCTCGCAACCCTCCTCGCCATGCTTGCCGCCGTGGCGCCTTCGTCGCGCGTGAGCGCCCAGAACTCCTGCCTGAACGCCGCGAACAACTGCTTCACCGCGAATCTTCTGGCCCCCGGCTGCAACAATCCGGAGTGCTGCAACCTCGTCTGCACCATCGAGCCCGCCTGCTGCGATGTCGCCTGGGACGACGTCTGCGTTGCGGTCGCCCAGAAGTTCTGCTCGAACTGCGGAGCCGTGCCTGAGAGCTGCTTCGAGCCGCATGCCACGCCGTCCTGCAACAACGGCCTGGTTTGCCAGGCGGTGTGCGCGACTCCGGGCCGCGAGTACTGCTGCGATCTCCAGTGGGACGCCGCGTGCGTCCAAACCGGCCGCGACCTCACCGATACCTGCGGAGAACCCGCCGCCGGATCGTGCCTCGTTGTGCACGAGAACCCGAACTGCAACGACCAGACCTGCTGCACCCGCGTCTGCGCGATCGACCCCCACTGCTGCGAGACGACCTGGGACGAAGCCTGCGTCCAGTGGGGAGAGCGCTATTGCTTCTCATGCGGCAATCCCCGCGCGGGCAGCTGCTGCCACCAGAACGCGACGCCGTACTGCGACGACCGCGTGTGCTGCGAGCAGGTCTGCGCGATCGACAGCTTCTGCTGCGAGACGCGCTGGGACTCTGTCTGCGGCCAACTGGCGACCACGACCTGCGGCCAATGCTCGCGCGTATGCGGCTACGTCGATCCCGCCAACCCTGCCGCGCGTTCGTGCCGCACCGTCCACCCGCAGCCCGGCTGCTCGGACGCGGTGTGCTGCGATGAGGTCTGCTACTTCGACAACTTCTGCTGCTCGGTCGGCTGGGACTTCACCTGCGTCGAGGCTGCCCGCGCGATCTGCGCCATCGGCAACAACCCCGCCGTCAACGCCCTCTGCTCGTCCGCCCTCGGCAGCTGCTACGTGCCGCACAAGGGCCCGGGCTGCTCCGACGCGGCCTGCTGCGTCGCCGTATGCAACAACGATCCGCTCTGCTGCGACGAAGCGCTCGACCAATGGGACGAGACCTGCGCGCAGCGCGCAGCGCTCCTCTGCAACGGCTGCGGCGACATCAGCTCAGGCAGCTGCTTCTACCCGCACGGAACCCCTTCCTGCCTCGACCGCGAGTGCTGCAACAGCGTGTGCGACGCGGATCCAAGCTGCTGCACCGCCCAATGGGACATCTTCTGCGTCCTCAACGCCGGCACGCTCTGCGTCGACAACGGCATCGCCTGCGGCGATCCCCGCACGCGTCCCTGCGCCATCGCCAGCTATCTGCCCGCGTGCGAGGATGACGATTGCTGCCTTGCGATCTGCGCGTTCGATCCGACCTGCTGCTCGCGGGCATGGGACGAGACGTGTGCGGCGAATGCCGGCGTCGGCTGCGCCGCTCCCAGCGGATGCCCCGGACCGGGCTCCCCGCTCGTGGTGCATGGACAGGGCGGCTGCTCCGACCCTGAGTGCTGCGCGGCCGTCTGCTCCGTCGACCCGATCTGCTGCAGCTTCGGATGGAACGAGCGCTGCGTGAACATCGCCAAGGGAATCTGCTGGAGCTTCGGCGACTGCCCGGGCGAGGAGCCATGCGACTCCATCCACCTCACTCCGGGATGCTCCGACGCCACCTGCTGCTCGGTCGTGTGCGACGCCGATCCACTCTGCTGCGAGGTTCAATGGAACTCCCCCTGCGTCAGCGCGGCCCGCACGTTGTGTTCGGCACGCGACAGCTGGGACTGCCCTTGCGCAGGAAGTTGCTTCGAGGAGCATCCGGAGACGGCGGGTTGCGAGGATGAGGTCTGCTGCGCGGGCGTCTGCCACATCGACGAGCTCTGCTGCACGCAGAGCTGGGATACCCGCTGCGCGACCCTCGCGAGGATCGTGTGCTGCGGCGTGCCTGGCTGCGGTGATCCGTGCTCGGGCGGCTGCCTGCTCCCTCATGCCACGCCGAACTGCGATGACCCCGCCTGCTGCGAGGCGGTCTGCCGCTTCGAGCCGTTCTGCTGCGAGGTGCGCTGGGATTCGTCCTGCGTCCTTGCGGCGCGTGAAACCTGCTTCGGCGGATGCGGGCAGGTGGTCGCAGGAAACTGCTTCACCTCGCACGCCACCCCGGGCTGCGCGATCGGCGAGTGCTGCGAGGACGTCTGCGCCAACGAGGCGTTCGAGTACTGCTGTCAGATCGAGTGGGACGCGGACTGTGCAGATCGTGCGCGCGAAGTCTGCGCGGCCTACCTGCCCGAATGCGGTGACGCCGGCCTCGGCGGATGCAACGTCCCCCACAACAAGGCCGCGTGCAGCGACCGCGCCTGCTGCACCGCGGTCTGCGCGATCGACCCCTTCTGCTGCTCCACCGAATGGGACGCCGATTGCGCCGCGCGCGTCTATGGCACGGCCGGCTGCGAGAACTACCAGTACGGCTGCGGCGATGCATGCGCGGGCGAGTGCTGTGAGCCGAAGCTGACGCCGTGGTGCAACGACAAGGCCTGCTGCGATGCGGTGTGCCTCATCGACATCTTCTGCTGCACGACGCAGTGGGACGATTTCTGCGCCTCGACCGCCCGAGTCAACTCCGCCTGCGAGACCGCCTGCCCGGACCCGCTTTGCGGAACGCCCGAGGCGGGGCTGTGCTGCTTCCCGCATCAGACTGCGAATTGCAACGACCAGGCATGCTGCGACTCCGTGTGCGCGATCGATGCGACTTGCTGCGAGACGGTCTGGGATCAGGTCTGCGCGAGCATCGCGGTCACGGAGTGCAAGATCTGCGGCGGCGGGCTTTCCTGTGGCGACCCTGACGCCGGAAGCTGCTGCAACGAGCATGCTGAGCCGTATTGCAACGACCAGAGCTGCTGCCTCGTCGTCTGTTCATTCGATGAAACCTGCTGCAACGACGCATGGGACACCATCTGCGTCCAACTCGCGCAGGCATTCTGCGGCTGCGGGCAGTGAGGAGCGGTCGCAATTGGCGAGCGGCTGCGGCTTCGCAGCAGGACGCTCGCCTTTGCTCCCATTGGCGATGAGCATGTCAGGAGCGCCGTCGCGATTCACTCGCGCGGCGCTCGTCAAGCGGTCGCCGCAGCAGCGGCGACCGCTGAGGGATCGCTCGCTCGCGACGTGCCGCGCTGGCGAGGCCTCACGAAATCCGCGTGATCACGGCGACGGAACGGTCGCCCTTGCGGAACACGAAGACCACCGCATCGCCGTCCGGCCGCGCTCCGAGCGCCTTCGTCATCGCATCGGCGTCGGCTGCACGCCCTCGCACGCGCACGCTGCGCGCACGAAGCCCGCGCTCGGCGAGCTCCACGCGGATCGAATCTGCGCGCGCCGCGCACTCTGCGACGATCTCGAAGCTCTCGAACCACGCGCTGTCGAGCGGCGCATCCGACACGACCAGCCCGAGCCCGCGCGCGATCTCGCGCCCCTGTCCACCCGTTGCCTCTGTAAGCAGTTGCGCACGCTCAAGCGCCGCGCAGGGCTCGCTCAGGACCTGTCCCGCGGCGATCGCCTCCGCGATGCCGAGTCGGTCCGCCCGCGCATCGTCGGGCTTGCCCGTGAGCGTCTCGATCGCCGAACCCACACGCGTCGCACGCGTCTGCCCCGCCGCGCGCACAAACGCACCGGTCCATGCGACAGCCTGCACGAGCGTTCCGCGCTCCTCGATGAACTCCCACTCGAGCGGCATCTCGCCGAAGACCCGACGGTCGACGCCTGGCGAGAACTTCACCGCGGCCCCGCGCGCCGTCTGCAGCACCCTCCCGATCCAATCCGGCCCGGGACGGTGGTCTGAGAGGCTCCACGACCGGCTTCCCGACCGCTCGTCGCGCCGCGCTGGGTCGACATGCAGCACCAGTCCGTCCGGATCGAGGAACTCCGCATCGGCGACGGCAGACGCACAGCCGGCGTTCCGCGCCGCCATCCACGCTCTCCGCGGCTCCAGGTCGATCGCACGGACCGAGATCCCAGCCCGCGCCATCTCGATCGCGTCGCCACCGATCCCGCAGCAGACATCGAGCATCGTGGCGTCCACGCCCAGCGCCTCCCGCATGCGTTGCGCCTTCCAACGGGCGACGGCGGTCCCCGACGCCTGCTCGACGCCCTGGGCGTCGCACCAGAGCCCCTCGGCCGACTCGAACTTTCCCGCCGCCTTCCGACGGGCATCGGCCAACTCCAGGGCGGCCGAGACGAGGTCTGCCTCGAACCGCTTCCGCAGCCGCGCGACCGCGGCGGGGTTGCGGCTGTCAGCCTCCGCCGCCGCGTGCATGACGTCCGGCGCTTCCGCAAGCCGCTGCCACACGGAGACATCGCGCCAATCGGGCATGCGGGGAACGGTACACGATGGGAGGCTGGAATCGCTCATAATCCCCCGATGCTCTCCGCAATGTCCGCTTCCAGAATCGGGCTTCTCGTCGCGGCTCCCGAGGCCTGCCACGACAGCGGTCGGCCGAGACCGCGCCAAAGCCTCTTCCTCATTCTGCTTGGATTTGCCCTGACTGCATTCCATGAAGCTTCCGTCACTGGCTCTATCGAGACCTCGGGGCGTGTAGTGCCGAGGTCCAAGCTTCAAGACTCTAAGGAGATTGCGATGGAGCCTTCACGAGGTCGGATTGCCGTCGGTGCGGGAGCATTGTTGGTCGTAGTCGGAGGAGTTCACGCGCAGCAAGCGGTGCAGTGGTCCGCGAAGGCTGGTGGTAACGGTCACTGGTATCTCGGCGTCGCTGTGCAGCAGGACATCCGCTGGAGCGATGCACAGGGGGCAGCGGCTGCAGCCGGAGGGCATCTGGCGACGATCACTTCTGCAGCGGAAGACGACTTCGTTTGGTCCATCGCATCACAAACGGAGCTCTGGACCGTTGTCACCCAGCCCGCATGGAATGGTGCGAAGGGACCGTGGCTTGGACTGAGGCAAGCACCCGGCAACTCCGTACCTTGGCAGGGCTGGGCTTGGGTGACCGGCGAGCCCTTCGAGTTCGCAGCATGGTCGGGAGGAGAGCCAAACGACGGCTGTTCGCCGGACGACGAGGATGCTCTCAACTATCTCGGTCCAACCCCGAGTTTCCGCCGCTGGAATGACTTTCCTGGCGAGGTGGCTTGCGGCGGGTGGGGACCGCCGCGCAGCTACATCGTTGAGTGGTCTGCCGACTGCAACAACGATGGGATCGTCGACTTCGGCCAGATCCGGACAGGCGAACTCGCGGACGCGAACGGAAACAACATCCCAGACTGCTGCGAGAGCGGAACTACCTGCAATTGTCCCGCCGACATCGCGCGGGACGGCGTCGTCAACGGCGTCGATCTGGCAGCAGTGCTCAACAGTTGGGGGAGCCCCGGTGGCACCTTCGACGCCGATGTGAACGGTGATGGACTCGTCAACGGTGCAGACCTCGCGGAAGTCCTGAACTCCTGGGGTCCCTGTCCGTGACCAATGACGGCGAGTTTCCGCGCGCGCCGCTGCCGATCGCAGCGCCGCGCGTAGATCTCTTCCCGTCGACGCACCTCACCAGCCTGCTGAACGACCTGCGCACCGTCTTCGACGCGGCTGGAGTGGGTGCGTGCTCCGCGATTCATCGACGGCTGGCCGAGCAGGTGATGGCGCGCTACGCGGCGCCGCTTGAGGCATACGCGAAGGGCTCGCCGCTGCGCGACATCGCTGAGCCTGCGGAATTGGTCCACGGATACTTCGCGACGGCGTTGACCGATTCAAGCTACTTCAGCCGCTACCAGGCGAGCGGCATGCGGCTCCGGCGGTGGCTGATGAATGGCCTGCTCTTGCACGCCCGAAGCGTCGCGCGAGACCGTGCGCGTGCCGCCCGGCGCGAGGGAGCGTCGATCGATCTCATCGCGACGCCGCACGCCGTGGATTCTTCAGCCGAGCAGGCCTTCGACCGCGCATGGGCGCTCGCCCTGCTCTCGGAGGCGTGCGCCAGCGTCGAGGGCGCCCTCCTGGCCGAAGGCCGCGACCGCGCGTGGACGGTGTTCCGCCGTCATGCGATCGATGGTCGGAGCTACATCGAGCTCGAGTCGGAGCTTGGACTAGGCCGTCAACAGATGGCCGATCTCGTACGCAGCGTCACGCGGCGGGTGCGCGCGCGGATCCTCGAGTTGCTCGAGTCGGAAGGCGGAGACGCCGCGGAGGAACTCCGCGATGTGATCCGGTTGGTGTCGTAGGCGCCCGACCGCCTTCGGCGGTCGGAGAGAATGGAGAGGAGAGAATCGATAGGAGAGGCGCGCGTACCGCAAATCCGGCGCGAAGCGCCGGGTGGCACGATCCCCGAGTGGCGAGCGAAGCGAGTCCGAGGGGTCGTGCTCGCTGCGCGCGGGAGTCGACGGACCCGCGCGAGCCGATGCGCGAGGCGAGCACGACCCGTCGCTCCGTGACTTCGTCACTCCGCTTCGGGATAGTGGCACCCGACAGGCTTCGCCCGTCGGATCAGCGCGTCGCCAGTTGCGAGCGCTCAAACTCAAGCGGTCGCGGCTGCGGCCGCTCCCTCTCGTGCTCGTATCGCCAAAGCGAGCAAAGGCGACGCACCTGATCCGAGCAGAGCTCGGATCAGCGCGTCGCCAGTTGCGAGCGCTCAAACTTCGGTAACCCGCGCCCCTGCGGGACGCGGGTTACATCGCCGCGCCGTTCTCCGTCTCGAGATACGTGTAGCCCGCGAGGCCACCTTCGTAGTTGCGCACGAGTGCGTTCGACTCGGCCACGCTCATGTGCTTGTCGCGCACGGCGCGCTCGCACTCGTGGCGGATCGCCTGGCCGAGGCGGTTCACGTCGTACTGCACGTACTGCAGCACCTCGCGCACGCTGTCGCCCTCGACGATCTCGTCGATCCACCAGTTGCCGTTGTCGTCAAGCCGGATGTGGGCGACGTGGGTGTCGCCAAAGAGGTTGTGCAGGTCGCCGAGCGTCTCCTGGTACGCGCCCACGAGGAACGCGCCGAGGAAATACTCGTCGCCATCCTTGATGTCGTGGAGCTCGACCCACTTCTTCACATCGTGCGCGTCGACGAAGCGATCGATCTTGCCGTCCGAATCGCAGGTCATGTCGGCCACGGTCGCCTTGCGCGTCGGGCGCTCGTCGAGGCGGTGGATCGGCATGATCGGGAACAGCTGGTTGATCGCCCAGATGTCGGGAAGCGACTGGAAGATCGACAGGTTGCAGAAGTACGTGTCGGTGGTGTTCGCCTCGAGGTCCTCGAGCTCCTCGGGCATCGACGGCATGTCCTTCGCCTTGTCGCGGACCTTGGCGCAGGTCGCCCAGAACATCCTCTCGGCGAGCGCGCGGTGCTCGAGGCTGAGGTAGCCCACCGAGAAGAGGTTCATCGCCTCATCGCGCGACTGCAGTGCGTCGTGGTAGCACTCAAGCAGGCGACGCTCGGTGACCGAGTGGTACGCCTCCCAGAGGTCGAGGATCGGGCGCGGGATCTCGCCGTGCTCGTCCTTCCCGACAAGGTCGAGCGACGCCGGCACCGTGAAGCGGTCGAGGCGGTTCGCGCCAAGCACGTCGAACACGAGCACGCTCTGCTGCGCCACCATCGCGCGCCCAGACTCGGTCACGATCGTCGGGTGCGGGACATTCTCCTCGTCGCACACCGACATGATCTTGTAGACGACGTTCGCCGCGTACTCCTGCAGCGTGTAGTTCGTCGAGAACTCGAAGTTGGTCTGGCTGCCGTCGTAGTCGATGCCGAGTCCGCCACCGACGTCGAGGTAGCGCATGCCGGCGCCCATCTTGGCGAGCTCGGTGTAGATGCGCGCGAGCTCGTTGACGCCCGTGCTGACCTGGCGGATGTCGTGGATCTGCGAGCCCATGTGGCAGTGCAGGAGCTGGAGGCAATCCTCCATGCCCCGCGCCTTCAGGTACTCGAGGACCTCGATCACCTCGGTGAGCGAAAGGCCGAACTTCGCCTTCACGCCCGAGCTGTGGCGCCAGCGCCCAGCGCCCGGGGTCGCAAGGTTGACGCGCACGCCGATCTTCGGACGGATCTGGTACTTCTGCGCGTACTTCACGATCAGGCGCAGCTCGGCGAGGTTCTCGATCACGGGGATGATCGTGCGACCCAGCTTCGCGGCCAGCGTGACGAACTCGATGTAGCGGTCTTCCTTGAAGCCGTTGCAGATGATCAGGCGCTCGGGCGAATCGCTGGTGAGGCCCATGACAGCGAGCAGCTCGGGCTTCGAGCCGACCTCGAGACCGAAGTCGTACTCCTGGCCATACTCGCGGATCTCCTGGACCACGCGGCGCTGCTGGTTCACCTTGATCGGGTAGACCGCGTTGTACTTGCCCTTGTAGCCGTTCTCCTTGATCGCGGTGTCGAAGGCCTCATGGAGGTCCTTCAGGCGGCGATGGAGCAGATCACTGAAGTGCAGGAGCACCGGAGTGCGCAGTCCGCGCTCGCGCAGTCCCTTCACGACCTCGAAGAGGTTGACCTCGCGCCCCGGCGTACGCGTGGGGCGCACCAGGACATGGCCCGACTTCGAGATCTCGAAGAAGCCCTTGCCCCAGCCACGCAGGTTGTAGTGGTCCGCGGCGTCATCGATCGTCCACGGGTCGATCCCGGCCTTGACCCGAGCGAGGCTCGAGTTCGGACCTGCATTCGGGGCTGTGCTGGAGGCGGGGCCGGTCGCGGTGGATGCGGCGGCGGAGACTGCGGGAGACACAGAAGGAAGCACCTGAGACATCGAAGTCCTTCGACCGTACCTTTCGGGACTCTCCTGCCCTCCCCCGACGGCTTGCGACTGGGTTGCGGCAAGAGGCCAAATGGATGCGAAGCGCGCAAAGCCGCGCGCAAAGCGGGAACTATAAGTCCTTTCCGCGCACGTTCGATGGAAATCCCCGCAATTCCCCTGAGAACGTAAGTCGCAAAATCCTGACTCGGAGTCCGTGCGTCGGCTCGATCGCGAGGCATATTCGGACTGCGGTCGCTTCCCTTGCGCCCGCACTGAACTGTCCCTCCGCTCCCTCCCTGTCCTGCCCGACGCCCCTGTCCAAAGCGCGTCAGGCCTCTGTCCCCCCTCTCCTCGGTGTACATCATGGCTGCATTCTGCCGCGCTCACGGTGCGCTCGTCGCTGCGCTTCCTCTCGTCATCGCCTCCGCCGCCTTCGGCGGCCCTGACTGGGAGGAGGTCTCGGACGCGGGCTCGACCCTCGGAACCGCGCAAGCAATCACCACCTCCGGCGCTGTCAACACCATCTCGGGGAAGCTCTCAGGTGGGCTGCTGGCCGGTGACTACCAGGACTGCTTCCTGCTCGAGATCAGCACCCCGAGCGTCTTCAGCCTGACCACGTCGCTCGGTCTCGGCAGCCCGCCTGGCTTCAATCCGATGATGTTCCTGTTTCGCGTCGACAACCTGCAGGGTCAGCTCGTCGCCAAGGCCGTGATGGCCAACAACGACAAGAGCCCCACTGATGTCCAGTCGACGCTGCAGCGCGAGACCAACGACGGTAGCGGTACGGTCATCACACAGGCTGGGCTCTACCTCATCGCGATCAGCGGATTCGGGAGCCAGCCCATCAATGCTCAGGGACAATTCCTGTTCAATCAGGAGTTCCTCCAGCCGGGGGTCATCGCGGGGCCGAACCAGAATCCGCAGCTGAGCGACTACGCGCTCGCGGGCTGGAGCAACGACGGTTCGTTCGGCAACTACACGATGACGGTCAGCGGAGTGACCGGAACGCAGGTCCCTGGGCCGGGCGCGCTCGCACTGCTCGCCCTCGGCGGACTCGCGACGCGCCGCCGTCAGCGCTGACCTTCACCGCCTCCCTGTAGCCGCCCCAGCAGCGCTTCCACTTTCTGTACCGTGGCGGCGTCACCGCCCTTTCGCTTCCGCAGGATCGTCAGCGCCTCCTGCGCGTGGTGGGTCGACTCGAGACGCCGACCGAGCTTTTCCTCGACGGTGGCGATGTTGAAATGGCTGCGCCCGATGCGGTAGTCGTCGGCGGGCAACTCACGCTGGATCACCGCGAGCGCCTCCCTGAATCCGTGGAGCGCATCTTCGTATCGAGACTCATCCGCGGCGATGAAGGCTCGGCTGTTGATGATCGCCGCCAGTTCCGTCGGCGGATATCCAGGGATCTCCATCGCGCGCACGAGGATCTCGTCGAACATCGCTCGCGCCTCCTCCAGGCGCTTCTGGCGTCGGATGCATGCGGCAAGATGACGCCACGTCAGCATCGTCCGCGGATCATCGGAACCGAATGCGTCGTTGCGAAGCGCGAGCGCCTCCCGGTAGTCGACTTCCGCCTCCGCCGGCTTCCCCTCGAGGAACAGCAGTCGACCCATGTTGTGAAGGCTGTCGGCGAGCTCCGCCTTGCCGCACTCGCCGCGCGCGAAGAGCACACGACGCGAGTCGAGCGCGGCGCGCAGCGACTTCTCGGCGCGCGCGGTGTCTTCGAACCCAAGATGCACGATGCCGATGGTGTCGAGCACTCCAGCGAGGACGGCGGGCTCGTCGGAAAGCTCTGACGCAGCGTTCTGCTCGATCAACTCCAGGAACTGCTCGACGGTGAGCTGCGCGCTGCCTGCTGCAGACTCGGGATTCACGCTCCCGACCGCGTCGCGAAAGCTCGAGAGCGTCCGCTCGCTGCGCACGCGCTCGCGCTCGGCGCGCGCGTAGGCGATCGCGAGCGCGACGCCCGAGACCACGATGGTGAGCAGGAGCGCGGCGCCCGCGCTTGAGGCGAGCCAGTGGCGGCGCAGCGTCTTGCGTACAACGTAGGCGAGGCTGTCGTCGCGAGCCAGGATCGGCCGACCATCGAGGTATCGCGTGAGATCCTCGACCAGCGCATCGGCGGTGTCGTAGCGTCGCGCGGGATCTGCGGACAGAAGGCGCAGCACGATCACGTCGAGGTCGCGGTCCACGGCGCGATTCAGCGCGCCGGGTCGCTCGGGCGCCGACATCGTCTTCTGGGTCACCAGTTCGGCGATCGACCGCGCGCCCTCGAATGGCCTGCGCCCGACCATGCACTCGTAGAAGACAACCCCGAGCGCGTAGAGGTCGCAGCGGCTGTCGACGGCCGTCGGATCGCCCGAGAGCTGCTCCGGCGCGGCATAGGCAAACGTCCCGAGGAACTCGCCCACGAGCGTGGTGCCGCTGCCCGGCTGCTCGGCGGCGCCCTCGTCATCCGAGCGCGCGAGGCCGAAGTCGAGGACCCGCGGCACGCCCTCCGCATCGACGATGATGTTGCCGGGCTTCAGGTCTCGGTGGATCACGCCGCGCCGATGCGCGTAGGCGACACCCTCCGCGACGTGCTTCATGAGCTCGGCGACCTGCCGCGGCGCAAGCGCATTCGCACGCACGAAACCGTCGATGCGGTCCCCCGCCACGAGCTCCATCGCGAACCACGGCTCACCCTCGCGCGAGACGCCGCTTTCGTAAAGCGTCACGATCGATGGATGCCGCATGCGCGCCACCACCTCGACCTCGCGCTCGAAGCGGATGCGCTCGCGGTCGCCGGCGAATCGCCCGCGCAGGAGCATCTTCACCGCGCAGGTACGTCGGGTCGCCAGCTGCTCGGCGCGGTAGACGGCCCCCTGCGCGCCGCGATGGATCTCCTCGCCCAGCTTGTAGCCCGCGATGGGCCCAGCATCGTCGGCGACTCTCGAGGGCACGGGCATCGGCGCAGCGTGGGCGAATTCGGCAAGCAGCGCGTTGTCGGCGGCGATCCGATCGACGATCGCAGCGCATACGGGGCAGCCGCCGAGATGCGCGGGCAGCCCGTCCGCGACCGGCGCCTGCGGATCACTCCGCGCAATCGCGGCCAACTCCAGCTCATCGCGGGTGAATCGCCCGCACCCGGCACCGCCTGCCTGCGAAGCATCGGCGCCGCTCACGCGCGCAGACCGTCGGACGGGCGCGCCCCCGACGCCTCCCAGTCGCCCGGAGTCTCCTCGTACTCCTGCTCGAGCCGCACGACGATCTCGCGTAGCTTGGCCGCCACGCGGCTCTTCGCAAGATAGACGTCGTGGGTCGACATCCCGAGCTGCTCCGCGACGACCTGGGGCGTCAGGCTGTGGTAGACGAGCATCTCGAACGCCTTGACCGTCTTCGGGTCGGTGCGCGACTTGGTGCGCAGTTCCTCAAGCGCCTCGCGCAGCAGCGCGTGGCGGCGCTCGGCCTCATAGGCGGCGCCGACCGACTTGTCGTCATCGAGGTCGATCATCGCGCTCTCGCCGCGCTCGATCTTGGCTGTACCCGCCTTGCGCCGCATGTCGAGCACTCGGTAGCGGGCGATCGTGACCAGCCACGCACCCAGCCGTCCGCGCGAGCGGTCGTACTTGCCCTCGCGGTACTCCTCGACGAAGCGGACGATCGTCTCCTGGGCGATCTCGGCGGCTTCCGTCGGCTTCACGCCGCAGTTCCGCACGAAGCCGACCAGGATGGGGCGATAGCGCCGGTCGAATGCCTCCCACGCCGCAGCGTTCCTCGGGTCGAAGAGCCCGTTCAGGAGCGCTGTGGTGGTCCGTTCGAGGTCCATGGGCGGATGCTACCACGCGGGCCGCTGGCGCCGACCACCCTAGCCGCGCAGGGACTGGGCGATCGCGACCTCGTGCACCCGCATGGACAGCCGATCGAGGTTCTGCTTGGCGGCGTGGAAGCCGTTCGGCTCGACCGAGCGCGGATCGCGCGCCGCCGCCTCGCAGCGGGCGCGCACGTCTGCCATCGCCGCCTCGAGTTCGCCGACGTAGGCAGCTTCGAGCTGCAGGCGCACGCGGGCGAGCGCCTCGCCGATCCACTTGAGGTCGAGCTCGGAGTGCACGCGGAGGTCGATCACGCGATGCAGCGTCATGTCGGTCCGCGCGTGCTCGAGGCTCTCGCGCTCGATGCGCTCGACCTCGTCCTGCGTGAGTCCGTAGCTCGGCACGACCTGGATCGACGCCTCGCGCCCGCTCCGCTTCTCGACGGCGGTGACCGCAAGCACGCCGTTCTGGTCGACGGTGAAGGCGACCTCGACCTGGGGAATGCCCGCGGGCATCGGCGGAATTCCGCGCAGGTCGAAGGTCCCCAGCGAGCGGCAGTGCTCGGCGAGCTCGCGCTCGCCTTGCAGCACGTGGATGCGCACGGCGGTCTGTCCATCCTTCGAAGTCGAGAACTTCTCGACCGCGCGCGCGGGGATCGGCGAGTTGCGCATGATGAGTTTGGCGATCGTGCCGCCGACGGTCTCGATCCCGAGCGACAGCGGAATCACGTCGAGCAGCAGCAGGTCGCGGCGCCCGCCGGCGACGATCGCCGCCTGCACGCTGGCGCCGAGCGCAACCACGCGGTCGGGGTCGAGCGCAGCGTAGGGCTCCTTCCCGAAGAAGCGGGCGACGGCGGTGCGCACGCAGGCAAGTCGCGTCGAGCCGCCGACGAGGACGACGCGATCGATCGCATCGATCCCGCATTGCGCGTCACGAAGTGCCCGCGTGCAGGCGTCGAGCGTGCGTGCGACGAGCGGCTCGCAGCAGACGTCGAGTTCGGCGCGGGTGAGCGCGAGCGTCCGTGCGCCAGCGGACACCATCGCCTCGACCTGCGTGCGATCGGCGGCCGACAGCGCCACCTTGGCACGTTCCGCCGCCTCGATGAGCGCGGCACGGTCGTGTGGACCGGCGGCGAGCGATGGATCCGAAGCCGTCCAGCGCGCCGCGATGGCTCGATCGACGTCGTCCCCGCCGAGGGCGGTGTCGCCCGCCGTCGAGAGCACCTGGAAGCAGTCTGCGCCCGTGCCGACCTCGTCGCCGGGGACGATGTCGAGGATGGTGACGTCGAAGGTGCCGCCACCAAGGTCGTAGACGGCGATCCGCTCGGCTCGGCGCGTCTGCCCGAGCCCGTAGGCGAGCCCCGCTGCCGTTGGCTCGTTCACGATGCGCACGGCATCGATTCCCGCCAAGCGGGCGGCGTCGCGCGTCGCCTGCCGCTGGGCGTCGTCGAAGTAGGCTGGCACGGTGATCACCGCGCGCCGCACCTCGGTCCCGAGATCCGCTTCCGCGATCTTCCGAAGTTCCTTCAGGATCTCGGCGCCGACCTCCTGAGGCGTGACCACCCGCCCGCCAACCGAGAAGGCGGCGATCCCCCGCGGTCCCTCGACCACGGGCACGGAGAACCCTCGGGCAAACTCCGCGGTCTCGCGGGCGTCTCGTCCCATGAGCCGCTTGGCGCTTGCGATCGTGGTCGCCGCGTATGCGGCCCGATCGCGTCTCGCGGCCTCGCCGACGGTCGCGACGCCATCCGCGTGGAGGCGCACCACCGATGGCACCATCGCGCCATCCGACCCGCCGCCCAGCACGCGCGGACCCGACTCGAAGCAGTAGGCCACGAGCGAGTTGGTGGTCCCGAGGTCGATCCCGACGATGGGGTCGCTGGGGACAGGGTTGCGGGAGGCGTCTGGCGATGGACTCATCGAGCGCGCGATGGTAGAGGCAGACGCCCGCTGCCGCGATCGCCAAAAACAGCGCGCCCCCGCCGATCCTCTGGGTGTCGGCGGGGGCGCGTCCAAGACTGTCTGGGGTAGGTTCAGTCCCTCAGCGGGCTGGTGCAGGCGCTGCGGGGCTCGGACGCGAGTTGCTCCATCACGAAGCGACTGAGGGGCTCGACTGGCGCGGAATCGGAATCGATCTTGCAGGGCGAGATCGGGATCCGCGTGGCCAGCGCGCCGGCGAGTTCCGGATGCTCGAGTCGGATCGAGCGCAGCAGCCGCTCGCGCGCGCTGCGCTTGCTCTCCGCCGCCTCAGCGAGGAATCCAGCGAGCTCAGTCGCCGAGTCCTTAGCCGAGTCCTTAGCCGACTCCTGCTGCAAGCGCTGCAGCGGGAACGGCATCGGCGCCTTACCCGACGGCACGCTGGGGTTCGATGCGCGTTCGATCGGATTCGATGAGTTGCTTGAGCTTGACGAGTGCACGGTGCTTCCAATTGTTGATGGTCGAGACTGGAACGCCGAGAGAACGGGCTGCCGCTTGATAGTCCAGGCCTTCGCAAACGATCAGCCGCACCGCGGTCTGCTCTGAAGGCGTCAGCAGGCGCAACACCGCTTGGATCCTGTCGCTGTCCACAGCCGCGGACAACGAACCGTCACGAGTGCCATCCGAAGAAACCGCTCGGCTGAACCCGTGACGCTCGCTTCCTGGCACCATCCTGCCAGAGAGTTCGAGGACCTCACGATACCGCTGCGCCCTGCCGTGCCTTCGACGGATCAGGTTCTCCGCGATACGCAGGAGATAAGCGACACTGATGCTCATCGTTTCAAGATTTCGGACGCGAAGAAGCCGCACAAACGCTTCGTGGGCAATCTCTTCCGCGTCGGCGTCTCCAAGGAAGCGACGCACAAAGCCAAAAACGCGGTGATAGTTTGACGTGTAAAGATCACCGACGATGCGGGCGCGGAGCAGAGACAAATCCTGCTCTGGCAGAGAGATATCCACTAGGGTCGATGCCTGATTCCCGCCGACTTGCGCGTGTTCCATGCGCTGCCTCCCATCCTCCGGTTGCGTGCCGACCGAAGTTGCGGCGCCGTGAGCGATTCCATGCTCGTGAGGGCTCGGCCATGCTAGGTGGCCACGCCGCTTCGCCAAGTTCCTTCGCTCGGGTTTCGCTTCGATCGTCTCCTCTGCGCGCAAAAATCGCGCGCCCGATACCGACGACGTTGATGTCGGCGCGTCCTGCGCCGAACTCCGCGTTCGCATTGCCATCATGCGTTCCTCTCCTGTTCTGAGGCCAAGGGAGTCCTTCCCAGGCTTCATGCAGACGGTCCGCCGACAGCTCGCAGCACCGATCGCTTCTCGGACACAGCGGCGGGTGCCGCTGGGCTTCTTGGCAATCTCCCCCGCCGGCAGCGCCTTTCGAGGCGGTGATGCGAATTCACGAAATCGCGCGTGGCGCGTCAGCGGTGCAAAAAGAAAAAGCGCCCGTGCAGAGGCAACGCGCGGGCACTCGGAGAGTTTCCAAAGGTTAGGGCCTGGTACTGACTTCCTCACCGAGAAGATGTTCGGTGAGAGCTCATCGACGAGAACCCTCTCGATGAGGGGTCATCGACGAGAACCCTCTCGATGAGGGGTCATCGACGAGAACCCTCTCGATGACGGGTCATCGACGAGAACCCTCGGCTGGCCGGCCGAGGGCTCTCGTCGAAGGGTGATGCGCCTGCTGCACGTCCCTGTGTCGCGAGCCATCACCTCGCGCTGCGGTCCTTCGCGGCGCGCCGTGCTTTTCCGTCCGCTTCCGTCGCGAGGCCGTGCGACGGAACGAATTCTGTTTGCCGAGCCGCAGTCCGTGCAGCCCGTTCGCGCGCATCCTTGCAGCGCGCACAGGGAAAACCCCCTGTCCCCGAAGTCTCTTTCGATCCGCTCTGCTTCTCGCAGCGGAATTGCCCTATCTACGGCGTTCACCCGCCTGCGGCTGGGCTTCGATGACGTCTCGGAACTGCCGGAGCGAGATTTCCCGCAGGAACACGCGCAGCGCGTCGACCGCGGGATCCGGCCCGAGGACGGTGAAGCGGCTGCGCGCGCCACGGCGGATGACGGAAACCTCGCTGCGGTCGCCCGATTCACCCGCCTCTCTCGCGCGCGATGCGAATGCGGTCGCCTCCACGAGCTCGACGAAACGCGCGACCTCGGCATCGTCGAGGCGCGTGCGGAAATCGATCGCGCGATCGCGCGCACGAATTCCGCCCGATGAACCGAACTCGCCCGCCGCATCGACGGAGAAATAGCTGGAGCGCGAGCGCTCCTCGCCGGACCAACTCATCTCGAGCGTGAGTCCATGCGTGCGGTCCTCGCGCACGCGCTCAGGACCGCACCCGATGACGAGCATGGAAAGCACTGCGAGCGCGGCGATGATGATCGCGCGCGATGCGCTCACTTGGCCATCTCCACCGGCCGCGGAGCGAATCGCGCGTAGGGATCGGCGCCGAGGTCGTAGCGCGTGGGGAGCTCAGCGCTCTCCACGAGCGCCTCGTCGCTCGCCCAGGCGAGCGATGCCACGGCTCGCACGATGCCTCGCATCGCCTGCTCGCGCTCATCCTCAGGCCGATAGCGGCGGGCGTAGGTGAGCCGCTCGCCGTTGGCATGCAGTTCGAGCGTGGCCAGGACTTCGCCGGCAGCCGGCTCGAGAAGCGCCACGTTGCCGCGCGCCTCCGCGCCGGACACCGCCGCGAAGCCTGATGCGACCAGCGCGCTCCAGAGCTCCGTCATCTGCTCGCGCGCAAGACGGCGCACGCGCGGAGGACGCGTGTCATCGCGCGGCACGCGCTCCGTCGCGGCGCAGAGCGTGCCATCCGCGAGCAGCACCAGGCGCACGTTGCGCTCCTCGATGCGGGCGCGCTCGCCGACGCCGAAGCCGATCCGTACGGAAAGGTCGATCGAGAGGTCCTCGGGGACGTGCCCGGCGGGATCGGCGGCAGCCTGCGGTGCTCGGCCGGGTGCCGTCTGGCAGCCCGCAGAAACAAGCGGCAAAAGCGCGAGAATCGCAGCGACCGCGGCACGCGACGGAGGGAGGATCGACATGGCGGGAAGGTACCCGAATCGATCGCCGAAGACGCGGTACTCTGCCCCACCTATGCGCACGAGCGTGCTTTGGATCAATGACTATCTCGACCGTCCCGCCGACGCCGCGGAGCAGGCCGCCGTGCTGACCGCAGCGGGACTCCCGCTCGACGGAGCCGACACGGCGGAGAATGGCGAGCCCTGGCAGGAGATCGAGACGACCTCGAACCGCGGGGACTGTCTCTGCCACCTCGGGATGGCGCGCGAGATCGCGGCCTCGACCGGCCGCGCGCTGAAGTTTCCGAAGGTCGAGCTGAAGCCGTCGCCGATGCGCGCTGCCGACCTCGTGAAGGTGCGCAACCATGAGCACTCGATGTGCCCGCGCTACACGGCGCGGGTCATCCGTGGCGTGAGGGTCGGTCCAAGCCCCGAGTGGCTGCAGCGCCGCCTGATCGCCATCGGCCAGATCCCGCGGAACAACGTCGTCGACGCGACCAACTTCGTGCTCTTCGAACTGGGCCAGCCGACGCACGTCTTCGATCTCGCCACGCTCGCGGGCGCCGAGATCCACATCCGCCGCGCCAACGCGGGCGAACCGTTCCTTCCCCTCGGAAGCGACGCGAAGGAGATCAAGCTCACCGCGAACGACCTCGTGATCGCGGACCGCGACCGTCCCGTCGCCCTCGCCGGCGTCAAGGGTGGAGCGCTTGCGAGCGTCACCGAGCACACCACCGATCTCGTGCTCGAGGCAGCGACCTTCGATGCGGTCGCCGTGCGCGGCGCGAGTCGCCGACATGGCATCGCCAGCGATTCGTCGTACCGCTTCGAGCGCATCGTGCACCCCGCCGAGATCGACGCCGCCGCCGACCGCCTCGCCGCCCTCATCATCGAGATCGCGGGCGGGACGCTGTGCGACGGCGTGGTCGCCGACGGCGCCCCGCTGCCCGCGGCACGGTCGATCCGCCTTCGCCCGGCGCGCGCGCGGCAGATCCTTGGCTTCGACATCGAGACGCCGCGCATGATGCGCCTGCTCGACACGCTCGGCTTCGCGCCGAAGCTGTCGGGTTCAGGCGCGAGCGAAGCGATCGACACCACAGCGCCCGCGCGGCGCGTCGACGTCGAGCGCGAGATCGACCTGATCGAGGAGATCTGCCGCCTGAACGGACTCGATGCCGTACCCGTGAGCGACACCATCCCGATCCGCGTGCCCCAACGCAATCCGATCGAGCGTGGCACCCGTGACGTCAAGGACCTGCTCGTCGGCATGGGCTTCATCGAGTCGATCACCCACTCGCTTGTCGCCGAGAAGGCGGGCGAAGCGTTCCTCCCGAAGGGCGCGACGCTGCTGCGCGTCGACGACGAGCGCGCAGGCGGCGAGCCCGCGCTGCGCCCGAGCGTGGTCACGAGCCTGCTCCGCGTGCGCCGCCACAATGAGGACCAGGGCGCCGCGAACCTTCGCGTGTTCGAGTTCGCGAGCGCATTCCACTACGCAGGCGGCACCCATGTCGAGCGGCCGACGCTGGCACTGGTGGCCGATGCACCCGCCGATGGAACCACCGGAGCGCGCGATGCCCAAGGTGCGTTCCGCCTGATGCGCGGCGTGGTCGAGCGCGTGCTGTCGATGGTTGCGCCGCGGGTGGCGAAGGTCGAGATCGTGAAGTCGGACGCGACGCCTTGGCTCTCTGCAGGCGCGCGCGTCCTGGTCGATGGGCGTGAGATCGGCGTGGTCGGCGTGGTCGATGGCCGCGTCCTGAAGGCGCATGGGCTGGAGCGACCGACGGCTGCCGCAGAACTCGAACTCCGCGGGCTGCTCGCGAAGTATCCGCCGGAGAACGCAGCCCAGGAGCTGCCCGCCTTCCCCGCCGCCGACCGCGACATCTCGGCGATCGTGTCCGAGCAGGTCTCGTACGGCGACATCGAGCAGGCGATCCGTGCACTTGGGCTCGCGAACCTCGAGTCGGTGTCGTTCGTGACCACCTTCCGTGGCAAGCAGATCGGCGACGGCAAGAAGAGCGTCTCGCTGCGCCTTGTCTTCCGCAAGCATGACGGCACGATGAAGAGCGAGGAGGCCGATGCGTCGGTCACCCGCGCGATCGCGACGCTGCGCGAGAAGCTCGGCGCGGAGATCCGCTCGTGAGCGCGGCTCCGCTGGATCTCCGATCGATGACGGTCGGCGAGTACCTCGATCGCCTCGCGGCGGCCGTGCCTGTCCCCGGCGGAGGCGCGGTCGCGGGCGTGACGCTCGCGCAGGCGAACGCGCTTGGCGCGATGGTGGTCGGGTACGCGATCGGCAAGCCGAAGTTCGCGACGCACGATGCGGAACATCGATCAGCGCATGCTGCGTTCGAGCGCGGGCGCCATCGCGCACTGGAACTCGCTGCGCAGGACGCGAGCGCCTACGCGGCGCTCAACGCGCTGTGGAAGCTGCCGAAGGACGATCCCGCCCGCGCCGGCTTTGCCGACGCCGTGCTGGCGGCGATCGCCGCCCCCGAGGCGACGCTCGCCCTCGCCAGGGAAACGCTCGCCGCGCTGACGACGCTCGTCGGCACCACGAGCGCCAGCCTCGCGAGCGACCTCCGCATCGCCCTCGACCTCGTCGTCTCGGGCGCATCCGCCGCGCAGGACAATGTGCGGATCAACCTTCCTTCGGTCGCGGACGAGGGGCTCCGCGGGCAGATCTCTGCCCGCACCGAGGCGGTTCTTGCCGAGATCTCGACGGGTGCCAAGACGGCGCTTGCCCGGCTCGGCTGAGTACTCAAGTGGTCCCGCCTCCACTGCCGAATCATCTTCCGTGCCTGACCCGCGCGACATCGTCGACATCGAGGGACTCCGCCCGGCGGAGCCGACGAAGCCCGACCGCTCTGAGCCGAGCGCCCCGAAGCCCTTTCTCATGATCTGGTTCCGATGCTGCGAGACCTACGGAAGGCTGCAGAAGTCTCCCGATGGGACCTGCTACGACGGCCGCTGCCCGAAGTGCCTTGCGCGGCTCACCGTCCCGGTCGGCGAGGGCGGCACACGGCGCCGCATGTTCGAGGCGAGCTGAGCGAGCCGCTATCCTTCGCGGATGGCGGATGCGTGGTCCATCCTCGGCGGCGCGGCGTTCCTCGGAGCCTCTGGCGCGCTTGTCTACGCCGGTGCCGTCGCGGGAGTCGTGCGCGAGGCGACGAAGCCCGAGCGGAAGACCCTCGGCTGGGCGCTTGGTCGCGGGCTGCCCTCGGAGCCGACGGCTTGGGGACTTCGCGCGCGCGAATGGACGTACGAATGGAACGCTGATTGGAAGCAGGCGCTCTGCCCGGTGTTCGATCTCGGCGAGGAGGACCCGAACGCGCCGACTGCAATCGTCCTGCACGGATTCGGTCGGTCGCGATACGACGCGCTGTCGCGTCTTGGTCCGCTCATCGCCCACGCACAGCGCTTCCTGATGCCCGACCTCCCTGGGCACGGCGACGCCCAGGGACGCGGCACGCGGCTCGGAACCGACGAGGACGCGTTCCTCGCGGAATTCGTGTGCAAGCACACCTCTGGCCCGGTTCTGCTCGTCGGGCACTCGCTCGGCGCCACGGTGGCGATCCATGCCGCGCTTGACGCGAGGATCCAGGCGCGGGTGCGGGGCATCATCGCCCTCGCCCCCTACGAGTCGCTCCGAACGCCGCTCGGCGCGCGGCTTGATCTGCGCGGGATGCCGCGGCGAGCGCTCGCAGGGCCCTCGATCGCCGTCCTTTCGAGACTTGGGATCCGCGAGCGCTCGACCCGCGACGCGGCTGCGAGGCTTGCATGCCCGCTCGCTGTCCTAGCCGGCGCCGACGATCCCGTCACGCCGCTTGCCGAAGCGAAGGCGATCGCAGAGGCGGCGCGTGTGCATCGGCTCGGCGTGATTCCTCACGCGCGACATGACGACTTCCAGACACTCGGACGTGAAGAGATGGTCGCCGCTGCTGCGTGGATCGCTCACCGAGCGTGAGATTTCAGATGGTGCGGCGATTCTGCACCACCGACCGCGAGAACACTCGACCCCCACGCAACCCGTTCCGCAGAATTCGTCTGCGGGCACTCATGACGGGAGCGGTCGCCGCTGCGGCGGCTCCCTCTGGAGCTCGCTTGCAACGAGTGCCCGCAGATGGAGGCAACGCCGGAATCTGCGGAACCACGGGCATCAGGAGTCGACTTGCCGTCGTTCGGTTGGACTCATGGACCAACCCGTTCCGCAGACTTCGTCTGCGGGCACTCATGACGGGAGCGGTCGCCGCTGCGGCGGCTCCCTCTGGAGCTCGCTTGCAACGAG
>JBEGLX010000017.1:0-49661 GCA_041183345.1 Planctomycetota bacterium
TCGGGCGGCAATCCGCAGATCGCGAAGGCCGATGGCGACGCGCCTGTGCAGGCATACATCGCCGCGATGCCCGGATGGAAGTCCCACGCGGGGCGACGCCTCGACGCGATCATCACGCGCGCCGTCCCCGAGGTGAAGAAGGCCGTCAGGTGGAACTCGCCGCTCTACGGCGTCGGCGGACGCGGCTGGTTCGTCGGCATCCATTGCTTCGCGAAGTACATCAAGATCGCGTTCTTCAATGGCGCGGCGCTCACGCCGATTCCGCCCGTCGAGTCGAAGGACAAGAAGGCGCGATACTTCCACATTCACGAGGGCGACGAACTCGACGAAGCGCAGCTCGCCCATTGGATGAAGCAGGCGAGCAAGCTCGACGGCTGGGGAAAGTGCTGAGGGCAGCGCGCCCAGTGCTCACGACGCCGGCGTCGGCGACTGGTACCCGATGTCGCGCAGGCGGCGGCCCATCGGCTCGTACGCGGATTCCTCGGCCTCGCGCGTGCCGAGCCCCTCGACATAGCGGTTGTACATGCAGAACGCCGCGGTGATGAGCACGGTGTCGTGGATGTCGTGGTCGCTGGCGCCTGCGGCGCGCGCCTTCTCGACGTGCGCGGCCTGGACGCCGAGCACGCAGCCCTGGAGCGCGCGGGAGAGCTCAAGCAGCGCCCGCATCTTGGGCGTGAAGCCCGACATGTCCTCAGACGAAAGCAATCGGTCGAGCGCAACGCTCCTTTCCGCGCCCAGCCACGCGCGCGCGGCCGCCGCGTGCGACTTCATGCAGAAGTTGCAGCCGTTGAGATGGGACGTCCACGCTGCGATCGTCTCTCGCTCGCCTTGCTCGAGGCTTGCCGGCTGGCGCAGGATCGTCTCCGCGAGCCCGAGAAGGTGCTTCGCCGCGTCGGGGCGGAACATCATCGGACCGCGGATCCCTGGGACATCGACCGGCAGCGAGATGTGGGGCATGGACGCGATGGTAGCGCGGCGCCTTGCGGCCGTGCCTGCATGACGCGACGCCTCATCTCCTCGGGTTCGGCCTTCGAGCGGGAGGTCGTCTGCTCCCGCGCTGTGGTCGTCGACGGCCGGATGTTTGTCTCGGGTACGACGGGCTTCGACTGCGCACGGATGACGATTTCCGAGGACATCGTCGAGCACACCGAGCAATCCCTGCGCAACATCGAGGCTGCGCGTTGCATTCGGAGGCGTGCGCCGCGCGGCGATCAAGTTCGAGGCGAAGCTCTCTGATCCGCGCACGAGGATCGAGAGCGAGGTCGAGGCGATCATCGCCTCGGCGTAAGCGCCGGCGACTCGCGCGATCGCGTGTAGGCCCAGGACACGAGGGGGACGAGGCCCTCGCCGGCGATGAACTCGAGCAGTTCGGTCTCGAACCGATTCTCTCCGTCGAACCGCCAGCGGCGGACGAGCTGCCGCGTCCAGCCGGTCTGCTCGATGACCATCTGCGCCTCCGCGGTACCGCTGCCAAAGCGCAAGGTCCCTTCGAACCGGCCGTTGCGGTACGAGTTCGAGCCGCGGACGCGCACCTCGCCGGTGGCTTCATCGACGAAAAACACCTGCTCCTCGCGCCACGGAGTGCCATCGGCCACGCTGCCTGCACCGACGACGCGCAGCGAGCGTCCGTCGGGCTCCCAACTCCAGGTCTCACGCAGGGGAATGCCCGAGGCCAGTATCGTCGTCCACTCGCCCCCGACGAGATGCGCGAAGCCGTGCAGGGGAGCTGCTTCCTGCGTCGCCGCCCGATCGCGCCCGGCGCCTACGCAACCCACGGTCGTCGCGACCACGGTGAGGGCGAGTATGCACGCGGTGCCACGCATCAACGCGTCCCCTGGAGCACCACCGCCGGCACAGCTCCCGCGCCCGGCATCACGTTGAACATCCGCATCGAGCAGGCCTCGGGATCGCGGAAGTCGAGCTCGATCTGCCAGCCCCAGCATTCCTCGCCCGCGTCATAGGTGGTGAAGAGCCGCATGATCCCTCCATCCATGAATCCATGGAGCGTGAACGGCTCGGTCGCGTGGAAGGTATCGCTCCACGAAGCCCTCATCGCGGCGGGCTGCCCCTTGAGCTCGATCGAACCCGACTGCGGCTTGCCCTCATACGACCACGAATAGCGCAGCGCTCGGGGCGCGACCTCGATCGCGCCATCGGAACGGAACGGCGTCGCGGGATCCATGATCCACAGGCGGTTCTGGCCGCGCCAGGCGCCTCGATGCGAGGAGGGGAGCGACAGTTGGTTCGCGGGTTGCTCGCTCATCGGGGTCCGCCGATCCGCACCACGACTCCCTGCGTCCCGCAGCCGCCGCCGCACCCGCCGCACATCTTCGCCTCGATCGCCTTCGAGGTCGGCGTCACCGAGAGTCCGCCGAGCGCGGTGCAGCGGAGTTCGCGCGCCATGTTCTCGCTGATCTCGCGGTGGGCGTCGAGCACTTCGTCGAGGGGAATCAGGTGGTCGTAGCCCGCGAGCGCGATGTTCGCGCAGGCGAGCGCATTCGCGGCGCCCGCGATGTTGCGGCCGAGGCAGGGGGCCTCGACGCGGTTCGCGACGGGATCGCACACGAGCCCGAGCACATTCTGCAGCGCATGGCTCGATGCCGAGAGCGCCTGCGTGGCATTGCCGCCGGCGAGTTCGACGAGCGCCGCAGCGGCCATCGCAGCGCCCGCGCCCGTCTCGGCCTGGCATCCGCCGACCTCCGCCGCGAAGCTCGACCGCGTCGCGACGAACACGCCGATCAGCCCGCCCGCGAGCATGGCGCGCAGCGTCGTCTCCTCGTCGCTTCCGAGCGTCTCCGCTGCGGCGAGGCATGTCCCCGGAAACGTGCCGCACGAGCCCGCCGTCGGCGCTGCGACGAACACGCCCATCGAGCTCTTCACCTCCATGAGTGCCGTGACATAGAGGATCGCGCGGTTCAGCATCCCGCCGTCGAGAAGTTGCTTCCGCTCGAGCATTTCCGCGAAGCGATGGCTCTGCCGCGGCAGGATGCGATCGGCGTACTCCGTGCCTGCGAGACCGTTCCGCACGCCGCCGCGCACGACCTCGAGGATCCTGCGCATCTGCGCGAAGACCTCGTCGCTTGCGATACCGCCCCGCGCGCACTCGTATTCGAGAGCAAAGTCGGAGAGCCGCCGCGAGGCAGGGTCGGCATAACGCGCCATCTCGCCTGCATGGAGGAACGGCACGGTCAGTCCGCGTCGCGAGCGCACGGGAAGCACGGGCGACAGGCGCCGCGCGCGCGTGACCATGGGAAGCGCCGCGACTTCCGCGTCGGTCAGGAACCGCTGTGCGCTCACGATGACGGTGGCCGCGCGCGCACCCGTCACCGTGGCCGCATCGAAGTCGCCGCGCGCCTCAAGCGCAGCCGCTGTGGTGCGCCCGTCATCGCGGGCATCGAGCACCGTCACCGCGTAGTCGCCATAGAGCGCGACCTTCGCGCCGTCGATCGAGATGACCTCGATCATGCCGCCGCCGTTCGAGAGTGCGATGAGCCTGTGCTCGACTCCGCCGCGCCGCAGCGTCAAACGGTAGGTGTTCGGATGCGGGTCGTGCAGCGTGGCGACGCGAATCTCGAGCTTGGCGCCCGCTTCCGCGAGCGCCGCTGCGCTGCGCGGCAGCCGTTCGTCATCCGCGTCCCAGCCGAGAAGCCCAGCGAAGAGCCCGATGTCCGAACCCTGGCTCTCATGGGTCGTCGCGAGCGATCCCTCGGTGTCGAACTCGATGACCGTCTCGTCGGGCGTGCCGCCGCAAAGATCGCGCGCAAGGCGCCCGATGCGCACCGACGCCGCGGAATGCGAGCTCGACGGCCCGCGCATCACGGGACCGACGACGTCGTTGAAGATGCTGGGCGGGAGCGTTGTCGGCATCGTGGTCTGTCAGGGTACTCGACGCGCGACGCCGATCAGGAGGGCGGCTGCGGAATGGAGGTCTTCCCATGCGATCGCTCGCGCCACCACTCAAGCACGAGGATCTGCAGCAGCTTCAGCGCTGCCAGGAAGCTGATCAGCGCCACGACGTACGAGACCCAGACGACGACTCCGGTGACGAGCGACGGATCGAACAGTTTCGTCGGGAGCTCGATCTGCTCGACGAAGCACTCCATGAGCAGTCCGAAGACGAGGAAGAAGGTGCCGAAGGGATGCGATTTCTCGCTGACTTCGTCGCGGTGCGATCCCTTCGGGACCTTGCCGCAGATCTCGAGGACGTCATGGCGCTCGAGGATGATGACGCCGACCGTGATCAGGCGGACCGCCAGCGGGGAGGCGATGGCAACGAAGTCGTGCGAGTGGGTTTCGTCGAAGTGGAGCGGCAGGAAGTCCAGCGACTTCAGGAACCTGAAGTTGAGCATCAGGATCAGGATGTCGAAGAAGATCAGGCCCGGGATGCTGACGCAGGCGCGCGACAACAGGGATACGAAGCGAACCATGGCGGGCTCCTTAGACCATGCGATCGGCTGATTCCCGCACTGAGAACGCAATCGCCACAGTAGGTTGACATCGTACAGCAGAGTCGGCGATCCAGGGCTCTGGCGACCGCGCTCGTCACTTCGTCAGGACCTCGACCCGATCGATCTCGCCGCTTCGCCGCATCGGCGTCGCGCTTCAGGTGGTGATCGAAGAACGCGCGCGTCGCAGCTCGTCGTCCGCATCGCAGCCGAGCAACGCGGCGAAGAGCCCGAGGTTGGCCTCCTGGCTTTCATGGGTGGTCGCGAGCGAGCCGCCCGACGCGCACCGACGCGGCCGAATGCGAGCTCGACGGACCGCGCATGACGGGTCCGACGACATCGTTGAAGATGCTGGGGGGCAGGGTGGTCGGCATGGCGTGGCGCCATCGGTGGATGGCGCGTCGCGCAGCTTCGTCGAATGCGGTACGCGCGCTCGTACGGAGGGGCGGGCGCGAATCACCGATAGAAGAGTTGCGCCGTCAGCGTCGCGTCTTCCGTCGCCCGCACGCGGATCCAGTGCGCGCTGAACGCATCGGGAAACTCATGATGCAGGTACGCGTCTTTCGTCTCCAGGCGGAAGGTCTGGTACCCGACCCATGTGCCGTCGCCGAGGAAATCGACCTCGATCACGACCTCGGCCGGACCGGGCCGACCATCCTCGCGGTGGAGGTGCAGCGACTTCTTATCGAAGCCCGTCATGAGGAACGGATCGCTCGTCGTCCCGCCTTTGACTGCCTCATGCCGCCATATCGCGCCCCACCCGCTGGGCTTGCCCCAGCCCGCGAGGTCGTCGATCGAACCGAACCAGAGGCCGCTCTGCGGCTGGCCGACCGCGTTGTCGGTCTGGTCGCCCGCGAGGACAAGTGCGCCACGCCAATGCACGAAGTCGGGGCAGATCCGCAGGTGCGTCGCGATCGGCCGCACGGGCTGCAGCTGTCCGCCGAAGACCAAGGCTGGCAGGTCGTAGAAGAGCCCAAACGCGTCCATGAGGTAGCGCTCGGTCTGGACCTCGCGGATGCGCATCCACTCGGTGTTCCAGGTGTGGCTCCAGGACGCCGATCCGAACGGAAGCCGGTACCGCCGCCACTCGCCGCCGTGCAGGACGCGCAGGATCACCGACGCACTGTCCCATCCGACGGCGTAGAGCGTGTTGCCGAAATAGGCGCCCGCGCCCTGATTCTGCTTGCCCGCGATCTCGATGAACGGGTTCCGCTCGAGAATCCTCCACGAGCCCTTGCCGTCCCACTCGGCGAGCCGTCCTGCGCTTCGCTGCCCGAGGTGTTCCGGCTCCTCATAGGTGTTGTTCGCCACCACCAGCCGACCCTGCGCGACATGCGCCGCCTTGAAGTGCCGGTAGGCACCCTCGGCCCAATCGAGCTCCTTGGTCAGGTCGAAGAGCTGGCGCGATTCGAGTGAGCGCGCATCGACTTCCCAGAGCAGGCCCTCCATCGACAGGAAATACAGCTTGCCGGGGTCCGTGAGGTGGTTCGTGGTGGCGGTCAGCCGATGGCCCTTGAGCGCCTCGATCGTGCGCACGGTGCCGTGCGCGTCGATCGCGTGAGGCCCGATGAAGACCTGGTCGGTCGGCCAGTGCACGAAGCGGTTGGCAAATGTCCCGGTGACGCTCGCAGGATGGAGGCGCCAGGAGAGGTCGCTGCGGATCTCGTAGAGCCCTAGCCCCGAGCCACGAATGTGCGCCACATACCCGATCGCCCAGAGCCGGTCGGCCCATGGAATCAGCGCGCCGATCCCGGCTTCGGAGCGGCTTCCCGTCCCTTCGGCCACCACGGCGAAGTGCGGAAGCACATGCCCTCCGCCGAGGGACGGCGCGGCCTCGTGCCACGCGTGCGCGTCGACCGGTGGTTCAGGCTGGGCGGCAGGAACGTCGACGCCTTGGAGTGCGAGGGATACAGCCGTCAGCGCGAGCGTTGCCATGGGGGGAGTCTATCGGTCGTGCGAATGGGCGAAGGTGTAGCCTCGGAGCGGCCGATCGAATCGCGGGGACGGCATCTGCCACACTTCGTCACCGGAGCCCCGGCCATGTCCATCACGATCTCGCTCGACCCCGCGCGTCAGGATCTCGACGCGATCCATGAGATCCTCGCGGGAACCTACTGGTCGCCCGGCATCCGCCGCGAGGTCGTCGCGGATCGCGCGACCTTCGCGTGGCTCTGCGATGTGTTCGTGGTCGCAGTGTGGCGTGGCCAGGGGCATCTCCCGCCGACTCATCGAGTCACTCGAGCGCCATCCCGACTTGCAGACGGTGCGCCGCTGGTGCCGCGCGACGCGCGATGCACACGGTCTGTACGAGATACTCGGCTACCGCCCAGTGCCCGCCGATCGCTGGATGGAGAAGCAGGGGCCGAAGGAGCGTTGGCAGGCTGCGCCCTGACGCGCGCGGCGCCCGCCTACTGGGCCGCGAGCTGCCAGTCGAGCGCGTCGATCTCCGGCAGCCGGTCGCTGACGCCCGGCACCGCAAGTCGCCGCAGCATGTTCAGGCATTGCGCGCGGTGGTGCATCCCGTGCGTCGCGACATGGACGAGTATCGCGCCAAGCGTGAAGCGATAGGTCTGGCCGCCGAATGTGAGATCGCTCTCGGTTGCGAGACCCCGTTGTCGTGCAATGTCCGCTGCGCGCGCAAGGTCCGACGCGGCCTCGTCGAGCAGCGCGAGCAACTCTGCGGGCGAGCGCTGCGTCCCGTTCTCGAGCGAAGGGCGCAGCACGCGCGGCGGTCCCTCGATACGGTCGGCCCAGCGGAGCATCGCGCCGACGACATGGGTCAGCGTGTCATGAAGCGATCCCGGGCCGATCTCGAAACGCCGCGTCCACGCGTCGCCATCGAGCGCGAGGCACGCACGCAGCACTTCGCGCGTCGCCCACGCGTTGTGCTCGAGCATGATGTCGAGCGGATCGACGGCGTTGCCCGCGCTTGGCCCGAGATCCCACACGCGTCCCTGCACGAACTCGACGGAGTTCCCCGCGGGATCGCGCACATAGACCGAGCGCCCGCCGAGCGGCCACTCGACCTCGCGCTCGATCTCGATCCCGTGCTCCGCGAGGCGCGTCCGCCACGACGCGAGCTCGGGCACGGTGAACGCGACGTGCCCCGCGCCCGCCGCGCCATGGCACGGCACTTCCGGATGTGGCGCGACCGTCTTCGTCGGATCGAACACGATCAGGACGCTTTCCGCCGATATTCGGAACACCACGCCTCGGTCGCTTTGCCGCGGCAGCGCGGGCAGCCCGAGCACGCCGCCGTAGAACGCAGCCGCTGCGTCGAGGTCGCGCGCGTACAGGACCGTCTCGTGGATGCGGGTGATGATGGGCATGCGGTAGACGATACCGCGAGATCGCTCCATGTTGATGTCGCACTCGCTACCGTGCCGCGCATGACCCGCTCCTGTCTCGCGCGTGCCGTCGGTTCCTCGCTCGCCGTCAGCCTAGTCGCTGCCAACTTTGTCGCTGGCTGCACGACGAGCTCTGTGCCGCCGACCACGCCGTCCCAAGTAGAGATCGCGTGCCCCGTCGCGCTCCCGCGCCTCGACGGCGTCGAGTGGACTTGCGTCGAACTCCGTGATCGCGACGGGCGGCTTGTTGCGCTGACCGATCGTCCGCCCACGCTGCTGATCGGCGCCGATGGCCGCGCCTCGGGTTTCGCGGGTGTCAACCGCTACTTCGCGGAGGCGAAGCCCGGGAACAGCACGACGGCGGTCACGCCGTATCGATTTGGTCCTGTGGGTGCGACCCGCATGGCTGGGCCGCCTGAGCGCATGGCGCTCGAGCAGGCGTACATCGCGATGCTCGAGTCGGTTCGGTTCGCTGTGGTGACGGGGGAGTCGCGTGGGCCGATGCTGACGTTGCGCGACGAACGCGGCGACTGCGCGCGCTTCGTGCTCGCGCCTGCGACGGACAAATCGAAGTAGGGCGGCGCTTGACGGTCGCGCGACAGACGAAGGCACATCAACATGACCAAGTTCATCCATATCACCGTTTTCTTGTGCCTCGCGTTCGCAGCGGTCTCCCGTGCAGCGCCTCTGCATCTCGCGACCGCCGCAAACGAGGTCATTGAGATCACCTTCACGGCGAAGGCTCCGCACGCGGACGCCTTCGCGACCGTCGAGCTCGACGTCGTCTTCGACGCGCCTGACGGTCGCGCGCACCGAGTCCCCGCCTTCTGGGCGGGCGGCGACCTCTGGAAGGTGCGCTACGCATCTCCCACGGTCGGCGTCCATCGCTACCGCACCGAGTGCACGGCGAAGGACGACGCTGGGCTGCATGCCGCGTCAGGCTCGATCGTCGTCACACCCGCAGCGAGCGCGAACCCGCTCATCCGCCGCGGCCCCGTGGGCATCGCCGCCGATCGCCGCCATTTCGAGCATGCCGACGGCACGCCTTTCCTCTGGCTCGGCGACACCTGGTGGAAGGGGCTCTGCAAGCGGATCGACGCGCAGGGCTTCCGCGAACTCTGCGCCGACCGCGCCGCGAAGGGCTTCAACGTCGTCCAGATCGTCTGCGGACCGTATCCAGACGAAGCGATGCTCGAGCCGCGCTGGGCGAACGAAGCGGGGCTGCCCTACACGACGCTTGATTTCCGCGCGGTGAACACCGCGTACTTCGACGCAGCCGACAAGCGCATCTCGACGCTCATCGCGCATTCGATCGTGCCCGCGATCGTCGGCGGCTGGGGACGCCCGCAGGCGGGCGGGCAGTCGACCATCAACCAGGTCGGCCTCGACGGCTTCAAGCGCCACTGGCGCCACCTCATCGCGCGCTACGGCGCGTCGCCCGTCGTCTGGATCCTCGGCGGCGAGGCGAGCGACGGCAACGGTCCGTGGGCCGAGCTCGCCGAATATGTGCGCGCCACCGATCCGTTCCGCCGCCCGCTCACCTACCACTCGCCCGGCGACCCACGCGCCTCGATCGCGCGCGGCAACGACGAGTTCGACTTCGACATGGTCGGCATCGGCCACGACGGGTTGAACACCGCGAACGAGACCCTGCGCCTCCTCCGCGCGTCGCTTGCCCACGCACCGAAGCGCCCCGCGCTCTGCGGCGAGGCGTGCTACGAGCGCCATATGCAGACGAACTTCGAGGACATCCAGCGCCATCTCTTCTGGACGCTCATGCTCGCGGGCGCAGCGGGGCACACCTACGGCGCGGCGGGCATCTGGCAGGCGAGCGTCGAGGGCGACCCGGGCATCACGCCGATCTACGACTTCACCACATGGCGCGAAGGGATGGCGTTCCCGGGCTCGACGCAGCTCGGGCTCGCCAAGCGACTGCTCGAGGAACTGCCGTGGCAGCGCATGGAGCCGCACCCCGAGTGGGTCGACGCCGCCGCGATCGCCGCTGGAATCACCGGCGAACTGCTCGTGGCGTATCGCCCGAAGCGCGGCATCTACGACTGGAGCGGCTTCCGTGTGCTCTCGCTCGACCCAAAGGCGCGCTACGCGGCGTTCTGGTTCGACCCCGCCACAGGGCGCCGCTTCGATCTCGGCGAGGTCACGGGCGCAGAGAGTTGGTCGACGCCCGCAGTGCCGTCGCCGCAGGACTGGGTGCTGGTGATGCGCGCGCGCGGAGCGAAATGAGGCGCTGAGCTCGCCATGCGCCTCACAGGTGCGACCGACACGCGCCCCACGCATCGAGCATCGTCGCGATGTCCACAGCGCTCACGACCCCGTCGCCATTGATGTCGGCGGGGCAGGACTTCCCGCACGGACCCCACCCAGCGAGCAGGCTGCCGAGGTCGGCGGCGTCGACGAATCCGTTGCCATCGAGGTCCGCAGGGCAGGGTGACGCCGGGCAACTCGCGCACGCAGTCATCACGCACGCGCCGCCGAGATCGTTGACGAGCCCGTTCCCGCTCTGGCCGATCTGCGCGCCGTTCGGCGCTACATTGGCGCAGATGCGGGTCCGGGTGAGGTTCGCGACCGCGCTGCTGGGAACGAAAATTCCGCCGCCGCTGTAGGCGGCGGTGTTTCCGGAGACCACGCAGTCGATCAGCGAGATCGAGCCTGAGATGTAGATGCCGCCCCCGGTCGGCGAGCCGCTTGTCCCACTCGGCGACGCGCGATAGCGGCGATCGCCCGCCGTCGCTCAGTCGCTCGGAATCACGCCGAACGCGAGCAGCGTGATCAGCACGAACACGAACGCGGCGAAGCCGAGCAGCAGGAGCCCGGGCAGATCGATCGCCAGTCGCGCGATCGTGACTCCGCGGAACGACTCCCGCAGCCAGCTCCGCACCGTGGGCGTCCGTTGCACGGTCGCGTCCGCGCCGCATTCGGAGCACCGCGCGTTGGGCGGAGAGTCGGCGATTCCACCAGTCGGATAGCCGCATTCCGCGCATCGACGATCGTCACGAGGGCGCAGATGTCCGAGCCAGCACCAGCGCACCCCGGCGAAGCCGATCGCCGCCAGCATGACGAGCGGCCCGTAGGCGTTCAGGTAGTAGGTCAGTGATCCGATCGGGTAGCTTCCCGAGGGATTGGACTGCGAGTTCGCGAAGGCCGAGATCACCTCCGCGTCGTTCTGCGCGGTCGCGATCCAGGGAATCAGGACCGTGATTACGATCGCAGTCGGCCACATCCAGTCGCGGAACCGTAGTTTCAGCACATGCCGGACGCTGCGGCAATCGAAGTTGTCGGGTTCCTTCGGCATCGTTGCGTGAAGCCCACTCTGGGGCGGTCGATACTTGCGGCTGCGGTCAGCGCGCCTTGCCCGAACCGGCTTTAAGGGTCTTCGTTTCGATCTCCTTGGCTCCGAGCAGCGCCTCCGCAAACGCCCGTCCGATCGGCCCGAGGACCTTCGCCGCGCCGAGGTAGTGGTAGCCACCATTCGAGGCACCCGCGAGGCGCTTTCGCTCCTCCGGCGTGAAGTCCGCCTCGGGATTCTTCGAGCGTTCGCTCCGCTCCACCAGCCGCTCGAGCTCGTCATCCCAGAACGGCGCCGTCTCGACGGCGATCACGTTCCCCTTGAACTCCTCGAGCTTCGCCACCTTCCGTTGCGCCTCTCGGAAGTTTCGCATCGGCGCTGCGGTATCGCCCCTCATCCCATCGATTCCCATGACGCCGATCACGAACGGCAGCTTCGGCGCAGCGAGCTCCGCGCGCACGTCGCGGATGAGGTGACCGAGCAACTCCGCGTACATGTCGTATCCGCCCGGCTTGTCCTGGTCGGGATATACGCCGCCGTCGACATAGTCGTTGAAGCCTTGGAACCAGACGAATCCAGCCAGTTCGTGGCCGCGTGCCGTGTCGAAGCCAGGCACGACCCGCGGAATGTCGGCGAGCACCTTCCGCACATGCGCGATCATCTCTCGGTAGTAGACGCCGGTCGCAGCCACCTTCTCCGCAGCGAGCTTCTCGGTGTCTTCGCCGCGCATCGCTCGCTCGGCGAGCTCGCCCGCGCGCCATTTGAACGGCCCCGCGCTCGGCGGACGGAAGTCGGTGTGCAGGCTTCGTCCGCCCCACGAGGTCTTGATGAGGAGCACGTCCTCGCCCAGACGCTTCTCCATGGTGATGCCGAAGGTGAACTCGGGACCGATCTTTGCCTCGGGTGCTCCGAATCCAGCCGTCAACCGACCCTTCGCCTCGGTGAGATCGGTGTAGGCGTCGCCGAGGCAACCCACCGACGAGATCCACGTCCGCTCGCACACGCGCGGCGCGCCATCGGGGCCACGCATCTCCTTGAGAAGCGGTGCGGTCTTCGGGTCGTCGGTCATCGCGTCGAAGGTCGAGATCGCGGCGTGACCTTGCATGTTCGACTGCCCCGCGAGGATGAACACCTTGATCGGCCGTGCCGCGTTGCCAGGAGCGGCTGGCGTTACCGTCGCCGGCTTCGTACTCTTGCCAGTCATCACGAGTCCGCGCTTCGGGATCAGCAGCATGAACGCCGTCACCGACGATGCGGTCATGCGCGAATCGTCGCCGTAGCCGGCGTTGTCCCGGTTCGGCTGGTAGTAGTAGGTTCCGTCCGTGCACTGCGCGAGCGCGAACCACCATCGGTTCGCGTCCATGAGAGCGCGGAAGCTCGCGGGGTCGATGCTCGCGCCGAGCGCCGTGTAGCCCATGCCCATCGCAGGCGACCCGTGCGTGTCGGGAAAGCTCTGCGGATGCCTGCCGATGACCGTCGCATGCAGTTGCGCCCGGTCGCGATACGACGCATCCGGATGCGGACTCAGGAAGTTCGCGATCGCTGCCGCTCCCGTGCGCCCCATGTCGGCCCAGCCGTCGTCGCGTCCGCCGACACCGTCGCCGTACCACACGTATCCGTTCTTGCCGCTGCCGCGCCGCAGGAAGTCGTACGCGGCGTCGTGGTTGGCGCGGTCGATCTCGATCCCGCACCGCGACATCATGGCGTAGGCGAGCGCGCCCTGCGCCGTGATCATGGCGATCGGTCCGTAGCCCTCGAACCCGGGGTTGTGCCCCCAGCCGCCGTGCGAGTCGCGCGGACCCTTGGGGAAGCTGTGCGGGTGCGACTCCTTCGCGCGCGGATTGATCTGCGACATGTCGAGATACTGGCCGGCGGCGATGAAGTCGTGCACTTCCTTGAGTTCGGGAAGCACCCACGCCGCGCGGGTGGCGAGGTAGTACTCGCTGAGCACCAGCGCCGCGCCCATGTATCTCCAGTTCGGAAGCGACGCCTTCGCGTCCGGGTCCGACGCCTTCGTCTCGGTAGTGAGGTGGCGCACGCACCGCTCGACGGCAGGCAGGTACCGCGGATCGCCGCTCGAAAGCAGGGCGAGCGGTGCGAAGGTGTCGTGCACCGGGTTGCCGAAGGATCCGTTGGCGTCCTGATGCTGGACGAGGTACGCGAGCAGTTCCGCCGCGATCCGCTCCGACTTGGCGCAGTTCGCGGGATAGTCCTTGCCGAAGCTGCCGTACTTCGTGCCGATGTCGAGGGTGACCGCGAGTTCCGTCCCATCGCGCAGGATCGTCAGTGCGAGCTTCCCCGAGCTCTGCGCGCCTGCGTCCTGCGCAGCCTCGAGCGCGGCCGCGAACTCGCCGATCGGTCCCGTCGCGCCGAAGACCTCCTCGCCGTAGCCGTTCTGGTGCGCCTCCTTGAACGGCTGCCCGCCGGCGCCGATGACTCGGTCGCCCGCGCGCACGATGCCAGCGGCAGGGGAGTTCGCGAACACATGCTGGATCACGAGCGACTTCGGCTCGTCGGCCACGAGCTCCGCGCGCATGCCGGTGATGCCGAGGTTGTAGTACCAGCCAGGCACCTCCGCGTCGGGACCGGACCGCGCGCGCTGCTTCCACGGGTGGCCGCTGTCATGGTAGTGGACCTGCGCCGTGGCGAGCGTGGCACAGGCGAACACCGCGAGGATGGAAAGACCGCGCGCGACGAGGGGGAGTGCCCTGAGATTCATGACCCCGACCGTACCCGTTGGACGAGCGCGGGTCTATGCCATGCGGCGGCGAAATTCACGCGGTATCGAAAGAGCCACGAAACAGGGCTCGCGCAGCTCCGACTTCGATGCCCGCGACGAACGTCTCGACTCACCCGACGCGGCGCTGTTCCCGCTTCCACCGCTCGATCTCGCGGGCGAGATGCGAGCGTCGGAACCCACGCCCCGAGACGAGCCGCTGCCAGTCGGGAGCATGGTCGAAGTGCTGGAGCTGGACGTGGTAGTAGTTGATGTACTCAAGCACTGCGAGGAGGAGCAGCACCGCGGGCGCCACGAACTGCACGGAAAGCTCCGCGTTGCCACTGATCCAGTCAGCACCGTTGGCGATCGCCGCCGCCACGCAGAGGCCGATCGCCGGCCAGCGCATTCGGTCGAGAAGCGGGATCCAGTCCGCGTTCGCACGTGCCTCGCCGCGCGCCCTGCAGAGCATCATGCGGAGAACGACGGTCCCTATCACGAGCAGGAACGAACACGCGAGCCCCGAGAGCACCAGCGCGGTCGAGACCTTTCCGCCCGACCTAAGCACCAGGTAGACAGCCAGTGCTGGGATGAGCACGACGTTTCCCGCCTCGATCTTCCAGTAGGTGTTGAGGCGGCGGACAGGTGAGGGACTCGGGGACATGGATGTCTCGCGGGGCATTCGCTTCGGCTGGGGGGAAACCATCAGACCCATCAG
The DNA here is from genome assembly GCA_041183345.1 of Planctomycetota bacterium. Lineage (GTDB taxonomy): Bacteria > Planctomycetota > Phycisphaerae > Phycisphaerales > SM1A02 > QWPT01. The sequence continues at coordinate 14,531 of JBEGLX010000017.1, forward strand.
GCGAGCGACGGGCGAGAACAATACTGCCTCCATCGATGAACAAGCGGGTTGCCCGTTTCGGTCAACCCGCTTTGGGAACTCCCCGAACGAACTGGACCCAGACTTCAGGTGGCGTTCAGGGCGCCCCATTGGGGGTAGAGGTCCTTTCCTTCGCACCGAGGAATGAAGGGCACGATCGAAACGGGGGGCAAGACCGGTCGGGGCTATGAGAATCCTGTCCGATGATGGACTGCGCGGCGGGATTCCATTTGACTCGCACGACAGCGTGTCGTACTTTCCACGACAGTCTGTCGTATTCTGCGTCTCACACAGAACTGCGGAGAACTTCTCGATTGTCACCCGCTGCCCTCGCCAACGCCGAACTCGCGGTCATGGAACTGCTCTGGGACCATGGCGCCATGACCGCCCGCCAGGTCCAGGAAAGGCTCTACGGCGCCTCCGACCGCTCGCAGCACGGAACCGTGCAGCGGCTGCTGCAGCGCCTCGAGGAGAAGGACTTCGTGAGGCGCGACAAGGCCGCTCACGCGAACACCTTCACGCCGTGCATCTCGCGTGCGGAGTACGCGGGCGGGCAGCTCGAGACGCTCGCCCAGCGCCTCGCGGGCGGCTCGATCGCGCCGCTCCTCTCGCACCTCATCGACCAGAAGCGCCTGAGCCGCGCCGAGCTGCGCAGGCTCCGTGAGCTCCTTGACGGGGGGAAGCCATGACCCTGACGGTCCTCGAGTACGCGCTTGGGAATGCACTGCTGTCCTTGCCGCTCGCGATACTCGCATGGTCGATCGGACGGACCCGGCGGAACCCGTCGGTCGCGCATTTCGCGTGGTTGCTGGTCATGATCCGGCTTGTCATGCCGCCGGTCGCATCGGTGCCGTGGTTGTCGATCCAGGTTCCGCTGTCGGGTGCGATCCAGTCCGATCCGACCGCCTCGCGCGCCGCGGCGTCGTCGCCTCTCGAACCCAGCGGTCCCGAGCGAGTGATGGGATCGGTCGACGCCTCCGTGGATCCGAACGAGCCCGTCGTGCAGGCATCGACTGACCTCTCCGCTGAACCACCGCTTGCCGGAACCATCGTGGTGGATGGATGGACGGCGCTCGGGATTGTGTGGTTTGCGGGGACGACTCTCGTGATCGCCGTCTCGGTCGTGCGGATCATGCGCTTCCAACGCATGTTGCGCGCCGCCTGCTTGCCCGCGGATCCGCGGGTCCGTCGTCTGGCCGAAAGGGCTGCGGCCGACCTCGGCATGCGGCTCCGCGCCGAGATCCTCGTGATCCCCGCCAGCACCGTGCCTTTCGTATGGAGCTGCTTCGGGCGCCCGCGCATCGTGCTTCCGGCATCGATTGTGTCGGAGATGTCCGACGAGGATCTGCTGCTTGTCCTGACGCACGAACTCGCACATGTCCGACGCCTCGACCACATCGTCCGCTGGCTCGACTGGGCCGTCGTCGCGTGGCTCTGGTGGAACCCGCTCGCATGGATCGCGCGCCGCGGGCTCCGGAGGGCCGAGGAACTCGCCTGCGACGCGCTCGTCCTTCGTGCGCAGCGGGCTGATGCGCGTGACTACGGACGCTGCCTCGTCTCGGTGGCTGAATCGATCATGACCCCGGCGTTCCGCGCGCCGGTGCAGGCCTGCACGATGGGCGACGGCGGATCGCTCGAGGAGAGGATCCGACTCATCATGTCAGGCACCCTTCGAACCCGTCCGTCGGCCGCGCTTCGCACCTTCACGCTCGCGACTGCGGGAGCTTCCATGCTCTTCGGCGTTGCAGTCGCGAGTCCGTCGGAGCCAGTCGCTTCGTCTCAGGCCGCCGTGGCGGCTCCCGTGACGGCCTCTGGTGCCGCGCAGGACGCCGCACCCGCACCTGCCCCGGCGCCGATCCGGGACGAATCAACGAGCGGTGGTCGATCGAGCTCCTCCACGCGCGGCTCGAGCTCGACTTCTTCAAGCATCTCGTTCAAGAAGGACGGAAAGCTCGTCTCCATCGAAGAGAACGGCTCGGGGATCACCGTCACCGTCGACGGCAAGAGCGTGCAAGCACGCAACGTCGACGATCTGAAGCAGCAGCATCCAGACGCCTACCAGCTGTACGTTGAGAAGCCCGGCTTTGCAGTCGGCTCAGCCGGCGGATCCGCGAGTGGGTCGGGCAGCCAGTCATCCAGCTCGACGAAAGGCAGTCGCCTCGGCAGCTCGGAGGGAGGATCAAGTGCTTCGGATCTGCTTCGGGAGAAGCTAAAGGAACTGCAAAGGGAAAGACCGGACGACCCGAGACTTCAGGGACTCATCCAGAGGATGTTGGAAGAAGCCGCGGCGGCGGCTCCTGGTGCAGCACCGGACGCCGCGCCCGCGCCGGCGCCGAACACGGCTGAACCAAGGAGCGGTCGTGGAGCGAAATCCTCCACGCGCGGCTCGAGCTCGACGTCTTCCAGCATCTCGTTCAAGAAGGATGGAAAGAGCATCTCGATACAGGAGAATCGGTCGGGGATCACCGTCACCGTCGATGGCAAGAGCGTGCGGGCACGCAACGTCGATGAGCTGAAGCAGGAGCATCCAGACGCCTACAAGCTGTACGTTGAGAGGCCCGGCTTCGCGGTCGGTTCCGCCGGCGGATCCGCTCGCGCGTCGGGTAGCCAGTCATCCAGCTCGACGAAAGGCAGTCAGCCCGGCGGCGTGGAAACCAAGGGCAGCAGGTCGAGGGATCGCAGTGTCACCGTGATCGAAAATGGCAAGGAGATCACCATCGCCGAAAGTGCCTCGGGAATCACCGTGACAGTCGGCGAGACGACCATTCGGGCGCGAAACGCCGACGAGCTCAAGAAGGAGAGTGCCGAGGCGTTCCAGCTCTACGAACGGCACTTGAACAAGCCCGGCACTCGGCGGGAGGGAACAGATGCGGAGGATCCACTTCGAGGCAACTTGGAAGAAGGGACAAGTGCTTCCGAGCAGCTCAGGAACAAGCTGAAAGAGCTGCAAGCTGAAACATCGGATGACCCGATGCTTCAAGAACTCATCAAGAGAATGCTGCAAGAGATGAACAACTAGCGCGCGGGAGTCAACGACATCCTTGGGCTGCCCGCTTCGCGCATCCCTTTCGTTTCCCCGCTTGGAGTTTCCGTCCATGTCGTACTTGAACCGTTGTGCCTTCGTGGCTGTGACTGCAGCCGTGTCGGTGTCTTCTGCCGCGATCGGCCAGACGATCGTTGCCGGTTGGACGATTCCAACCGCCTTTCCGATTGGTCCCGGCAACGTGCCGACGGGAACCTCGTACCTTCCCCCGGGCCCGAACGGTGCGGGCGTGGCGAACCTCGGGGCGAATTTCGCCGGTAGCCAGCTCATCTCGGTGCACTCGCTCGCCGCGACGAGCTACATCTCGCCGTCCGGCAACGGCAGCTCGCACTCGTTCTCGAGCAACAACTGGTCGCCGGGAGACTACTACCAGGTCACCCTCAGCACGGCTGGTTTCACGAACCTCTCCATCAGCTGGGATCAGGCGCGCAACCTCGTGGGTCCCGCGGCGTTCCGGCTGCTGGTGAGCACCAACGGCGGGGCGAGCTTCGTCGATCTGATGAGCTACACGGTGCTCGTATCGGGCAGCACGGGGCCCTCCACTTGGATTCCCAACACCTACAACCCGATCTATACGAGAACCGTCAGCGTGACCGACGAAGTCGACCTCACCGACCACGTGATCTTCCGCTTTCAGAACTTCGAGCCCCTCGCATCCCTTGCGTCCGGCTCGACGCACATCGACAACATCGTTGTGACTGGCGTTCCCACCCCGGGTGCTGTCGCCGTGCTTGGCCTTGCGGGCCTCGCCGTCGGCCGCCGTCGCCGTTGACGTGTGTGGTCGCCGTTTCGATGAATCCCCTGATCTCGGCAGGCTGTGAACCGGTTCAGAGAGCGCGCGAGATCAAGGCGTGGTTTCGCCCGTTTCGCCGCCGTTCGGATCGGCGGCCGTGGCGCTGCCAAGTTCGCGATTCAGCAGCACAACCTGAAAACCGAGAGCAGAGAGCGCGTGAGAGCAACCCCTCCGCGGGGCGACTTCACGGACCCACGGATCGGTGCGAGCAAGGTTGATGCGAGAACCCGAGAGAGCGGCAGAGAGCGCAAAGATGCCCCCAAGATGAACTCTTGGGCATCAGGATCGATGTTTCCGCGTCCCCCATCAATGAACAAGCGGGTTGACCGTTCTCGGTCAACCCGCTTTGGGAACTCCCCGAACTGGACTCGAACCAGTGACATGCGAGTTAACAGCTCGCCGCTCTACCAACTGAGCTATCGGGGAATGGGATGTGGGACGGAAAGGATACCGTCCCCCGCGCCATCGTCAAGCCGCTGGCGCAACTTGAGTTGAGAGCGTCCGATTTGGGTCAGAAGGGTCGAAAAACCGCGCCGCGCCCGCGTTTGAAAGCGATGCAGATCGGTCGCGCCCGCGCAGCCCGAACCCCGGCGCCTTGCGGGTGGAGCCGCCTCGTCCGTAGGCTGCGCCCATGCAGCACCCGCAGCACGACCCGTCCCGCCGTTCCTTCACCGCCCTGACCGGCCTCGCGGCCCTCGGTGGTGCGCTTGGCGGCGCCTTCGGCATCGCGCCGCGCGCCGCCCACGCGCACCCGACAGCCGCCGCCGCGCGCGCGCTGCGATTCGCGCACTTCACCGATCTCCACATCACGCCCGATCGCGACAGCGAGCCCGGCATGAAGCAGGCCTTCGCCGCCGCGCAGGCGGACGGCATCGAGTTGATCCTGACCGGCGGCGACCTCATCATGGATTCCTACGCGACCAAGCGCGCGCAGGTCGACCGCGAGTGGACGCTGCTTCACAAGCTCTTCGCAGAGCACTGCAAGGTTCCCGTCGAGCACTGCCTCGGCAACCACGACGTCTTCGGCTGGTGCCGCACGAAGGCCGAAGCGAAGGGCGACGAACCCGACTTCGGCTACGCGCGCGCCCTCGCCGAGCTCAAGCTTGCTTCGCGCTGGCGCAGCTTCGACCGCAATGGCTGGCACTTCATCGTGCTCTCCTCGGTCGAGCTCGACCCGACCGACGAGTGCAAGTACCTCGGCAAGCTGAACGACGAGCAGCGCGCGTGGCTCGAGGCCGATCTCGCGAAGAACACGCTACCGACCGTCGTCGTCTCGCACATCCCGATCGTGACCATCACGCCCGCGATCCGCGGCGAGAACATCCGCCGCGAGCGCGAGACCGTCGTGACCGGCGACTACGTCCACCTGGACGCGAACGACATCCACGCCGCGTTCCGCAAGTCGGGCAAGGTGAAGCTTGTCCTCTCTGGCCACACGCACCTGATCGACCGCTGCGAGGCCGACGGCGTCACCTACGCCTGCAGCGGCGCCGTCTGCGGCGGCTGGTGGAAGCCCACCAAGACCTACTGCGATCCGTGCTACGCGCTCATCGACCTCATGGACGACGGCTCGTTCCGCTACGAGATCAAGCGCACGGGCTGGACGAACCGCTAGGCGCGCGTCACTTGCCCGCGCGCACGACCTCGACCGAGATCACGCCCTCGATCTTCGAGAGCCGCGCGATGAGCGCGTCGGCCGCCGCTTCCCCGGCGAGCGAGACCTCGTAGCTGCGCTCGATCGCTGCGCCTGCGCGCACGCTCTCGATCCCGAGCAGCGACTTCTCGCGGCAGGCGTCGTCGAGCTCGCGCAGGAGTTCGTCGCGCCGCGCGAAGTCGGGAGCCACGCGGATCTGCAGGCGGAAGAGCCCGCCCTCGAGGACGTAGAACGACGGCGTGCCCGATCCGAACAGCTTCGCAGCCGCAGCGATGAAGGGCAGCGCCATCGCAGGAAGCGCGACATAGCCCGCGCCGACCGCGAGTCCGATCGCGACCGCGCAGATTACGAACGCCGTATCGCGCGTGTCCTCGACGACGGTGCGGAAGCGCACGATCGACAGTGCGCCGACGATGCTGAACGCGCGGGCGATGTTGTCGCCGATCACGATCGTGGTCACGCTGAGGAGCAGCGTCAGCAGCACCAGCGTCGAGACGAAGCGCGCGTCGGTCGAGCGGCCGCGGGTCCAGCGGTAGATGAGCGAGACCGCGAAGCCGAACGCGAGCGCCATCGAGAGTCGCAGGGCCGCAACGCCCACGGTGATGTCGGGATCGCTTGCAAACGGCTGGGAAAGCCACTCAGGCATCGCTCTTCAGTCCTTCGGCGCGGTCGGCTTCGGCTTGTACTCGAGCAGGAACTTCGAGCGCTTCTCGAAGAACTGGCGCAAGGTACCCGTTGGCTCAGGCGAGGTGTCGCGTTCGAAGGCTTCGGTCGTGAAAGGCTTGCGCGTGTCCTTCGCGACCAGCGGCGAAAGCAGCGCGCGGTACTGCCCGACGGCCGGCCCCATCTTCTCCCAAGCCATCTCCGTCGCGATCTGGTGCACGAAGCCGAGGTACTTCTCGCGGAACGCCGGAACGGCAAGCAGCTTGCTCCGCAGCGGTTTCGTCTTGTCATCCATGCCGACGAGCGGATCGAGCTCGACCATCGAGCCGCCGCCAGGTCCGCCGGGACCGCGCATCCCGCGCTGTGGCGCGCCATCCTGCGGGGGCCGTGCCTCTTGCCCAGATCCCTCGCCGCGCACCGCACCAGGGGCGCTCTTCGGCGGGGGAGCATCTCCCGCGTCCGCTGGCCTCGGCCGCATGCCGCGCCCAGGTCGGCCTTCGGGCGCACCGGGGCTTCCAGGGCCTCCGGTCCCTCCCGGTCCTCCGCGCCCGCCCGGTCCGCCATGCGCAAGCTTGAACGCCTCGTTCATGTCGTGCGGCACGACGTGGAACACGCCCCGCGGATCCTTGTAGAGCGAGTAGTCGCTCGCGCGCGTCCAGTAGCCATCGGAGTTCGCCGTCGCCACATCGAGCGCGATGAACCAGAGCGCGCTGTCGACATCGAGGATCGGCGTGATCGCAGCCTCGAGCCGCTCCGTCGGCGTCTCGCTCAGCACCTTGCACAGGTGGATCAGGTCCTTCCAGTCCTTCTCGTCGTCCTTCGTCTTGATCTCGTAGCGCTGCTTGTACGGCGCCACCGCCTCGCCGCGGTAATCGAGTCCGCCCGAGCCATTCGGCGAGCCCATGACCTTCCAGCGCGCGCCGTCGCCCTTGAAATCGGGCCAGCGTTCCTTCAGGAAGGTCTTGTTGAACTGCTCGATGTTGACGAACACGCCCCAGCTCTCGCCGTTTACGACCACGTGCACCCAGTTCGCCTTCGGTGCCGCGATGTGCGGGCTGGCGAGCCGCCCGTACAGCACCGACGACATCATCGAGGCGTCGCCGTTGCAGTTGAGGAGATTCAGCGTGTTCTGCCCGTAGAGCCGAGCCTTTGGGTCGGTGAGGTCGACGCTGATGTTGAACGAGCGCTTGCCGCCGCGCGGCACCATCATGTAGCTCGACGCGCCGCGGAAATGGACTCCGACGCCCTCGATCGTCTTGCCGTCGACGGTCAGCTTCGCCGGCACCTCCGCGTCGGTGTTGTGGAAGAGCTCGAGCTCCTCCTCCCAGTTCGGCACGTCGAAGTCGATGAAGAACGTGCGTACGACGTTCTCCGCGAACAGCGGCGCATCGGGATACTTCTGCACATCCGCGGGCGCGACCTTCGGGCCAGGCTTGGTCTCTGCGCGCGTGCCGCCGGGTCCGCCAGGGCTACCTGGTCCACCGGGACCACCGGCACCACCTGGACCTCGCATGCCTCCGCGACCACCGGGTCCTCCTGGTCCACCAGGCCCGCGCTCGGGGTTCTTCTTCAGGAACTCGCGCGCGGCATCCCGCTCGGCGCCCTCGAGCCGCCCGTTCTTGTCCTTGTCGTAGTCCTTGAGGATCTTCCGCACGGGCGCGTTCGGACCGCCCATGCCGCCGGGGCCACGCCCCGGCGGCCCGCCGTCCGGCGGTCCAGAGTCCGGTCCGAAGCCGGGCTCGAACGGCGGTGGTCCGCCATCATCGCCTTCGGGCGGTGCCTGCCCGATCACAAGCGCCGCGAGGGTGAGAGCGGAAAGACAGGCAATGGAGTGCAGGAAGCGTGTGGCGCGCATGATCGACCTCGGAAGTGTCGCCTCGTCGAACGGCAAAGTGGACGACGCATGACGCGCCGGTCCGCAATTTGTCGCGATTCAGTGGGCTTGCGCCGACTCGGCCACGCGCGCCCAGTGCTCGCGGAGTCCGTCTCGCTGCGGCTCGCTCCAGAAGGTGCGCACGAAGCGCGTCTCGAGCAGTCGATCTGCGTAGCCGGGAATTTGCGCCACCACCGCGGTCAGCCGCGCGTGGAGCTCGCGGCTGAAGAGCGACGCCGACTCGTTCGTCCGCTCGACCGGGGCGACGGGCTTCCCGAGGAATCGCGCCAGCTCCGCCTGCTTGGTCGGATCAGGAAGATCCGAGCGGAGGATCAGCGCCGACGCCCGCGGAGTGCCGAAGGTCGCGAAGCCGCGCGCGGGATCGAACCCGATCGCCTCGATCGGCATGCCGCCGAGCGACAGGGCGGGCAGGAACTCCTGCTCGAACCAGCGCACGGCGCTCTGGTGCGGGCAACGTGTCATGAAGATCGACGCGAGTTCCTGCGTCGGAAGCGCGAGCAGCTCCTTCCATTGCCTGCGGACGAAATGCTTGCGCCCCCAGTAGAGGAACAGCGAGATGTTCACGGCGATCGGATCGCGGATCGCGGTGACGAACCGCGTCTGCTGCGTGCGGGCGATGTACTCCCGCGCCGCGCGCGCGGGTGCCGCGCCCCAGCAGGCGACGCCATCGCCTGCCACGACAGGCTGTCCGTACCGCCAGCGCGCGTGCCGCTCGGTGATGACGTGCAGATGCACGGCGCGCAGCCCCGGCGTGCCATCGATCGCGAGCTTCAGCGACTTGCTGCTGACGCGCGGATGGCAGAAGACGAAGACGGGCTCCAGCCCCGCGCGCACTGCTCCGCCGATCAGCCGGCGCTTGCGGATGAGCGCGCCGCGATGGCGGATCCACTGCTCGGGCCACGCCAGCCACTTGAACGCGGTGCCCGAGTCACTCGTCGCGCTTGGATCGATGGGTGACTCTGGTGCTGCGTTCTGGTTCATGCGGGACTATCCGATCCGCGCGATTCCGCCCATGTACGGCCGCAATGCCTCGGGAATCGCCACGCTTCCATCGGCCTGCTGGTGCATTTCCAGCAGCGGAATCAGGATGCGGGGGCTCGCCGCGACGGTGTTGTTCAACGCGTAGGCGAACCGCATCTTGCCCTGTTCGTCCTTGTAGCGCAGGTTCAGGCGGCGGCACTGGAAGTCGTTCAGGCGGCTCGCCGAGTGGGTCTCGCCGAACTCACCGGTCGGCGCGCCGTCCTTGCCCATCTCGCCGCGGCCTGGCATCCAGCTCTCGATGTCGATCATGTCCTCGTTCTTCACGCCGAGGTCGCCCGAGCAGCACTGCAGCAGGCGGTAGGGGAGACCGAACGACTGGAGGATCATCTCGACCGTCTCGATCATCTGCTTGTGCCACGCGCGGCTCTCTGCGTCGTCGGCCTTGCACACGACCACCTGCTCGACCTTGTCGAACTGGTGGATGCGGTAGAGGCCCGCGGTGTCCTTGCCCGCTGCGCCCGCCTCGCGCCGGAAGCAGGTCGACACCGTGCAGTACTTGAGCGGCAATTGCTCGATCGGCACGATCTCATCGGCGTGCAGTCCCATGAGGCCCACCTCGCCCGTGCCCGTGAGGTACATGTCGTGCCCCGAGCCGCGCTTCGATTCCTCGATGTGGTACGCCTGCTCGCGCCCCGCGGGGAAGAAGCCGGTGCCCACCATGCATTCCTCCTTCACGATGACGGGAATGCCCATCGGCGTGAAGCCGCGCTTGTCGGCCATGAAGTCGACGGCGTAGCGGAGCACCGCCTGGTGGAGGCGCATGCCGAGGCCCGTCAGCACATAGTGCCGCGTGCCCGACATCTTCACGCCGCGCTCGAAGTCAACGAGCCCGTGCATCTTGACGAGCTCGAGGTGCGTGCGCGGCTTGAAGCCGCGGTTCTCCGCGAACGACTTCTTGAAGTCCCAGCCCGCGGGCGCCCAGCGGCGGATCTCGACGTTGTCCTCGCTGCCCTTGCCCTTCGGCACATCGGCCGACGGCGGCTGCGGGACCTGAAGCCAGAGCGCCTTGAACTCGGGCTCGATCGCCGCAAGGTGACGCTCCTCCTCGACGACAAGCGCCTTGAGCTCGGCGGGCTTCGCCTCGAGCGACGCGATCTCCATCTGGAGCGTGTCCTTCTCGCTGCCCGCCACGCTCTTGAGCTTGCCCTTGAGCTGGCCGATCTTCGGTCCGATCTCCTTCGAGATCTTGTTCTGCTCGCTGCGCGCGTTCTCAAGTCGCGTCAGGATCGCGCGGCGCGCCTCGTCGAGCGCGAGCAACCGGTCGACGTCGACCTGCATGCACTTGTCGCGCACGCCATTGCGGTACTTGTCGGGGTTCTCACGCAGGTCCTTGAGGTCGATCATGACCACCCGAGTCTACCGAATTCCCGCCATCCGTAGACCGCGCTTTCTCCTCTCCACTCTCACCTCTCCACTCTCTCCGCCTTCCTGTCGATCCTTCAGGATCGATAGGAAGGCGGTGCCGCCCACTTCATCTTCGCGCGGAGCGCATCCCAGTAGCGGTTCGAGGGATTGGCCACGAACAGGGCCTTCCGCTCGTGCTGCTTCATGCGCACGGTGTCGCCGCGGCCGAGGGTAATGTGCCGCTGGCCGTCGAGGACGACGCAGGTGCCCTCGTTGGCGCGGCGCACCCAGAGGGCGATCGTCTCGCGCGCCGGAACCACGACGGGACGGAAGGCAAGGCTCTGCGCGCAGATCGGGGTGATGGTGATGCCGCCGACGTCGGGGTGGACGATCGGCCCACCCGCGCTCGCGCTGTAGGCCGTCGAGCCCGTAGGAGTGGCGACGATCACGCCGTCGCCGATGATGTCGACGCCGGCGTCGTCGTCGTCGACGGTCAGCGTCAGCTCGATCATGCGGTGGGGGGCTCCCGCGGCGATGACCGCGTCGTTGATCGCCGAGCCCGTCTCCCGCAGCCCGCCCGCGTGCTCGACCTCGACCGCAAGCAGCATGCGCTCGCGGATCGGCGCCTTCGACGCAAAGACCAGCGCGGCGTGCGTCTCAAGGTCGGCGGCGTCGAACTCCGCGAGGAATCCAAGCCTGCCCGCATTTACGCCCACGAGCGGCTTCCCGTGGTTCACCAGCCGCCGCGACTGCGCGATGATGGTGCCGTCGCCGCCCACAACGACCGCGACATCGAAGGCGACCGACGTCCCCAGCGGCTCATCGCCCGCGTCGATCTCGGCGACCTCGGCGTGGCGCGCGATCACCGAGCGGATCGAGTCCGCAGTGCGCGCCGCCTCGGGCTTCTCGCGGTTGACGATGAGCAGTGCCTTCGCCATATCAGATCGGTCGAAACCTTAGCTCACGAGACCCTTGGTGAGGCGCATGAACGCGGTCTCAAGGCTGATTTCCTCAGGCTGCAGCCGAGACAGGCGGAATCCCTGGGCAAGAAGCCGTGCCGCCAGCTCGCTCGCAGCGATGTCCGCGTCGGGCTCGAGCTGCACGTCCATGCGCCGACCGCCCTCCTCGACGCGCACCTCGACCTTGGCGACGCCGCGCACGGTCTTGAGCAGCGCGGCAGCCTCCTCGGTGCGGCTCTCGACCGCGATCTGCACGACCTTGCCGACCTTCGCCCTCTGCATAAGGTCGCTCACGGCGCCCGCGAACACCAGCTTTCCCTGCTCGATCACGCCGACGGCGTTGCACAGGTCCGCGAGCTCATAGAGGATGTGCGACGAGATCAGGATGGTCTTCCCGATGCGCCGCAGCTCCTTCAGCAGCTCCCGCATCTCGATGCGTGCGCGCGGGTCGAGACCCGAGCTCGGCTCGTCCATCAAGAGCACCTTCGGATCGTGGATCAGCACGCGCGCCACGGCGAGCCGCTGCTGCATGCCGCGGGAGAGCCCGTTCACCTCGGTCTCGGTTTTGTGCGACAGGTCGGTCAGCGCCAGCACCTCTGCGATCGTCTTCTCGCGCTTGCCCGCTGGCACCGCGTAGCACGCCGCGAAGAACTCGAGGTACTCGCCCACCGTCATGTCCTGGTACGCGCCCATGAAGTCGGGCACGTAGCCGATCAGCGGGCGGATAAGGTGGTTCTGATAGCCGATCACCTTGCCGTCGATGCGCGCTTCGCCCCAGGTCGGCTTGAGCAGCGTCGCGAGGATCTTGATCGTCGTCGTCTTGCCAGCGCCGTTCGGCCCGATGAAGCCAAAGCAGGTGCCTTCCTCGATCACGAGGTTGAGGTTGTCGAGCGCGACGAATTCGCCGTACTTCTTCGTGAGGTTGACCGTCTCGATCATGGGCATGGCGGTTCCGTCACTCTCCGTTCGAGCCCGCGCTCCCGCGCGGGAACTTGTCAGGCACGATCCACGCTGCCGCATCGGGCAGCGGGATGATCCAGCGCACGAGCACATCGCCCGTGCCGGCGATCTCCTGGCCGTCGAGGGTCAAGGTGTAGGGCAGCGCCGCACGCTCGAGCCGGCCGATCACGATCAGGCACGGCTGCGTCATCCACTTCGAGAGATCGAGCTCGCGCCCGCCGAGCCGCAGGATGCGCAGCAGCCCGCGGGACTCACTCGTGCGCAGGTACCGAGGCGGCTGCAGCATGCTGTAAAAGCTCAGCATCTCGATCGTGAAGTCGAAGCCGAGGCCGTCGCCCACGATGCCGAAGCCGGTCCTCAGCTGCTGCTCGAGCTCGGAGTAGTAGCGGCGCTCGAGCGTCTGCTCGAGCCCGAGGCGATCGCTCAGGCGCGCGTCCTGCGGCAGCGTCTTGGCGAGGTCGAGCGGCTGACCGGGCGCCCAGTCGGGCGCACTCACCAGCACGCCGCGGTTCGGCAGCTGCCCCGAGAAGCGCCGCACCGAGACCTTGCCTTCCTCGGCGGGGGCAAGCGTCTGAAGCGGATTCTGCTTCGGCCACACGTGCAGCACCTGCACATCGCGCAGCGCGCCCGGCAGCTTGTGGGTGATCGCGCCCGTGATCGAGATCGTCTGCGCGCCTTGCGTGCTCTTCACCGACACGGCGATCGGTTCCGACACGCTCGGCATCTGACCCCAGCCCTCGCGCAGCGCGCCGAGCCAATCGGCCTTGAAGTCGACCGTCGTCGCGCGAGATGGCACCATGGCCCGGTTCGGCGTGTCGATCGGAACCACGTATCGCTCGCGGCTCGGGAATCCCTCCGGCGTCGAGTTGGCCGGTCGCCACGAAACCAGTTGGTTGCGCAGCGCTGGATCGCCCTGCGGGTCAAGCGCAACCTCCGTCTCGCCGTAGTCGGGCGTGTAGACCGAGATCCAGCTCGTCGCCTTTCGGCGCTGGATCTGGGTGATGTCGCCCTCGCCGGGCGCGCGCTCGACCATGTCGAGCACGGTGAAGTGGCTCGCCATCGGCGTGCGGCCCGACAGGCTGCCGCCGATGAGCCAGATTCCCACGGTGAAGACCGCGGCGATGCCGACGTAGGCGACCCACGCCCAGCGTTCACGCTTGAGCGCGCGCAGCGCCGCGAAACCGAGCGGCCCCGCCACCAGCCAGTAGAGGCCGAACACGAGCGTCGCCGCGAGGACGCCGATCGCAGCCTCCCCAGCTAGGCCGATCTTCTCCGCGATCAGCTTGCCGTCGCCGATGTCCTTCGAATAGCCACTGCTGCTCATGAGCCTGCCCGCACCCTCGAGCGCGGTGTACTCCTGCCCAGAGGGCGTGTCCGCACGACGGCCGAGCACGCGGTTCCAGAAGACATCGCCCTGCGGAATGGCAGGAATCTGCAGCCCTCGCGCGGAGATCTCCTCCACGTCGATCCCGAGCAGCGTCACGTGTCCGAAGCCGAGCTCTCGGCGGATGCCGACGAGCTTGCCTTCGTACGGTCCGAGATCCGCCGATGGATTTCCATCCGCGCCTTTCGGCGCGGGAGTCGCGATGAATGGACGCCAGCCTCGATCAAGCTTGGTGGCATCGAACACGGCAAGCCGCATGGTCGCCGTGCGATCGCGCAGCGCATCCGCGAGCGACAGCATCGGCAGCAGCTCGCGCACGGGCACGTCTTCGATGCGCTCGGGCGCGACCGACGGCAGCAACGGGCTCAGCCGATGCCTGCCTTCGACTCCGATCGACCACGGGTCGCCCGCGCTCGGCAGCGCGATCACCAGGTTTCCACCGCGCTCCGTCCAGAGCTCGATCGAGCGCGCCGACTCCTCGGACAGGCGCGCCGGCGCGACGGCGCCGTCCGCCCACACGATCGAGTCGAACATCGCGAGCCCTTCCCAGCGGTCGGGGAAAGCCTCCGCCTCGCGCACGTTGCCGCAGAGGGTGACCGTGTTCATCGACGGGATCACGCCGTTCTGCGCGCCCTGCGCGAAGATGTCGAGCCCCGACGTCCGCGGCCCGACCACGAGGAACACGTCCTCGGCGAGCCCGACCACGCGCGGAGGGTTCGTCGCGGTCGAGGGCGCGATCTTGACGGTGCCGAGATCGCGCACGCGCTCGCCGCCCGCGATCTCATACAGCCGCAGGTCGAAGATCGATCCAGCGAGCGCGCCTTCCGCAAGCGGCGGCAGCACCGAATAGAGCCAACGCTTCTGCGCCTGTCCGGGGTTCAGCACGAAACGCCGCGCGTGCTCGACGATGTCGAGATCCGCGTTCGGCACTTCCCAGACCGCCTCGATCTCGGTCACTCGATCGAGGCTGCTGCGGAACTGAAACTGCGCTGCCACGGGCCCGCCCCCGCGGAGCACATCGCCTACGCCGTAGTGGATCAGCTCGACATCCACCGACTGCGCCGCCGCCACGCTCCCGAGGATCGCAGTCGCCGCGCAGGCAAGGAGTGGTCGAAGCCGCCGTCCGAACATGGCGGGGCAGTGTATCCACGCGTGAACAGCAACTTTGCCCTGAAAACACGGTCAGACTGAACTCGGGGCGCGACCGCGCCGATCCCCCCGACATGACGGTCCTCGCCGCCTTCATCGCCATCGCCGCCGCGCTCTTCACGGCCTACCTGATCGCGCGCATCGTGGTGCTCCGAGTCGATGACGCCTGCAGGCTCGCCGAGCTCGTGCGACAGACCCGCACCCTGCGGGCGCGCCACCGCGCCACCATGCCTACGCCTCGTCCGCGCCGCCGCTGAAGTCTTCGTTCACCGCGAAAGCTTGGCGAGCTCACCCAGGATCGCAGCATGGCTGCGGATCGCATTGCGGTAGCACTCGAGCTCGAATTTCTCGTTCGGCGAGTGGACGCAGTCATCGTCGAGGCCGAAGCCGACGAGCAGCGAGTCCATGCCGAGGATCCGCTGGATCGACCCGACCGCTGGAATGCTCCCGCCTGTTCCGATCAGAAGCGGCGCCTTGCCGAACACGTCGTGCAGGCCCTTGTTCGCCGCGGCGAGGTACCGCGAGCTCTCGCTGACCTCGATCGCGGAGTTCGCGCCGTGGCTCTCGAACTCAGCGGTGCATCCCGCGGGCAGCCGCGAGCGCACGAATTCCTCGAACGCCTTCGCGATCTTGGCGGGATCCTGCTTCGAAACCAAGCGGAAGCTCACCTTCGCCGTCGCGTGCGCGGCGATGACCGTCTTCGCGCCCTTGCCGGTGTAGCCGCCGTAGATCCCGTTCACATCGCAGGTCGGGCGCGACCAGGTCCGCTCGAGCGTCGAGCGCCCGCGCTCGCCGAATCCGTCCTTCAGCCCGATGTCGCCGAGGAACTCGGCGTCGCTGAAGCCAAGCGATTCCCACTGCGCCTTGGTCTGCGCCGAAAGTTCGGAAACGCCGTCGTAGAAGCCGGGAATCGTCACGCGGCGGTCGCCATCGTGCAGCTCCGACAGGATCCGCGCGAGGACATTGATCGGGTTCGGCACCGCGCCGCCGTACATGCCGCTGTGCAGATCGCGCGTCGGCCCGTGGACCGTCACCTCCATGTACACCAGCCCGCGCAGGCGGGTCGTGATCGCGGGAGTCTTGATGTCCCACATGCCGGTATCCGACACGATGCACACGTCGGCCGCGAGCCGCGCCTTTGCCTCGTGCATGAAGGGCTCGAGGCTCTTGCTCCCCGACTCCTCCTCGCCTTCGATCATCAGCGTGACGGGGCAGGGCGGTCCGCCTGCGACGGAGTGCCACGCACGCAGCGCCTCGACGATGCCCATCACCTGGCCCTTGTCATCGACCGCGCCGCGCGCGACCACGCGCTTGCCCTTCGGTCCCTCCACGATCACCGGCTCGAACGGCGGGCTCTTCCAGAGCTCGAGCGGATCGGCGGGCTGCACGTCGTAGTGCCCGTAGTAGAGGACGCGCGGGCGCTTCGATGCATCGGGTCCGACGCCCGGGTGATGGGCGACGACCATCGGCTGCCCGATCGTCTTCGCCGCTTCCGCCGCGAAGCCGAGCCCCTTGAGCTCGTTCACCAGCCAGTCGGCGCAGCGGCGGGTCTCCGCGTCGTAGGCGGGATCGGTGCTCACGCTCGGAATGCGCAGGAAATCGCACAGTCGCTTCGTCGAGGCATCGAGGTTGCGCTCGACTTCTGCGAGCAACGAGGGCGTGGATGGCAGGGCGCCGGCGGCGGGCGATGCAGCGGTCGTCATGCAGCGGAGTGTACGGTCAGCGCAGCGGCAGGGCGGCGATCGCCAGGGCCAGCGTGCTGATCCCGATCACCGACATGACGAACAGGAAGACCAGCCAGCGCTCGACAAGCCGCCACTCGCGGCGGTCGCCGTCGAGGACGGCGCGGGTCGTGCGGTCGGAGCGGCGCTCGAGCTGATCGAGCCCCTCCATCTCCGCATAGCTCTTCGGCGGCCGCACGGAGAAATCGCACGCGCAGCGCGGACAGTGCGTCTGATGCTCGCGGTCGACGAACCGCCCCGAGTAGCCACAGGCGACGCATTGTCGCCTGAAGAGACCGGAGCCACCCTTCGACCTGATCAGCATGACACGACGATAGCATCGGACTCGCCGCTTCCAAGCGGGAAACTGGATCCTCGGTAAGTTGGGACACTCCAAAGAACCCCGGGGATGCGTGACCGCGCATCGACCCTCCCCCGCGCGACGGCAGGAACCATGACACCGAACGACTGGATCAGGCATCTCGAGGCTCTCGGAGCCAGTTCGCCGGACGACCGTCCGCCCGATCCGACCCTTCTGGCTGGCGATCGCGGCGAGCAACGACTCTGGCGAGCCTGCACAGGGCAGGTCGCGTCGCGCGACCTGCTCGCTTGGATCACGGGAACGCTCGGAAGCCGCCGCGGGGCGCTCCTCTCGACCGACGGCTTCCTCGCCATCGAGGTCTGGACCGAGTGCGAGCTTGCTGCGCTCCACGCGCTCGCCCGCTTCGCCCGCCATCCCGACCCCTCGATCGCCGCATTCTCGGGCGATCGGGCAGCCGAGGCCATCCGCTGGCACCTCGAGCACACCCAGCCCGACAACGCGACCAACCGCCCGTGGGCACTGCACGCCTTCCTTCTGGCCGAGGACGGCTCGGGAGAGCCGACCGCCTACGCGGGGACGCTCCTCCACAACATGAGCGCGACCGAGGCGCGCAACGAGCCGCTCTCGCGATGGATCCTCGCCGACGCCGCGCGCGAGCTCCGACTGCGCGGATACGGCGCGGCGTGACCAATCCCGCGCGGGAGTCCCTACCATCCGCGCCATGACCAGCCCAAACGAGCGTGGCGTCCTCGCGCAGTGCGTGTCCTACCTGTTCTCGGCCGTCACCAGCGCCATGCAGCCGGCAAGGCTTCCGATCGCGCTCCTCGCGGTCTTTCTGATCGCGGGCCTCGCGCCGCTGGTCGACCTCGCGGGCGGCAAGAGCTTCGGTCCGCGCGGGTTCTCCGCAGGTGCGCTCTCCGACACGGAGATCGAGCTCGGTTACCAGCGGGCGCGCTCCGCCGCCAACCGAGTCGCCGGCGACGACATCGATCGCCTCGAGGCGGAGGCGCGCGGCGATGACGGAACGCGGCGGCTTTCCCGCGGCGATCTCGCGGGCGCGGTGCGCGACGCGACCTCGCGCAAGATCGAGGAGCGCATCGCCAACGGCACGCCGAGCGACGACCAGGAGATCGAGCGCATGCGCCAGCGCGCCGCTGAAGCAATGCTCGTCATCGAGGAGACGGCGCCCCGCGGCGTCGCCGCCACATTCCTCGGCGGAGTGCGCATCGCGGTGCGCCAGGCGGTCGGCGGAGTCCTGCGCCTCGACTTCAACGCGGTCCTCGGCGCGGCGACGGCGGCGATCGTCACGCTTCCCCTCGCCGCCATCCGCGAGTGCCCGCTGGTCTTCCCGCTCGCGCTGATCGTGGTCCTCTGCGCCGTCTCCCTGCTCGCCGGAGGCTCGTGCCGGATGGCCGCCGTCCACGCCGGGCGCTGCAGCCGCCTCAGCGCGCTCGAGGGCGCTGGCTACGCGCGGTCGCGCGCGCTGCATCTCGTCGCGCTGCCCGTCCTGCCGACGGTCTTCCTCGCGCTCCTGGCGCTGGTCGTCCTCGCCTTCGCGGCGGTCCTCCGGATTCCCGTCCTGAACGTCATCGCTGGCGCGCTCTTCGTCATCCCGATCCTCGTCGCCTTGTTCGGCGCGATCCTCGGCGTCACCGCGATCGCAGCCTTCCCGCTCATGCCCGCCGCCATCGCCGTCGAGGACTGCGACGCAGGCGATTCGATCACCCGCGCGGGCGCCCTCGTCCTCGCGCGTCCGCTCGTCTGGCTCGGCATGCTGCTCGTCGCCACGGCGGTCCTCGTCGTCGGCGGACTGCTGGTGAACGTCATCGTCGCCGCAGCGTCGATGGGCATCGACTCGCTCCTCGCCGCCGTAGGCGGCAACGCGGGCCGCGCCATCAGCTCGGGCGATGCCTCGGAGATCGCGGCGCTCTACGGGCCGGACCGCCTCGTCGGCATCCTGGTCGGCTTCTGGAACGGCCTGCTTGACGCCGTCGTCGTCGCGTACGTCTTCACGCTCGCGTGCGACCTCGCCACCCGCGGCTACCTCTGGATGCGCGAGCGCATCGATGGCGAGAACCCCGCCACCATCGCGGGCTTCGGGATCCGTTGAACGCGCAGGCTCAGGAGAGCAGCGTCTTCAGTTCGGCGACCGTCGCCTCGAGCGCTGCAACGCGCGCCTCGAGTTGCTCGACGCGCTCGTCCGAACGCGGCGCCTCGATGCGCACGGGTGCTGGACTTGCTGCCACGCCGCCCGACACGATCGGGTGCAGGTCCTCGCAGAGAAGCTGCATCCAGCGCGGCGCGCGCGACCCCGGCGCAGGCGGAAGCTCGCGCACCATCGGGAAATTCGGCTCCGAACGGGTCGACAGCCCCTGCAGCACGCCTTCGACCGCCTCGAGCGAATCGAACGCCTGCATGCGGCTCGCCCGCCCGCGCAGCTCGCCCACGGTCTGCGGACCGCGCAGCAGGAGCTCGGCGAGGATCGCGAGCTCGGGCGGCCGCAGATCGAGGCCTTCTCCCGCGGTGTGGCGGAACTTCTCCACGCGCGAGCCCGTGAAGGTCACGTCGCGCGCAAGCCCCTTCGCGCGCAGCCCGTCGACGGCGCGCATCGCGCCGTCCTCATCGATCTCGACGACGGGATCGCGGTTGTTCTTCTGGTTCACGCCCGTCACCAGCGAGTTCAGCGACAGCGGGTACTGGCCCGGCGTCGTCATAGCCTTCTCGATCAAGGTTCCGAGCACACGGCATTCATCTGGCAGGAGCTTCGACATGTCGGAAGCGTACACTTGCGGCGATGGCAGGGGACCGCGTCACTTCCGATGAAATCGCGCGCCTCGCCGTGCGCGCCCTCGCGGGTGGCCGCGCCGACTCGGTCGACGATGCCATCGACCGCGCGGTCTTCGAGTCCCGCGCCGATCCGCGCACGCAGCGCCCGACGCGCGCCCAGCTTCGCGCCCACGCACAGGCGCTAGAGGAATCGGAAGGCGGGGAGCTTGCTCGGCTGCTCCGCATCGAGGCGACCCTCCGCGAGGCGCTTTCCGTGCTCTCGACGCTCGAGGAGACGCTCATCGTCCATGACCGCGATTTCGCGGACCACGCGGCGCCCGCGGTGTACGGACGCGCGGCGCGCGGCGAATTCGACCTCGATCCCGCGGTGCAGGCACGCGTCGTGACCAGCGTGCCCGCGCACGTGCTCGCGCAGGCGCTCACCGACGCCGGCTTCGGCGAGACCGAGGTGCGCGCGATCGACACGAGGTACGGCCATCTCGACGAAATCAGCTTCGCGACCGAGCTCGCCCTGCACCGGATCGTGCGAGTCCCACCGCGCGCGCCCGTCGATCCGCGCACCGACCTTGTGCGCGGGCAGCCCATCGAATCAGCAGACTTCGAGGGTCTCCTCAGGCGGATGCCCCGCTTTGGAATCACGGATCGCCGTATCCGTCAGGCTGATTCCCCGTTCCCTCCTCCTCGCTGAAGTCGCGGAAAGACACGCCCGATTCTGCCCACGGCGTCCGCCTAGTTTCGCGATGCCCGCTGCAGCACTCTCTGCAGCGCCATCCGGTAGGTGTCACAGGCCGCTAGTCCTGGAGGTCCGAATGTTCAGCTGGATCAAGAACCGCTCGCTCTCTGGCAGAATCGTCGCACTCACCGTGGTGCTCGTCATCGCCGCAGTCGCGGTGAACTACGTCGTCTTCGTCCGCGGCTACCGCAAGAGCGCCGAGGAGGCGATGGTCGAGAAGGCAGCCGCCTTCACCGCCGTCGCCGACGAGGCCAAGAACCACGCCAGCAGCCTCTTCCTCGCGAAGTCGATCGCGACCGAGGAGCTGCTGAAGGAGCTCAACGAGAGCGTCTCGAAGGGCGGCGACTACACGGAGAGCCGCTTCTTCCAGACCATTCCCGTCGTCGTCGGCTGGCAGACCGCCGAGCTCGCCGCGAAGAAGGAAGGCATCAACTTCAAGGTCGTCGCCTTCGACGCGCGCAACAAGAAGAACGAGCCCGAGTCGGGCTCCTTCCGCGCCGAACTGCTGACGAGCCTGGAAAAGCAGCTTGCCTCCGGCGGCGAGCCCGCCTCGTTCGCGATCGACGAGCGCACCAACACGCTGCACTACATGCGCGCCATCAAGCTCGACCAGAGCTGCATGCTCTGCCACGGCGACCCGCGCGGCGAGTTCGACCCGGACAAGGACGGCAAGGACGCCCTCGGCTTCGCGATGGAAGGCTGGAAGGTCGGCGGCACCCACGGCGCCTACGAGGTCGCGATCCCGCTCACGGGCGTCGACACCCAGGTCGCAGGCTTCATCGCCGGAGGCCTCATGTGGACCGTCCCGATGATCGTGCTCGGCGCCTTCTGCTTCGCCTGGCTCCTCAAGATGACCTTCGGCCGCCCGATGGCCGCGATGATCACGCGCATCAAGGACATCGCAGAGGGCGAGGGCGACCTCACCAAGCGCCTCGACGCCGCCAACACCGACGAGCTCGGCACGATGGCAACGTGGTTCAACAAGTTCCTCGGGAAGCTCGAGACGATCCTCGGCGAGATCCGCAAGGGCGCGACCGAGATCGACTCCGGATCATCGCAGGTCTCCTCGACAAGCCAGTCCGTCGCCAGCGGCGCAAGCCAGCAGGCGGCGAGCCTCGAGGAGATCAGCGCCAGCCTCGAGCAGATGAGCGCCATGACCGAGCGGAACGCGACCAACGCGACCACGGCGGTGAACCGCTCGGACGAGGCCCGCACCCGCGCCAACACCTGCCAGGAGCAGATGGTCAAGATGAGCGACGCGATGGGCGCCATCAAGCAATCGAGCGACTCGATCGCGAAGGTCCTCAAGGTGATCGACGAGATCGCCTTCCAGACCAACCTGCTCGCCCTGAACGCCGCCGTCGAGGCAGCGCGTGCGGGTGAAGCCGGCAAGGGATTCGCCGTCGTGGCCGAGGAAGTCCGCAACCTCGCCCAGCGCTCCGCGCAGGCCGCCCGCGAGACGGCTGCGATGATCGAGGAATCGACCACCCGCGCCGACCGCGCCGTCAATCTCTGCAGCGATGTCGACAAGAGCCTCCGCACCATCGTCGATGGCACGCGCGAGGTGAACGAACTGCTCTCGCAGATCGCGAGCGCCAGCCGCGAGCAGGCGCAGGGCATCGGTCAGATCACGTCAGGCGTCACCGAGCTCGACAAGGTGACGCAGCAGAACGCAGGCAACAGCGAGGAGCTCGCAGCTGCCAGCGAGGAGACGGCCGCGCAGGTCGCGAGCCTCAAGCAGGTCGTTGGCCAGTTCAAGGTCAGCGGCTGATCCAACACGTCGCAGGACCGGCTCGGACAGGGAGCCGGAAAAGGACGCACGGGCGCCACCATCATGGTGGCGCCCGTGTTGTTTCTGCGTGAGTCGGGCGACTCGGGGCCTCTGGGCGAGCCTCAGCTCAGCCCGCCCTTGAGCTCCTTGTCGGAGCCCCAGGTCGCGCGCAGGCGGGCCAAGGCGTTGTCCTTGGCGCGGTCCGCGGTGGGCACGTCGTTCTTGGAGCGGTTGCGGCCGAAGGCGGCGGCGAAGCCTTCCTCGACGCGCGGACCCTTGCCGGGCATGCCGCCACCGGCGCCACCGACTGCCTGCGGCTCGGGACGGGCGGGCGGCTCGATGAGCGCCTTGATCGAGAGGCTGATGCGGCGCTTGCCGACGTCGATCGAGAGCACCTTCGCGGTGACGACCTCGTTCATGCGCAGCGCCTTGTCCACGGTCGGGATGCGCTCGTGGCTGATCTCGGAGATGTGCACGAGACCCTCGACGTTCGGCGCGATTTCAATGAAGGCGCCGAAGGCCATGATCTTGCTCACGCGACCGGTGACGGTGGCGCCCGCCTCGACGGACTGCATCGCGGCCACGCTCGGGTCGACCACGAGCTGCTTCATGCCGAGGCCGATCTTCGGCGGGCTCTGCGCGAGGTCGAGCTTCACGATCTTGACCTGCACGACCTGGCCGACCTTGACCACGTCCGCGGGGCTCTTCACGCGCTCATGCGAGAGATCCGAGACGTGGATGAGCCCATCGACGCCGCCGATGTCGGCGAAGGCGCCGTAGCTCTGGACGCTGGTGATGGTGGCGGTACGGGTCTGGCCGACCTCGAGGACCGCCATGAGCTTCTCCCGCTGCTCCGCGCGCTCGGCGGCGACCACGGCCTTGCGGCTCACGACAAGGCGGTTCTTGTCCTTGTTGAGCTCGACGATCTGGACGGGGAACTTCTCGCCGAGGAAGACCGAGATGTCAGCGACATGGCGGACATCGACCTGCCCCGCGGGCATGAAGCCCTTGTGGTGGGCGATCTCCATCTCCAGACCGCCCTTGTTCATGCCGGTGCAGCGAGCCTCGACGATCTGACCGACCTCGAGCGTGCCCCAGTCAGCCTTCTGGATCGCACCCTCGAGGCTCAGGATCGAGAGCCCCTCGAACGGATCGAAGCGCTCGACGATGAACGCGCGCTCGCTGCCGACGACCGGCGCCTGCTGCTCGCCCGTCGCCAGGAATTGCGAGAGCGGGCAGACGCCCGTCGACCGCGGACCGAACTCGACGAACACGTCGCCGTTGTGGATGCGCAGGATCGTGCCCTTGCGGGACTGGCGACCGCCGCCACCGCGGGAGCCGCCGCGCGAGGAATTGCTGCCGGCAGCCTCGAGATCCTCCACCGACATGCCTCCGAGCGCGGCTTCGATCTCGCGCTCAAGGTCGGCGTCGTAGGCGCTTGCGCGCGGAGTGGGGGAGGACTTCTCGTGGTTGGTTGGATCGGTGGACATTGGTTGGACTCGATTGGGTCGAACAGAGTACCGCGTTCCGCGCCGAGTGCGCGACAAGAGTTGGAGAATCCGAGACGCATCGGCAACTTCCGCCATGCGCGCACCGAACCGTCCTCCTGAACGGAACTTCAGCGAGATGGTCTCGACCCGCGCCGCTGGCGCGGGAGGGCCCGACCAACCCGGACCGGGGGCAACTCGGGGCGCCTGCGGGAGGCGCCAGGACCCGCCGACAGACGAGCCCGAAGTACGCTCTGGCGGGACAAATCGCCGCATCCCGCGAGGCATCAAGCCCTACGTTGGAGGTCCGATAAAGTTTTGCCGTTTACCCTCACCGTGCGCGCTCAAGCGCCTGTGAGGACCATCGTTCGTTATCATCCGCGACCCGCGCAACGGGTCGCCTCAGCCGACCTGCCACGGACCTTTGATTCGGAGATAGCACCACATGGCCTCTTCCAACACCGCATGGGGCATCGAAATCGGACAGTACGCCGTCAAGGCGATGCAGCTGGAACGCGTGGGCGACGGGGTGCGCGTGCGTGACTTCGTGGTGATTCCACACCAGAAGGTGCTCACCACTCCCGGTCTCGACGAGGCGCTGGTCGAAGGCGGCCAGTCGCAGGCGAAGACGATCCTCGAGCAGTCGCTCTCGCAGCTCGCGAGCCAGAAGCAGCTGGCGGGACAGAACATCACGGTCAACTACTCGTGGTTCGGCAACCGCGGACTGACCCGCTTCGTCAAGCTTCCGCCGGGAGATGCGAAGACCATCGCGGGACTGGTTCCCTTTGAGGCGAGTCAGCAGATCCCTTTCCCTCTCGAAGAGGTCGAATGGGACTACCACACCTTCGAGGCCGACGACTCCCCCGAGGTCGACCTCGGTCTCTTCGCCGTGCAGCGCGAGCCGCTCCGCGAGTTCCTCACGCTGGTGAGCGAGACCCTCGGCGTCGAGCCGCGCGCGATCTCGCTCGGGCCTGTCGCGCTCTACAACGCTCTCGCGTTCGACCGCGACATCACCTCGCAGACCGAGCCGTTCGTGCTTCTCGACATCGGCACCGCCTCGACGGACCTCGTCGTGGCAGCGGGAAGCCGCTGCTGGATGCGCACCTTTCCGCTTGGCGGACACAGCTTCACCGAGGCCATCGTCGAGGCGTTCGCGCCGACGGTCGAGCTCCGCTATTCGCAGGGCGACAAGCTCAAGCAGGAAAGCGCGACCAGCAAGTACGCCAAGCAGATCATGGCGGCGATGCGCCCCGTGCTCGGCGATCTCCTCGATGACGTCCAGAAGTCGCTTCAGTTCTACGAGACGCAGAACCGCGGCACCAAGCTCCGCAACGTCATCGGTCTCGGCTCGACGCTGAAGATCCCGGGTCTGCGCAAGTTCCTCGGCATGCGGCTGGAGCTCGAGGTCGAGCGGCTCGATCGATACGCGAAGCTCGTGGTCGAGGGACCCGAGGCGGCCGACTTCGCAGCGCACACCGTCAACTTCGCGACCTCCTACGGCCTGGCGCTCCAGGGCCTTGGCCTCGCCACGATCGAGATCAACCTCCTTCCCGTGGAGAACGTGCGGCAGCAGGTCTGGTCGAAGAAGACGCGCTGGTTCGCCGCAGCTGCAGCGGTCGGCTGCGTCGCCGGCGCGCTCATGTTCGCGCGCAACATCATCGACAACGGCTCTGTGTCGAGCCGCGACGCGATCAACCGCGCGGAGATGACCCTCTCGTCGGCCAAGGGCTTCCAGTCGAAGCTGCAGGGACTCGGTGCGGATGTCGGGGCCACGGCCACCAACATGCTCGCGCTGATCGACGACCGCGAGGTCTGGCCGTACATCGTGCATGACGCCGTGAACGCCGTGAGCGCGGGAAATGACAAGGATCTCCTCGGCGACGACCTGAGCAAGCTCGTGAAGGAGGGCGCGCGCCAGCAGACTTCGCTGCGTGACCTCTCCGGCATCTACAAGGTCAACGAGAAGGGCGAGCGCGTGATCGAGGTCACGATGAACGTCGAGTTCCTCGGAATCGACAAGCAGGGGCATCTCGGTGCAACCGTGTGTGCCTGGCTCGACCAGAACAAGGATCGCCCTGAGGTTCCGTACGTCATCGAGAACATCCAGCCGAACACGGCGCTCATCGCCGACATGACCGTCGGTGCGGACGGCACGCTGACCGCAAGCAAGGAAGGCGGCGATGGAGCCGCTTCCGGCGGCGGAGCTGCAGGCGCGGGTGGCGGGGCGGCTGTCGATGAGCCTGAAGCCCCGCGAGGCAGCTTCGAGGTCGAGGGTGGTGGCGCCGGAGGCAGCTTCGGCGGCGTCACCGGTCGCCGTACGCCGACTGGCGACACGCAGGTCAAGCGTCCGGGCGGCTTGCTCGGCGGAGCTGGTGCAGGCGGCACGGGATTCTCCGCGTCGAATCCGTACGACGACGGGACGAAGCAGGGCGGCGGCAACGCAGGATTCGTGCGGCCCGGCGCCAATGCAAGCGAAGGCGATTCGAAGGTTGATCTGGACAAGATGGCGCCGATCCCGGCGCGCCCAGGCCTCTATCCCCCGAACAGCACGGTCCACGTCGGCAAGGTGACGTTCGTGGTCAAGTTCAGGGAAGCGATTCCGGCAGCGGCTCCTGCTGCGGAGGGTCAGTGATCCATGGCAAAGCAACTCCCCAAGCAGCTTGAGGTCGTCGTTTCCTGGGCCAAGAACAACACGCTCGCCGTGGTGTTCACCGCCATCGTCATCCTTGTTCCCGTCGGCGGATACTTCGCCGCGGACATGATGGGCGAGGGCGTCCGCAAGGAGGCTCAGCGCCGCGCGCAGGTCTACAACGACCTCACTTCGGCGTCGAACGCGAAGGCGATGCTTCCCGTCCCCGGTGGCGAGCCCATCGAGCTGGAGGTAGTCGCGACCGATCAGGTCGTCGATCAATTCAGCGCCGCGCTCGAGAAGTATTCGAAGGACGCAACCGAGGTCTACACTCGGGCGCGTGCGTTCAACAATGGATCGGACTCGGATCCCAAGCACACGCCTGCCGTCGAGGCTGGCGTCTTCCCGCGCTATGACACCAAGTCGAACGCGGTCGTCGAGGCGGTGCGGTTCAAGGTGGCCGATGCGATCGCCGCTGCCTACGCGAAGCTGCTGCAGGACGCGCGCGCGGGCATGCCGCCGAAGGACGCAGATGTCGCGAAGGCGGTCGAGGGTGCGGAACTCCGCTACATCCAGGCCGAACTGAAGCAAGAGTCGCGGGCGAAGCTGAGCGCTGAGCAATCCGCCCAGTTGGATAGGCATCTCGGCAAGGTCCGGATCGCCGAGTACACCGAGGCTGCGAAGAAGATCTCGATGTATGGCGATCTCTCGGCGTTCGAGGTTCCATCGCGCGCGTCGGTCACCGGTCTCTACAAGACCAAGGCGGATGCCGTCGCGCAGGACACCGCGCTATTCGACATGCAATGGAAGCTCTGGGTCGCGACCGACATCATGCGGGCCTTCGCCTCATGCAACCGTTCGGCTGGCTCCGTGCTTCAGTCGCCGGTCAAGCAACTGATGTCGCTGAAGGTGCTCCCGATGGAGATCGCGGCGCCGACCACCACCTCGGGTGGCGGAGAGGCTTCCGCCATGGGCGGCGAAGTCTCCCCGACTTCGGATGGAACCGTGCCCGCCGAGGGCGCCGTCGCGGATTCCGCGGCGGTTCCGGCGGTGCCTGCCGAACCCGTGATCGACCCCAAGCAGGAGGCGAAGCGCGACTTCAGCAAGCGGTTCACCGGACGGGTCAGCAACGGCGTCTATGACGTGCGGCTCGCCGAGGTCACCTTCGTCGCGGAGACCTCCAAGCTCCCGAAGGTCTTCGACGCGCTCGCCGCGGAGAACTTCATGACCGTCACCAACGTGCGGCTCGCTCCGGCGGATCCGTTCGCGGCGGCGCGGATGGGCTACCTCTACGGCCCCGCCTCCGTGAGCAGCGTGACGGCGACGGTCGAGACGGTCTGGTTCCGCGACTGGACAGCGAAGCACATGCCCGAGTCTGTCCGCACAGCGCTCGGCATCACGTCTTCGGCGCCCGCTCCGTCGGGTGACGGCTCGGCTCCTGCTGACGCCGCGCAGGGCATGTGAGTCATCGTCATCGGCGTCAACAACGAAATCCTCAGCAGACCCACTATCTCGCCACCCACTGGATCAAGACATGAAGAACAAGGGCATCCCGTTCGTCGAGCAGCACATCGAGAAGATCGTGCTGGGTGCAGCCGGAGTCGTGTTCCTGAGCGTTGTCGCCTGGCAGGTGCTGGGCACGCACAACAACGTCACGCTCGATGGGCGGAACGCCGCGCCAAGCGAGATCGATGAGGCCCTCTCGACCCGCACCCAGGGACTCGCTCAGAAACTCGAGCAGCCAGCGCCATCGATCGCGGAGAAACTCGGCGATCGCCTGAAGCCGCAGGCCGACGCCTTCGCGTCCGCGCTCGGGAAATCCGTTGCGCCGGCAGGCGATCTTCCCGCGATCCAGCCTGCGATCGCGAAGGTGCTCCAGTCGGAGGGGGCGACGGCGGGAACCCCATTCCATGTGCCGAAGCTGCCTGTCCTCGCGATGCGCCCGACGCTTCAGATCTCAGACACGCTTGACCAAAGCGCCGTCGAGCAGCAGAGCGCGCTCAAGTCTGCGTTCCCTGCAGGAACGGTCTCCTACGACATGACATGGGCGGTGCCGAGCGCTGTGCTCGACGCCAAGACGATGCGGAGTGAGCTTGAGTCGACCCGCGGCGGGGCCCAGATCCCTGGATTCTGGTACCGCAGCACGCTGTTCGTGATCGACATCGAGTTCCAGCGCGAGCGCAAGCTCAGCGATGGCGCCTGGGGTGAGTCAACCGTTGTACCTCCGCTCCCTGGGCAGTTCTCTTTCCGCCCGGAGATCGCGAAGAGCATCGACGCCGGACTCCGAGACTCCGCATTCACGTACCTCAGCGACAAGGGCAACCAGCGGCAGATTCTCCAGCCCGACTTCTATGCCACGAAGCGCTCGGTGTTCTCCCCTGCGCTGCTCCTCACCGAGATCGATCCGATCTCCGGCGCGGTGAGCGAGGATCCTGAGATGGTGAAGCTCGACGGTGAGATCCGTCGCCTGAAGCGCGAGCTCAACAACATCGCCGTCCAGACCAAGCGCGTCAAGGAAGACCTTGACGACATCGGCGGGCCCCTCGAGGACACCTCGAAGGAAGACAAGAAGAAGGAAGAGGAGAAGAAGAAGGACGAGGAACGCGGTGGACAGGGCGGTCGCGGCGGAAGCGGCGGCGGTGGTCTCGGTCGACCAGGCGGTGGCCTCGGTGGCGCTGCGGGCGGAGGCTCCGCGGGCGGAATGTCCGGCCGCAACAACGCTGCGGCCGATGCGAACCGCGACAAGCGCATCGCCTTGACCAAGAAGCTGAAGAAGCTTGATTCCGACGGCAAGAGCAAGGAGGCTTCGTTGGCCGAGAAGCTCAAGAAGCGGGGGCTCTCCGAGTCGGATGCCAAGACGAAGGACGTCGCCTCGTCAGACATCGGAACGGCGGACTCGATCGTTGTCTGGGCACACGACATCGGCGTCAAGCCAGGTGAGCAGTACCGCTATCGAGCCGTCGCAAAGGTCTACAACCCGTTCTTCACGAACACATCGCTCCTCGTCGAGTCGCAGAAGAAGCTGGGGGACGGGTTCACCATGGATACCGTCGCGTCGGATTGGAGCGCGCCCTTCCGCGTGTCGCTCCCCGTGGCCTTCTTCGTGGTTGATGCGCAGGCGGGCGAGGGACGGCTCGGCATGGGCCAGGCGACCGTCGAGGTCTACCGCTACTTCGATGGGAAGCGTCGCAAGGAACGGTTCACCATCCAGCCAGGCGACGCGATCTCTGGCAACAAGAGCGGCATCGACTTCGAGACCGGCTACTTCCTCGTCGATGTGTACGCCGATCCTGCGACGGAGCGGGCGGGCAACGACCGCCGCCCAGCCGCGGTCGCGGTCGTGCAGAACTCGCTCGGCGATCGGTACGAGATTCGGGTTCCGAAGGACGACTTGAACTCGGACACGCGGATCGAGTACCAGGACGAGGCGGAAGCTGCGGAAGACACGGAGGACTCCGAAGGGAAGGATTCCTCGAAGGACGCCGGCACGGATGCGCCGAAGGGCGCCCCTGGGGGCGGTGGAGCAGCGGGCGGCAAGCCGGGCGACGGAAAGTCGGATCGCCCGTACTGATCACGGAGCGGGTCCGGGGCTTCAGGCTTCGGTGCCCATCCATCATTCGCTGAACGACCCGCAGGGTGCTCCCACGCCGGAGCACCCTGTTCATTTCATCGGTGATTCATCTCCACGGCGCATGGCTCGGTGCGTCCCCAGCCAGGGCAGTTCCCTCCGAGGAGCGCGCGGTGCTGCATGGGCTGTGGATAAGCGGGGAGCATCCGCCCGCCTGGGTACGGAAAGGGCGACTCGTCGAACATTTCTGGCGCATAACAATAGCCGCGCGCGCTTCTGGCCTGAGGAAAGTGGACCCGCAAGTATTTTTCCACGTCAGGCGATCAAGGGCATTGACAGGATTTTCGAAATCGCTATCCTTGCCCCTCCGCACTGCGCCCCACCCTCGGGTGAGCGCCGCGCGGGACGATCTTTGACAAGTGAAGACAGCGTGCAAAATGTCGCGATGCTGCGCGGAGACGTGATGTCGAAAACCACTGGATTTCCAGCGGTTTCGAGCTGACCGAACGCGCAGTGAGTAATCGCACCGAGAAACGAGCACCTAAGGCGACTGCAGGTCGAGCAGGACAGAACACTGCCGGCATGCGGCTCCACCATGCAAGTGGAGCCATGATCAAGACCGAAACCAGAACCAGGCGAGCAATCTCCTGCGGACGGCACTCGGTAGACGCGATCAAGTCATCAAGGGCATGCGATGGATGTCTTGGCGTCAAGAGGCGATGAAGGACGTAGGAACCTGCGATAAGCCCAGGGGAACTGGTAACCAAGTTGTGATCCTGGGATTTCCGAATGGGGCAACCCGGCTCTTATGAGTCATCCACGGCTGAATGTATAGGCCGTGTGAAGCGAACCTCGTGAACTGAAACATCTTAGTAGCGAGAGGAAAGGAAAGCAATAGCGACTCCGTTAGTAGCGCCGAGCGAACGCGGATAAACCAGCAGAAGCGTGAATGGCATTGAATGGCCAACCAAAGAAGGTGATGGTCCTGTAGCGCGGAAACTGGTTAGCCCTCGAGTAGGGTCGGACTCGTGAAATCCGGCCTGAACATGGGGGGACCACCCTCCAAGGCTAAGTACTACTTGACGACCGATAGTGAACCAGTAAGGCGACTGAACGATGAAAAGAACCCCGATAAGGGGAGTTCAAAGAACCTGAAATCGCATGCTTACACAGCGGTTGCGGCCCGTAAGGGTTGCAGCGTGCCTTTT
This sequence comes from Planctomycetota bacterium, assembly GCA_041183345.1. Taxonomy (GTDB): domain Bacteria; phylum Planctomycetota; class Phycisphaerae; order Phycisphaerales; family SM1A02; genus QWPT01. Next base: position 45,659 of record JBEGLX010000017.1, read on the forward strand.
GCATAATGATCTGGCGAGTTACTCTCTACGGCAAGGCTAAGCCAAACCCTGGCGCAGCCGAAGGGAAACCAAGTCTTGAAAGGGCGTGTAGTCGTAGGGGGTAGACGCGAAACTGCGGTGATCTACCCATGGGCAGGTTGAAGGGAGGGTAATGCCTCCTGGAGGACCGAAGCCGTGAACGTTGAAAAGTTCTGGCATGACCTGTGGGGAGGAGTTAAAGTCTAATCATACCCAGAGATATCTCGTTCTCCCCGAAATAGTTTTTGGACTAGCCTCGTGTATCACATGCTGGGGGTAGAGCTACTGAATGGATTTGGAGGGCATACCGCCTATCCGGTCTAATCAAACTCCGAATACCAGCATGGCAGGCACGGGAGTAAGACTACGAGGGATAATCTTCGTGGTCAAAAGGGAAACAACCCGGACCGCCAGCTAAGGTCCCTAATCGAGCCTAAGTTAGAAAGGTAGTTGGATTGCTGTGACAGCTAGGATGTTGGCTTAGAAGCAGCCACCATTTAAAAAGTGCGTAACAGCTTACTAGTCGAGGAATCCAGCGCCGATAATTATCGGGAATAAGGTTCGTACCGAAGCTGCGGACTGACTTTGTCAGTGGTAGGGGAGCGTTGCTGTCAGCTGTGAAGCTTTCCCGGCAAGGGTTTGTGGAGCGACAGCAAGTGAATATGCCAGATTGAGTAACGATAAATGGAGTGAGAATCTCCATCGCCGTAAGCCCAAGGTTTCCTGGGGAAGGTAATTCCGCCCAGGGTTAGTCGGAGCCTAAGACGAGGCTGACAAGCGTAGTCGATGGACATGCGGTCAACATTCCGCAACATGCATGGAAGGTCACGCCGACGTGACGAATTCCAAAGCTCAACGGGACAGTGAAGCGTCCAGGCCCTTGAGGCCGGTGTTGGGCAGAGGAGTTCCAAGAAAAGCCGTTCGGATACAACCATGCATTCCGTACCAAAACTGACACAGGTGGGCGTGGCGAATAGCCTCAGGCGCTCGAGAAAACGGTCGTGAAGGAACTAGGCAATTTTACCCCGTACGTTCGCAATAAGGGGGCCCTCCTCGCAAGAGAGGGCGCAGAGAAAAGGCTCTGGCAACTGTTTATCAAAAACACAGCACTGTGCTAACTCGTAAGAGGACGTATACAGTGTGACGCTTGCCCGGTGCCGGAACGTCAAGGGAGCTGGTTAGCGCAAGCGAAGCTGGCGACCGAAGCGCCGGTAAACGGCGGCCGTAACTATGACGGTCCTAAGGTAGCGAAATTCCTTGTCGGGTAAGTTCCGACGCGCATGAATAGCGTAATGACTGGAGCACTGTCTCCACGACCGACTCGGTGAAATAGTAGTAGCGGTGAAGATGCCGCTTACCCGCGGCAAGACGGAAAGACCCCGTGGACCTTTACTGTACGCTTGCAGTGATCATGGATTCAATCTGCGTAGGATAGGTGGGAGGCTTTGAAGTTCCGCTCTCGGGCGGGATGGAGCCAATGGTGAAATACCACCCTGATCGGATTCGTGGTCTAACGTTGATTCCCCTGAAGCGGGGCAGCGGACACTGCATGCCGGGCAGTTTGACTGGGGCGGTCTCCTCCTAAATAGTAACGGAGGAGCGCAAAGGTTGGCTCAGTGCGGTTGGCAACCGCACGTCGAGTGTAAGAGCACAAGCCAGCTTTACTGCAAGTCATACAGGACAAGCAGTCTCGAAAGAGGGCTCTAGTGATCCGGCGATTCTGTGTGGAAGGGTCGTCGCTCAACGGATAAAAGGTACCCCGGGGATAACAGGCTGATCGCTCCCGAGCGTCCATAGCGGCGGAGCGGTTTGGCACCTCGATGTCGGCTCATCACATCCTGGGGCTGAAGGCGGTCCCAAGGGTTAGGCTGTTCGCCTATTAAAGTGGTACGCGAGCTGGGTTCAGACCGGCGTGAGCCAGGTCGGTCCCTATCTGTCGTGGGCGTTGCAACATTGACGGGAGACAACTTTAGTACGAGAGGATTGGGTTGGACGCACCCCTGGTGTGCCAGTTGGACCGCTCGGTCCATAGCTGGGTAGCTACGTGCGGCAGGGATAATCGCTGAAAGCATCTAAGCGAGAAGCCCACCCGAAGATAAGTGTTGCTTTGAGACCCCTTGAAGACTACAAGGTTGATAGGCCACATGTGTAAGCGGAGAAATCCGTTCAGCTAAGTGGTACTAACGGTCAAAGACTTTGTCGCGTCTACCGGTTTCCGTTCCAGGATCCCTCCGTGCTCGTCACGGCTGGGCCGTCTGGTCGGTCCGGAGTCGCCTTTGAGCTCGGTTCTGGTGCGATTCGAATGACATTTGCACTCTGCCTGGCGAGGCTGGAAGGCCTCGCCTGGATTTGTCGGTGACCATATGCAAGGGGTCACACCTGTTCCCATCCCGAACACAGAAGTTAAGCCCTTGCAGCCGATGATACTGCTCAGCGGGAAAGTAGGTTATCGCCGACTTTACGAGCCCCGCCAGGTAACCCCTGGCGGGGCTCTCTTGTTTTTATCTCAAGCCGGATCGGACAACTGGCACGCGTCTTGGGACTTGGGACCAGATCCAAGGCGACACTTGGGGCAAGGCTCGAGACGACGAGCGTCTGGATTTTCGCAATCCATGCCGTGAAACCGTCGTAAGATACTCCTGTGGGGACGATAGGTTCGGACCCTTCAGGCTTTTGCTGCGGGTCTGAGGTTTGGTCGCGAATCCAAAGACCAGGATCAGTTCAGGAGCGGTGTTTTCGGGAGCGGTGTTCTCGGGAGCATGCAGTTCCGAATCATGGCTGGTTTTCCGGTCCACCGTCGGTCGATTGTGTTTTGTGGATCGTTCCCCTCGTGGGGCTGAACGATGTCCGCACTGTTTGCCGATATCTCGGGTCGAGCCGCTTGAGGACGAGTGGAGTGGTGGGTGCCTCGGGTTCAGGACTCGTCACACAGTGTCTATCTCAGTCGGGAGTTCCTGCCGTGCCAATGTTCAAGATCTACGTCGGCAATCTTGACCCGCGGGTCAAGATCGAGCAGGTGCGTGAGTTGTTCTCGCCCTTCATGACGATTGAAGATGCCGTGCTTGTTGCTGATTCGTCGAGCGGCAAGCCCAAGGGATTTGCAATCGTGATGACCCGCGATCCAGAGATCGGTCGCGCTGCGGTCAAGGCGACACAGGGCAAGCGACTTCTTGGCAAGACTCTCACAATCAACGAAGTGATGAAGAAGGGCCAGGCAGCAGCGAAGGCTGCAAAGGAACAGCGGCAAGGTCCGTTCGGTCCGCACTTCAATCGTCAGGGCGGTGGTCGCGCGACCACGTCTCGAGGAGGTAATCTCCGTCGAGGCTTCAACCGTGGTCCCCGCGCCGGATTCGGCGGCGCAACTGGTGGATCCTCTATGGGCCCAAGTGGTCCGAGCGGTCCGAGCGCGGGCGGTTTCGGTCCTCGGAGCGGTGGCGGGGCTGGGCCTGGCGGCGGCGGCGGCTTCCAAGGGCCTCGCCCATTTGGCGGCGGCCGACCATCAGGCCTCGGTGGGAGTGGATTTCGGTCTACGGGATCGAGTGGTCCCGGAGCTGGTGGTCCGGGCTCGGGAGGGAGCGCGCTGCCTCCCCGATCCGATTCGCCCGCAAGGCCGCCGATGCCGCCTCGCCGCGATGAAGAGAATCCGAGCAGCTGATTGAGTGCGCGACATCGTGCGGCTGGGCAGGGTTGACGGCCGCGGAACCAGACAGCTAAAAAGAACGACGCGCGTGCAGGCACGCGCGTCGTCGTCATTCAGTTGAGATCGCGAATGAGTTCGCGGGGCCTGGATTCACCAGTCGCCTTCGAACGAGTCGCGACGGGTCTCGCGCTCGCGGTCGCGATCGCGACCGCCACGCTCGCCGCCACGACCGCCGCCGAAGTCGCCACCGCGACCGCCGCCGCCGCCGCCGAAGTCACGGCCGCCGCCGCCGCCACCGAAGCCGCGGCCACCGCCGCCGCCACCGAAGCCACGGCCGCCGCCGCC
>JBEGLX010000018.1:0-46976 GCA_041183345.1 Planctomycetota bacterium
GCGTGGGAGTCCATGCGCGTGGGAGTCGCTTGACTCCGGTGCAAACGGTTCCGCAGATTCCGGCGTTGCCTCCAACTTCAGGCACTCACTGCAAGCGCACTCCAGCCGGCGCGCCACTCCAGCGAGCGAAGTCCAGAGGCCAGAGACGACTCCGTCAAGCGAAGTCCAGAGGCAATGAGTGCCCGCAGACGAAGTCTGCGGAACGGGTTGCGTGGGAGTCCATGCGCGTGGGAGTCCCTTGACTCCGGTGCAAACGGTTCCGCAGATTCCGGCGTTGCCTCCATCTGCGGGCACTCACTCTTTGAGCGGTCGCCGCTGCCGCGGCTCCCTGTGGACGAGCGCCGCGCGAGTGAATCGCGTCGGCGCTCCTGACATGCGTGTCGTAGGCGGTCGCTCTTCCGACGGCTGCTACTTCGCCTCGATGCCGAGTTCGCGCGCGGTGAACGACCGCAGCCGTCCCTTCGTCTCCTCGCGCACCTTCGCGACAAGCGCCGCGTCGATCGGCCCGCCCGTGTTGCCCCATGCGCTGCGCACATAGGTCAGGACGGCCGCGATCTCCTCGTCGCTCTTCACGGGCGCCGCGGGCATCACCTGGTTGTAGACCTGCCCGTCGACCTCGATCTTGCCCTCGAGACCGTGCATCACGATCTTGACGAGCAGCGCCGGGTCACCGTGCACGATGTCGCTCCCGCGCAGCGGTGGATACACCGGCGGCAGTCCGCGGCCATTCGACTGGTGGCAGCTCATGCAGTTCGAGTAGAGCCGCTTGCCGTACTCCTCGAGGCTCATCGTCTCGGCGCGCGCGATCTTCGGCGGGACAAACGAGACATCCTCGCGGCCTGGCCAGAAGAGATTGCGGTCGATCGCGACGGCTTGCTGCAGGTCCGCGTGGTTGCGGTCGAGCATCTCCCACCAGCCCTCGGGCTTCGCGATCGCGATCAGCTGCGCGGGCTCCTTCGAGTTGAGCCGCTGACGCGCCGCGATGCGCTCGAGCATCGCCTTGGCAAGCCACGGGCGTTCCGCCGAGACTCCGGCGATCGCGGCGAGCATCGCGCGCAGCGTGTCTGGCGCAGGGACGCCGCTGCCGTCATCGAGCAGCAGGTCGGTGAGCTCGCTGGCAAACGCACGGGCGCCGACGGAATCTGCATCCAGCAGCGCGCCAGAGAGGATCGCGTCCAGAAGCAAATCCTCGACGCCTACAGCCGACGAGAGCATGGCGCTGCGCATGTCTCGTGCGCCGAGGTCGCGGCGCAGCGCGCCCTCGAGCACCGCCATCCGCAGCGGTGCATCGAGCGCGCCCGCGCTGAGCGCGGCCTGGACGCGCACCGCGCGATCCGCATCCTCGCTGGCGCGCGCGAGCACGGATGCGAGCGTGACGCGGGTCGCCGTACGCTCGGCGATGCGCACGGCGTGCACGCGCACGAGCGGATCCGCAGATACCAGCGCTCGATCGAGCGTCTCGCGGTCGATCGCGCCGCTGCCTGCGAGCGTCCAAAGATGGTCGAGCGCGGACGCAGCGGTCATCGGCTGCATGAGCTGTGCGCGCACGAGCGCGAGCGCTGACGGCGCAGGCTTCTCGACGATGAGCCTGCGCGCGGTCTCGCGAATGGGCTTGTCAGGCGAAAGCAGGAGTTGCGCGAGTTCCTCTCCCGCGGCGCGGGAGAGATCGCGCGCGCGCGCCGGGGTGGTGCCCTTCGCGACGATGCGCCAGATGCGGCCCGCATCGACCGGTTGAGAGAGTCCGCGCGCGTCGACCTGCTTGCGCAGGAACGTGGTCATGAAGTTGCGGTGCTGGATGATGCCGCGATACATGTCGGCGACATAGATCGCCCCGTCGGGCCCGGTCGTCGCTGCAACGGGGCGGAAGCGCTCATCGGTCGAGGTCCAGAACGAGCGCTCGCCATCGGCGGGCGTCGCCACGATCTTGCCGTCCTTCTCGCCAAGTCGATATCGGTGCACGAGATTGCCCGCGACCTCGCAGATGAGCGCGCATCCGCGCATGTCGGACAGCGCCGACGAGTCGTACACCAGCGGGCTGCAGGCTCCCGTGAAGTTCGCGAGACGCCCGTCCTTCAGCACGCCCTTCTGATATCCGCGGTTCACGCCCGGCGTGAGATGCGATGGATACACCCGCATGTCGGTCGCCGCCCGCGCCGGCACGCCCTCGAAGTTGCGCTGGCTCGCGTTGCGCGCCGCATACTGCTTGGGCAGCAGGTCGACGAGCAGTGGATCGGAGTTCGGCGAGTAGTAGAGCCGGCCCGTGGAATCCTCGGCGATGCCCCACTGCCCGTGAGGAGAAACCGCCTCTCCGCGCAGTGCGCTTCCCTCGGGGATGAAGCGCTCCGGGTGCTGCGAGCAGGTGAACGCGTTGTCGAGCGTGAAGTAGAGCCCGTTGCCCGCATGCTCGGGGTTGTCCTGCCCGACGAAGCCCGAGGCGACGATCGTCGATTCGTCGGCCTTTCCATCTCCGTTGGTGTCGCGGCAGAAGAGGAGATGCGGCGGCTCGATCACGAGAAGCCCATCGCGCCAGAAGGCGATGCCGCGCGGCATGATGAGGCCGTCGAGGAAGACCTCGGCCTTGTCCATCACGCCGTCGCCGTTGCCATCGGAGAGCACCTTAATGCGCCCGAGCCGATCGCGCTCGCCCGCGCCGTCGGCGTCGCGCATGTAGCCGCGCATCTCGACGACCCACAGGCGTCCATCGGGCGCGAACTTCACGACCACGGGCGCCTCGACCAGCGGCTCGCTGGCGACCAGCTGGATCTCGTATCCATCGACGATCGAGAACGTGGCGAGTTCTTCGGCGGGCGTCCGGACCGGCGCGTCCGCCACCTGCCACTCCGCGGGCAGGTCGCCCTGCACCTCGCCGGCTCGGTCACCGTTCTGCGCACGCGCGACGGCGGCGCAGGCAAGCAGCGAAAGGAGTGCGGCGAGGCTCGGCGAACTCGGGCGGAAACGCATGCGACAAGTGTACGGCAACCCGCGCCTGCAGAGCGCTACTGCACCTTCTCGAACATCGCGCGCGCGTCCTTCGCTGCGAGCGTCTTCTGCCCGAGATCCTCGATGATCTCCTGCCCGTCTTGCGAGACGATGAATTGCAGGAACTTGCGCGCCGCGGGCGACCTGGCGACGTCTTCGCGCACGTAGTACAGGCGCAGCGCGCGAGAGAGCGGATAGCGCCCGCTGCGGATGCCCTCGTCGGTCGGGGCGGCGAAGCCAGATCCGTCGAGCATCTCGATCTCGAGCCTGCGCACGCGCGATGACTCGAAGATCACGCTGCAGTAGCCGATCGCCTCGGGGTCAGTTGCGATCGCCTGCACGACGCTCGAGGACACGAGCTCCTCGTTCACGCTGGTGCGGAATGGCGCGCCCTGCAGGACGACGTCCTGCACGAGGCCATGCGAGCCTGAGCTCGGGCCCATGCCGAAGAGCGTGATCGTGCGATCAGCGATCGGTGCACCCGTCACGCCGATATCCGCCCACTTGCTCGCCGGCGGTCCGCCGCGCCTGCGCTCGCGGCCGAAGACGCGGTCGAGGTCCTTCAGCGAGATGCGCGCGAGGGGGTTCTTCACGTTCACGCAGACCGCGATCGCATCGATGGCGATGTCGATCCAGTCGACGGTGCCCTTTCGCGCCTTCGCCACCTGCTCGATCTCGGACTTCGACATCGGGCGGCTCATCGGTGCGAGCAGGCACTCGCCTGCGGCGAGCGCGCGCGGTCCGTTCGCCGATCCGGACGAGATCACCTCGATCTCGATCTGCGGCTGCGATCCACGGAAACCCGGCCGAATGGCGTTGAGCAGGATGCCGACCGACGAACTGCCCACGCACCGCACGGTCCCGCGTAGCGCGGGGTCCTCGATGAACGATGGGTACGGCGTCGCATCGACGTCGACGCGCGGTGCGGTGGGCGCGTCCTGCGCGACCACCATGCGCGAAAGCGCGCCGAGGAAGAATGGCGCCGCGAGCATCTGCATGGTGTCGCGGCGGTCACGATCGAATGGCTGCTTCATCGCGTGGCTCCCTTCGCGGTCGAGCGTCGACCGACCTCGCGGTACGCATGCGCCAGCGCAAACACGAGCACCGCGACCGCGGCAAGCATCGCGCCCACCTGCCAGAGCACGCGCACGGCGGCGGACTCAAGGCTTGCGATCCGCTCCTCGGTCGCGGCGGTCACTTCGTCGATCAGGCCCTTCACGGCGGGTGATCCCGCGAGCGACTCGCCCTTCGCGGCAAGCGCATTCGCCTCGCGCAGCGTCGTGCTCGCCTCGGCGAGAAGCTGCTGGTAGTCGGCGACGTCGAATGGTTTCGCCGGCGGCGCGTTCGGATCGGGCGCCTTCGGTGGCCCCGCCATCTCGCTCACCTTGCCCACGATGCGCTCCGCCGTTCCCGCGAGGGTGTTCACGTCCTTCACGATCGGCGCAGCCGCATTGACCACGGACTTCACCTGTCCGAGGGTTCCGTTGATCTGTTCCTGTCGCTTGTCGATCTCGATGAGCAGCGTCTCGCGCTCGCGCACGAGGAGCTCGGGAATCTCGGTGCTCAGCTTCTCGATCGACTTCGAGACGCCGTCGAGGTTCTTCAGCGCGTTGCCGACTTCCTTGCGCGCAAGCACGTTGTCGATCGCAGCCTGCGTCTGCCACTCGAGCAGCGTCGGCGCCCGCTTCGAGAGATAGAACATGCGCTCGAAGAGGCGTTCGTAGCTGCGCGCCTGGTCGACCGCGCGGCCGATCGGCTCGAACAGCCCGCCGCCCTGCCCTGCCTCGGCGATCACGGAATGCCCGCGGCTGTCGTTGAAATCGTTGAAGCGGACGAAGGAGACGTCCTCGACGTCGGGATTCTGCTTGCGCCAGCTGGCGATGAGGAAGTCGAGCGCGGAGAGCTGATCGGGCGTGAACACGCGCGCAGCGATGTCCCAGATCTCGGTGCGCGCCTCGCGCAGCGCCCCGATGAGCGGCGCGGCGCGCTTTTCGCCGAACTCGCGCGTGGCGCGGTCGCGATCGATCCACACCTGGCTCGTGAGGGTGACGGCGACGGTCAGGTCGAGCACCTGCGTGAACGGATCGCCGTTGGTCGCGATGTCGTAGACGCTCGTGGTGCTCGTCACCAGCATGCGCAGGGCCGCGGTGCGCTGCTGCGCGTCATCGTTGTCGCGCAGGATCTCGCCGACGGCGTCCTCCATGAGCGTGCGGTAGCGGTCGGCGTAGGCGTTCGTCAGCAGGTCAAGCTGGTCGGCGTTGATCTTCTCAAACACCGCGGAGCGGCTGAAGTCGGTCGAGTTCGTCACCGGCTTCGTCGCGCGCGGCGCGCCAGGACCCGATCCAATGCAGGCGGGAATCGCAGCCATCGCCGCGACGAGGGCAACCGCAGTCCAGAGTCGTGCCTTCATCCTGTCTCCAGCCGTTCGGACCCACCGCGTCAGAACTGCAACTGGAGCTGCGACCGGACGACCCACTGTCCGTCATTGGTCGCGCCGTTCTGCGCGGTGTAGTCGGGAAGCCAGTCTGCTCCGTTACTGGCGAAATCGACCACTGGGCAGAAAGCGTACCCAATATCCGTGACGAACTTCACGCCGCGGTTCTTGACCGACGCAGGCCACCAGGTGAATCCGGTGGTCAGGACGTTGTTCGCCTCGGCACTCGCCTCGAGTGCCGTCGGGCTGGTGCGGTACTTGTCGGTGTCGGTATTGCCGATCTCGTAGCGGGTGAACCACTCGACCGAGTCGGTCACGAACACGCCGGCCTGGATCAGCGCGCCCCACTGCGAGAGCGAGTCGTCGGTTCCGCCGCCGCGGACGGCCTGCTCTTGCTGCAAGGTGACCCCGCGGTAGACGCCGTAGCCGAAGATCGCGAAGCCGCTGTACTCGAGCGAGGCATCGGCCGTGACCGACCAGACGATGTCAGGCGAGACTGTCGGCGTCGGGACATCCGTGAGCTGCTGGATGTACGCCGCGACGCCGAAGAGCGCTCCTGGTGCCTCGCCGCGATAGCCCTGCAGGTCGCGGAACTGCCGCCACTCGCCGTAGGGCATGAACTCGAGGCGCGAGCAGAAGGCGTAGTCGACGGTGTCGAAGTTGAAGCCCGTGTTGATGCCCGCAGCAACGCCGCCGGCGGCGCCCGCGCCCGTTGTCGGCGCTGCTGCGATCGCCCGCAGCTCGTCGCTGAACGTGAAGTCGAACTTGAAGTGCTCGCCGATCCAGCCGAGCATCACTCCCTGCGAGCGCGCGGCGGTGAACAGCTCGTTGGTGTTCGAGCGCTCCACGGACATCTGCGCGCCCGAGGACACCAGGTCCTCGCGTATGAAGCCGGGACGGAACTGGCCGGTTCGCACGAAGTAGCCGTCGCCGAGCGCCTTCTCGACCCACGCGTCCTCAAGGAAGTTGTTGAGCCCCGAGACCGCGTTGCGCGTGGTCGCGTACTGCATGAAGTAGGTCCAGCTCGGGTCGACGAAGTTTCCGCCGAACATGAACTGCACGCGACGCATCTCGAATCCGTGGGTGTTGTCCGGCGAGGTATTGGCCGGCGAGCCGGTCGCGGCGGTTGCGCCGCCGATGTCGCGCTGGTCCATCGCCCAGCGGGTCTGGATGCGACCGCGGAACCGAAGGGTGAAGTTGTTGTCGGCCGACGCGAGGAAGAACCCACGGGTGCTGTCCCATCCTGCGGTCGCAGGATCGGCGGCGAGCGACTCGCGCAGCATGCTGTCAGCGAGCACGTCGGAGACCACGGCGCGGATTTCCTCGACACGCGCTTCGGTGAGCCAGTCGTCGTCCGCGTCGACCCGCTGCTCGAGCTGCGACACCTTGTCCGCCAGCGCAGCGTTCGCTGTCGCGATCTTCTCGTTCTGCTCGCGCAGGAGCCGGATCTGCTCGCGCAGGAGCTCGTCGTCGCTCCCTCCTTGCGCGGCCGAGGCGACGCAGGCGAGCGCGCAGGCACCGAAGACGATTCCGTGACCAACCTCAATGGCGAGCACTGGCTTCTGAAGAACGGTTTGCCGCTGATCCATGGGAAAGATCTCCTGCTCGATTCAGATCGAGTTAGGGGCACGTTAAGCCGACCGCGTTCAGATTGTGTAAGGAAAGCGTGAAGGTCGGTGCACTCGTCGCGAAACAGGGCAAGCCTGCGCGCATCTTCGGAGATTCACTCGACTTGCGCCATCCGTCTCAGCCGTCCTTCGCCGACTTTGACTTCTTCTTCACACCGCCATCCTTGCCCTCGTCCAGCGGCTTGATGCCGTCGATCGCGATGGGCGGAAAGCCGTTGAGCTGCCGCCAGATCTCGCGCCACGCGGGCACGCGGTTCAGCAGCACCCATGCCTTCGCACGCACGCCCTGGCGGAGGAACCTGCCATCGGGCCACGACTGGTCGTTGGCGTCGGCGGCGACGACGATGCGGAACCGACCCGAGCCGTCATCGGTCGCATCGACCGAGATGACCTCGCCGCCGAAGGTGCCGACGGCCAGGCTCGGCCAACCGATGATCTGGATCGCGGGCCAGCCCTCGAACTGAAGACGCGCGGGGCTGCCGGGAACGACCGTCCCGTCGGCCGCCACCGACCGCGGCGTGACCAGCGGCATGTCCATGCCGTCGATCCACGCCTCGACGTAGCGCGCCTCGGTGTCGGGGATCACCACGCAGATGAGCGATCCTGGCTCCAGATAGCTGCCGTCGGTCGCCGAGACGCTGAGCACGATGCCGTCGCGCGGGGCCGTCACCACCTGCTGCGAGTTCTTGCTGATCTGGATGTCGACGCCGGCGATGTCGCGCTCGGCTGCCGCGACGTCCGACTCCGCGCTGCGCCGGCTGGCGCGCGTGGCAGAGATCGCCGCGTCGTAATCGCGCCCGGTGCGCTCGAGCACGGCCCGCGCCGCGGTCAGGTTCGCGCGGGCGCTATCGGCCGCGAGCTTTGCGAGCTCCGCGTCGCGCTGCGAGATATCGCCGAACTTCACCAGCTCCTGCATGCGCCGCTCGTTGATCTCGGCGGTCTCGCGGGTGAACTCCTCCGCGGTCACGCGCGCCTGCGCTGCGTCGATCGCCTGCGCCTTCGCGAGCTCCTGGCTCGTCACCTGCTGGTCGAGGTCGATGATGCGCTGCTGCGCCGCCGCACGCCGGGCGATCGCGGCGTCGTGCTGGATCCGCAGGTTCGCGAGCAGGTTCGGATCGTTGTCCTGGATCTCCGCGATCAGGTCGCCCTGCTTGACGGGCTGGTTCTCGACGACGTGCATGCGGCGCACGCGTCCCTCGACGGGCGCCTCGATGTTCACGCGGCGATCGAGCGGGTTGAAGGCGATCACGCGCCCCGTTCCTCGGATCGACTGCTGCCACGGCACCACGAGCATGCTGAGCGCAAGCAGCACTGCGAGCAGCGTGAGCACCCGCGCGAGGACGCGCGTGCGCCGCGCGCTGCCTGCGAGCGCCAGCGCCGGGAGCGGCGGCTGGCCGATCGTCGTTCCAGTCATCGTGCTAGCCATTGCGAACGGCCTCCCCCGCGGGCATCAGCTCGATGGTGCGCGAGCAGCGGGCTGCGACGCGCGGATCGCGCGTGGCGACGATCACCGTCCATGGTTGCGGTGCATCGATCAGGACGCGCGCGAGCGCATCGAGCGTTCCCTCGTGGCCATCGAGGATCTCATCGAGCAGCAGCAGGCGCGGCCGCGCCGCGAGCGCACGGGCAGCGAGCAGGCGCGCGCGCTGCCGGCCCGTGAGCGGCAGGCCGCCGGTCATGAGCTCGGTCGCGAGTCCGTCGGGCAGAGAGCGCACGGTGTCGGAGAAGCCCGACTCCTCGACGGCGCGCTGCAGCTCCGCGCTGGTGATGCCGGGGATGCCGAGCCGGATGTTCTCAGCGATCGTGCCGGCGATCACGTCGGTGCTGCGCAGGATGCAGCAGTTTGCGCGGAGTTCCGCGAGATCCCAGGATCGCACGTCGAGCCCGTCGATCGAGATCTCGCCTTGCTGGGGGCGGCGCATGCCGAGCAGCAGCTCGAGCACGGAGCTCGTGCCCATGCCCCGCGAGCCAAGCAGCGCCACGCGTTCGCCGGGCTCGATGCGGAACGACAGGCTCTCGAACGATGGCTTGCGGCCAAGCCGAGCGTAGGCGACGCCCTGCGCCTCGATGCGCATGCCGTCGTTGCTGGCGGGCGCGGATTCGCCGCCCTTGCGCTCAAGCGGAAGATCGATGAGGTGACCCAGCTTCTCGACGGCGGCGACTGCGTCGTACCACGCCTCGAACTGCTTGCCCAGCTTGGAGATCGAGGCCACGATCGAGGAGAGGATGATCTCGCTCGCGACGAGCTGACCGACGGTGAGCTGCTGGCTCAGGACGAGCCAGCCGCCGAGCGCGAGCAGCGCCGTCGCCGCGATCACCTCGAGGGCGAGCAGTCCGCCGATCTGCCGCATGAGGATGCGGAAGTGCGCCGCGCGCGCGCCGAGATAGCCGCGCAGAAGGTCATCGGCGCGGGAGAGCGCCAGCGACTCGCCGCCAGGACCCTTGAAGACGCGCGGATGGCGGGCGATTTCCTCAAGCCAGCCGACGACTTCGTACTTCCTCTTCGACTCGCCGATGCTGGTGGTGAGCGCGCGCCGCCCGACGACGAAGACGATGAAGGCGATGGCGACCACGAGCGCCAGCGAGTACGCGAGCAGGTACGGATGGTAGAACGCAAGCACCGTGAGGCCGATCGCGGCACTGAGCACCAGGTTGATGCCGGTGAGGAGCAGCATCGACGCGCTCTTCTGCACGGTGATGACGTCGAGGAAGCGATTGACCAGCTCGGGGGCATGCACGCCGTCGATCGACTCGAGATCGACGTTCGGCAGGCGGTAGGCGAGGTCCGAGCCGAGGCGCACGAAGATCCGCCGCTGGATGACCTCCGCGACGAGCTGCTGCAGCCCGCGCAGCGCGGCTGCGACGGCAAGGCAGAGAAGGAGCACCACCGCGGTGACGGCAAGTGCCTGAACGAACGGACCGCTCGCGACGCCGAAGCTGATGTTGCTGATGAAGGCGTTGATGGCGAGCGGCAGCGCCAGGTAGAGCAGTCCCGTGATCGCGCTGAACGCGACGATCGTCCACAGCTCCGGCATCTCGGGGCGCATCAGCGCGATGGTGCGTCGGAGCGGCGACATCGCGCCGTGCGCGTGACCATCCTTCGCGGAGTGCGACGACAGCGGTTCGGCGGGACCGCGAAGCTGCACGATCCCCACCTCGACGGCGTCGCTGCCGGCATGCGCGCCAAGCAGCACGGCAAGCTCGCGCCGCGAGATCGCAGTCGCCCCTTCCTCCGGACGCGAGCTGCGCCACACCCGCGCGCGGAAGTAGCCGTGCCGATAGACCGCGAGCCACTCGCGGCCCGAATCGCTCCACGCCACGATCGGCATGGCGGAATCGGCCAACCAGGCGATGTCCGAGACCCGCATCCGCTGCGGCGTCAGGAGCATGTCGGAGCGCGCCGCCGCGCGTTGCAGCGCCTCGAGCGGCTCGAGTCCTGGATTCTCACGGATCGCCTCGCGGGACAGGGTCGAGTCGACGTCGACCCCGAGCGCCCCGCCCAGCTCGTGAATGAGACGCACCGCCGCCTCATCGCGGCTCGCCCTCGGCGAGTCGTTCGGGACGCGGTCGCTGGATGTGCCCATGGGTCAGCTTCGGGCGCCCGCCATCGGCTCGGATGCCTTCGGGCTGGCGCTCTGCTCGCTCGCGAATCCGACGCCGTCGAGGAACTGCACGCGACCCGACTTCACGTCGTACATCGCGCCGATGACGGCGATCTCGCCGTTCATCGCCATCGCCCGCAGCGTCGGGCTGTTGTCGAGGATCCAGTGGATCGTGTTGCGCACGTTGATCTCGGCGACGCGATTCACGAACTCCTCGTTGTCGCCGTGGCGGTGCTCCTTGGTGCGCGTCTCCATGCGCACGGCCTCGGAGATCGGCTCGGTGATCGCGGGCAGGTTCGAGAGACCGGTCGCGGCGGCGGGATCGACGCCCTGGTGCACGAAGCTGCACGTCGCCTTCACGGCGCCGCAGCGGGTGTGTCCCATCACGAGGATGAGCTTCGAGCCTGCCACCTTGCAGGCGAACTCGAGGCTGCCAAGCGCCTTCGGGCTCGCTACGTTGCCGGCAAGGCGGACGCTGAAGATGTCGCCGATGCCGAGGTCGAAGAGAAGCTCTGCGGGGGCGCGCGAATCGATGCAGGAGAGGACGGCCGCCATCGGGTGCTGCCCTTCCGACGTCGCGTCGACCTGGCGCGCAAGATCGCGGTGCAGGCGCTTGCCGCCCACGAAGCGTTCATTGCCTTCCTTCAGCAGCGCGAGCACCTTGCTCGGCGTGAGCGCCGACTGCACCTCGCGCGTGCTCACGTCGACGTACTGGATGCGGTCCTTCAACGGGTAGCGATCATGGAATCCAAGCAGGCTGACGTGGATTCCGCGGCCTGGCGCCGTCTCGTTCACGTACTCGTGGATCATGGTCACGATGTCGGGGTCGACGTAATCGGTCAGCCGGGCGTCGATCAGCACATGGTCGCCGCGCTTGAAGGTGTCAAGCGTGGACGTGAGCTGGGCGCGGTTCAGGAAGGTCGCCTGGCTTGCGAGCTCCACGCGGTGCACGATTCCGCCGACATGCTCCTCCTTGAAGACCTCGAAGCCGCCGCGGAGGTTGCTCCAGAGGATGAAGAGGAGGCTGGTACCGAGGCCGATGAGGACGCCGGTGAGGAGATCGGTGAAGACGATCGCTGCGACCGTCACGGCGAAGGGCACGAACTGGTTGACGCCCTCGCGCCACATCGAGCGGAAGAGCTTCGGGTTGGCGAGCTTCCAGCCGGTCACGACCAGCACGGCCGCGAGCGTCGCCAGCGGAATGCGGTTGAGGAGCGTCGGGAGCAGGGCCACGCTCACGAGGATGAGGACGCCGTGGAAGATCGTCGAGCGACGAGTCACGATGCCCATTCCCGCGTTGACGGAGCTGCGCACGATCACCGAGGTCATCGGGAGGCCGCCGAGGAAGCCTGAGAGCATGTTGCCGGCGCCCTGCGCGAAGAGCTCGCGGTTCGGCGGCGAGACGCGGCGCTGCGGATCGAGCTTGTCGGTGGCATCGAGGTTGAGCAGCGTCTCAAGCGATGCGACGACGGCGATCGTGATGGCGGCGATCCAGACGGCGCCGTCGAGGATCCGCGAGAAGTCGGGGGTCGTGATCAGGCCGCCCCAGCCGAGGCCGTTCTCCCCGATCACGGGAACGGCGACGAGGTGCGTCGACTCGATGGCGAGCGACGAGCCATTCCAGCGGAAAAACTCGCTGACGAGCGTGCCGACGACGACCGCGACCAGCGGGCCGGGCACGACGGTCTTCTTGAGCGGGCTCTTGTCCCATGCGATCAGGATGACGAGCGACGCCAGGCCGACGATGGCGGCGCCGGGAAGGAACGCCTCCATCGCCGCGATCAGCGACGAGAAGGTGTTCTGGCCGTCGGCCTGGATGAAGGACATGTCGCCCTCGTAGTCGGAGTCGTGACCGACGAGGTGCGGGATCTGCTTGATGATGATCAGCACGCCGATCGCGGCGAGCAGTCCCTTGATGACGTTGGTCGGGAAGAACTTCGAGAGGGCGCCGCCCTTGAGCGCGCCGAAGGCGATCTGCATGGCGCCCGCCAGCAGCACGGCGAGCAGGAAGGTCTGGAAGGAACCGAGGCTCGCGATCTGCGCGACGACGATGGCGGCGAGACCGGCGGCAGGACCGCTGACGCTTACATGCGAGCCGCTCAGGAGGCCGACGACGATTCCGCCGACGATGCCCGAGATCAGCCCGGAGAGAAGCGGAGCGCCCGACGCGAGCGCGATGCCGAGGCAGAGGGGAATCGCCACGAGGAAGACGACGACTCCTGCGGTCAGGTCGCGTACAAGCGAAGGCGAGTGGGATGATGGTGCTGTCGTGGAGATCGAGGTCATGGTTTCAAGTACTCAGGAGCGTTGCGCGCGCCGTGTTCGGGCGAGTATCGCTGAAGATGCATCCAATCCGTCCGTGTTTGCAAAAGTCATGATGCGACCGCGAGAACACGCGGTTTTCCCCTCGGTTTTCCGTCAATTCATGAAGCGTCGCGGGAGATCTCCTCGCGCACGACGTACGGCTTCGCTCCACCGACCGCGTTATTGGCGTCGGTCAGCAACTCGAGCACGAAGCCCATCGCGAGGAAGAACAGCGCCGCGAGGAAGAACATGATCGCGACGAGGAACGGCGGACGCGTGCCCATGTCGACGCCATCCACGAACTTCTCCCAGAGCAGCCACGGCATCACGACGCAGTCGACGAGGAGCAGCAGCACGCCGATCCGCCCGAACAGGTAGAGCGGCCGCGCCTTGAAGCTCGACTGGAAGCCGAGCATGAGGATGTCGAAGATCACGTCGAACGACCGCGAAAGCCCATAGTGGCTCGTTCCCGCGAAGCGTTCCTGCACATCGATCCAGAGCTCGGCCGTCGATCCGCCGCGCATGTGGACCAGCGCAGGAAGCAGCCGGTGGTGACCGGGGCGCAGGCGCAGCGACCGCGCCATCTCGCCGTCGATGGCCTTGAAGCCGCCCATGTCCTTGATCTCACAGCCGGTCACCTGGCGGAGCAGCCAGTTCGCGACGCGGCTCGGGATGCGCTTGGTGAGAAGCGACTCCTTTCGCCCTCGGCGATTTCCCGAAACCAGCGTGTAGCCCTCGTTGAGCTTGTCGACGAGTCGGTGGATGTCCTCGGGCCTGTGCTGGAGATCCCCGTCGGTCACGACGATCGCGCGCCCGCGCGTCGCCTGGATGCCTGCGTAGAGCGCGCTGCACTGCCCGACGTTCCGCGCGAGGATGAGCACGCGCAGGCTCGGATAGCGCTCGACGCCCGCGCGAAGGCGCCGGTTGGTGTCGTCGGTCGAACCATCCGACACGATGATGATCTCGTGCGATACCCCGATCGCGCGCAGCGCGGCGTCGGTCCGACGCAGGAATTCATCGACGCAGCCCTCCTCGTTGTACATGGGAGCGACGACGGAGATCTCGACGTGATCCTTGGATGAGGTGCCGTGGGTCTGCATCGCGTTCGGTCAGAGCCTGTCGAAGGAGGTGAGCTGCCAGCCATTCTTGGCCGCGGCCTCCTGCCACGCGCCTTCCATCAGGCTGCGGAACTCTGGTTCCCACAGCTCATGGACGCGCATCCTACCGAAGGTCGCAGGCAGCGCAGGATCGCCATCCACGCGCTGGCCCGGGTGACAGACGAGTTCGATCGCGCGCGGCCCGATGCCCTTCAGCGCGCGCGCGCACGCATCGGGCGTGAGGCGCGCGCCTTGCTCGGCGATGCCCCACACGGCGTCGGTCGTGCGGATTTCGGGACCGGTCTGCGCGAAGACGCACAGCGCGCGGAGCAGGCCGCGGCGCAGCGCGGCTCCGCCGATGTGCGCGTTGCCGAAGCGTTCATCGCTGCGGCGCACCCACGGGATCCCGTGCTCGCGCGCGACATCGCAGGCGATCGCGAAGAGGCCGGGCAGGCAATGCGTGTGCTTCTCGCCATCGACATGCGAGAGCGACAACCCGCGCTCGCGAAGATGCGCGACCTGCCGCGACCACTCGAGCCGGACCTCCGACGCGACGACCTGCCTGCGCAGCACGCGCCACGCCAGCTTCGCGGCGCTGCCGAGGAAGAGCCCGTCGGCACCGACGAGCGAGCGCACCTCGGATGCGGGCGACAGCGGTGCGCCGCGAAGGATGTTCAGGTGCGCGCCGAGCGACACGCCGGGATACGGACGGATGGCGTCCTGATCGGGCCCGTTCGCAAGCACGCTCGCGCTGGTGACCGTCCCGCGCGCCGCGCACGCCTCGACCGCGCGGCGCACCGCGGGATGCAGCCCGATGTCATCGACGTTGATGATGAGCTGCAGCGGGCGCCTCACCAGAAGACCTGCGCCCCCGAGTCGATCGTGAAGATCCGCTCGAGCTTCTTCGAGCCATCCTCGACGAGCCAGTAGAGGCCGTCGCCCGCGAGATGGTCGAAGGTGCGTGCGCCCGCGCCGGACTCGATTCGCCCGAGCGGCTTCCATGCTCCGCCGGACCACACGAAGAGTTCGTACGCGGCGCCATCCTTCACGACCGTGCGCGCCTTGATGACGCCCGTGTCAGGATCCTGGATGTCGGGCTTCGTCGTGGTGGCGAGCAGGCTCGCCTCCGCCGCGCCCTTCGCGGCGAGCGGATGGACGACGCCATCGGTGTCGATCACGAACGGCTCGCCTGCGGGGCGGTCCGCGCCGTCGACGTGGTACATGGGCAGGTAGCAGATGTTCCGTCCGAGCGCGGTGAACGTGACGCGCGCATGCTCGATGGGCCCCCAGTGGATCGGCTTCCACGAGCCACCGTTGAAGACGGCGACGTACGCGAATCGATGGCCTTCCGGCACGCCGGCGAGCTCGACGGTCACGTCGCTCACCGGCTGGTACTGCGCGGTGACGTCGATGTAGTGCGAGCTCGAGAGCCACTTCGGCACCGACTCGTTCTCGCGCTTGATCGCCGCGAGGCTGTCGGGCTGGATCGCGAACGTCTTGCGGTACACCTTGGCCGCGCGCCCCGCGAGCCCAGCTCGGCCCTGGCCGTTCGCGTCGAGCACGACTTCCCATGCGTGGTTGTTGTCGCTTGCGGCCCACCAAGGCGTGTAGTCGCTCGCGCACATGGCGGCCACCGAGCGCATGCCGAAGGAGATCATGTTGGTGATGTCCTCGCAGCGGCCGAGCTTGCGCTCGCACATCTCCGCGTAGCTCTGGTCGGTGGGGTGCAGGTAGAAGAGATCGGTGAAGCCCGTCCATGGGTGCACCGTGCCGCGCACCTTCTCGCCGAACACGCGCACATCGGTCTCGCCTGGGTTCTGCGCGCAGAGCTCGGCGAGCCGCGCGCGTGCAGGCGCGCGCCAGAGCCCGAGCGGCTCGTTGCTGCCGCGATACGGCAGGATGAACTCGCGGAAGACCTCGTACTTGATCGACTTCGACCACGGGAAGGTGCGCCACGCGTCGAACGCCTCCTCGAGATGCGCGGAGAGGAACTCCGCGCTCGCGTGCTCGAGGTCGCTCTCGAAGCGGATCTTCCGGAAATCGCAGCCGGGGTTCTCCTTCTCGATCCGGTTGAGCGCAGCCTCGGCCTCGCCGAAGCTCTTGTAGTCGAGCGCGTCGAAGGAAAGGCGCGTGCCATCCTTCGTGGTCAGCTCGATCTGCGCGAAGCCGTGGCCGTCCATGTTCGCGACCAGCCAGCGCGACGCATCGCGCTTCTGGGGATCGCCCTCATATCGGGCGAGGAATGCCTCGATCTCACCGCGGTTCTTGCCGGCCTTGCCGAGGTTCGCCTCGATGACGGTCGCGTAGATATCAGGCTCTGCAGCGAGCGGGAGAGGGGTGCCGATGCTCAGGAAGGGCGCAAGGACAAGCGCAGGATGCATGCGGCGATTGTCGCGCGCGGGCGAACGCCGCGCAACGAGGCGGAGGCGGCGCCCTCGGGCATCCGCCCGCCTCGCGGCGGATTCAGGGCGGTTGCGGGCGTTTGGTTGAGTTCGGCCGAAGGCTTGCCGATAACGACGGCATGGACACGTCGCCCAAGGACACGTCGCCCAAGGATGTTTCGCCATCCACGCCGCCCAGCGTGCGAACCGAGCTCCCGCCGACCCCGGTCGATGTCGAGCGCGTGGTCGCGGAGGCGCTCGCGGACGTCCAATCGGTGAGTGATATCGCGGCGCAAGCGATCGGCGGCGGCGCCGACATGGACTTCGCGGCGATGGAACGCCAGATACAGGCGCTGATCGGCGGCAAGGGCGAAGAGGCGGAGGACGCGAATCCCGCGTCCGCGCCCGAGGCGCAGGCGCCCGCCCGCGCGACCCCCGACATCCGCGACGAAGCGCTCGAGGCGGAGCCCGTTGATCCGCTCATCAAGGAAATCGACGCGGCGCTTGCGGACGATGCCGATGCGCTCCTGAAGGGTGCGAATGGGGACGTCGGCCAGGCTTTGCGCTCGGTGTTCGATGAGCGGGCGCTCTCGGGGCAGGAAGAGGAGATCAACCGGGCGCTCATCGAGGCATTCGGCTCGAGCCGCGTGGCTGCCCCGTCGTTCTCGACTCCGCAGGTCACCAATCCGCTGCCTGGTTTCGAGGGATCGGCGCGGCCGATCTCGCCGGATATCCCGCGCGCCGAGCGTGACCGCACCGCAGCCGTGATGGAGACGCAGCCCGCGCAGGGAAGCGCGTCTGCTCCCGCTGTCCCGCAACCGGTGAGCGCGCCTGTCTTCGAGACGGTCCCGGCCACTGCACCGACGGCCTCGACGCCGAGCAATGCACCGAACGCTCCCGCCGCACAGAGCCAGCGCCCAGTCGCCGTCGAATCGAAGCCTGCGGAAAGCACAACGACCGCCGCGGCGAAGCACTCGCTGCTTGATCGTCTGGTCCTCGTGGTTTCCGCACCGATGCGCGCGATGCCCGAGACCGGACGCTTGGTCGTCAGCCTTGCTGCGATCACGCTTGCACTCTGGACGCCCGTGGCGTGGTGGCTCGCGCATCGCGCGACGCAGACTCCCGCCGTCGCACCGATCGTCATCAAGCCTGCACCCGCCGTCGCTTCAGCGGAGCCGGCGAAGTCCGACGCTGGTGGTTCGGGTCACTGAGCGCGGCGCTCAGCGCGGCGCGCGGCCACGCGAAAGCAGCTCGCGCATCGATTCGTGGGTTTCCTTCGCGGCGCCGGTGAGGAGCTCTGCCTGTTCCTCGGCGTGGTAGCTCGAGCGGACAAGCGGGCCGCTCTCGCACACCTTGAATCCACGCGCGAGCGCCTCGCGGCGGAACATCGCGAACTGGTCGGGATGCACCCAGCGCTCGATGGGCAGGTGATTCCGCGTCGGCTGCAGGTACTGGCCGATGGTGATGATGTCGGCGTCGCTTGCCGCGCGCACGTCGTCGAGCAGCTCGAGCACCTCGTCATCGCGCTCGCCGATGCCGGCCATGATGCCGGTCTTGGTCACCAGGCCGCTCTGCTTGAACTGCCGCAGGACGGCGAGCGAGCGCTCGTACTTCGCCTGCGGACGCACCGCGGGATGCATGCGCCGCACCGTCTCCATGTTGTGCGAGATGATCTCGGGGCGCGACTTGCACACGACCTCGATCGCCTGCTCGTCGCCCTGGAAGTCGCCGACAAGGATCTCGACCGACATGTCCGGGCACGCGTCGTGCACGCGGTTCACCGTCTCGGCCCAGATCGCGGCGCCGCCGTCTGCGAGCTCGTCGCGATTGACGCTGGTGATGACGACGTGCTTCAGCTTCATCAGCTTCAGCGACTCGGCCACGCGGCGCGGCTCGTCGAGGTCGAGCACCGGCGGCTTGCCCGTCTTGATGTTGCAGAAGCCGCAGGCGCGCGTGCAGACGTCGCCGAGGATCATGATGGTCGCCGTGCCGCGGCCCCAGCACTCGCCCATGTTCGGGCAAGAGGCCTCCTGGCAGACGGTGTGCAGCTTGTGCTCGTCGATGATCGCCTTCAGGCGCTCGTAGCCGGGTCCGCCCGGGACGCGCGCGCGCAGCCAGTCGGGCTTGCGCTGGATGCGCAGGTGGTTGACGGGCGAATCACGGTTGTTGATGACCTGCGCGGTGAGGTCGAGCATCGACCCCGCGCTCGCCGCCCGCTGCGTATCGCCGCCCAGCGGGCGCGGATGGCGCGCGATCGTGCGCGCGACCGCCTCGGGGCTCGGGGCGCCGGGCTGCTGCGGGAGCGGCTCGCCTTCGTGCGGGGAATCAGGCTTCGAAACCATGGATCGGGGAGTGTAGGTGATCCCCCGCTTCGCTCGGCTTCTTTTCCTCTAGACTTCTGCGCCCAATGAGCCTCCCGACGATCGTCCACCGCAGCGCGCGCCTCCCCAACGGACTCGAGATCCAGGCGGAGGTCGACGCGAACGCACACACGACCGCCGTCGGGTTCTTCGTCCGCACCGGCGCACGCGACGAGCCGACCGAACTTATGGGAGTCTCGCACTTCCTCGAGCACATGCTGTTCAAGGGCAGCGCCAAGCGCCACGCGGAGGACGTGAACCGCGACTTCGACGAGGCGGGCGCGGCGCAGAATGCCTTCACGACCGCGGAGCTCACCGCCTACCACGCGCACGTGCTCCCCGAGCACACGCATGAAGTGCTCGAGATCCTGGCCGACATGATGCAGCCCGCGCTGCGCACCGAGGACTTCGACGAGGAGAAGGGCGTGATCCTCGAGGAGATCGCGATGTACGCCGACCAGCCCTTCTGGGTCGGCTTCGAGGCGATGATGGAGCGGCTCTACACGGGTCACGGGCTGGCGCATCGCGTGCTCGGGACGAAGGACTCCGTGAGCGCGCTGACGCGCGACCAGATGGCCGAGTACTTCCGCACCCGCTACACGCCCGACAACGCCGTGCTCGTGGCGGCGGGCAACATCGACTTCGACCAGTTCGTGCACGAGGCGGAGAAGTGGTGCGGGCACTGGAAGCCCGCCGCGCCGAAGCGCGCGTACACATCGTGGACGCCGGGCAGGGGCGACATGGTCATCCGCCTGAAGAACACGGCGCGCGCGTACCTCCTGCTCTCGATGTCTGCGCCGAGCATCCAGGACGACCTCCGCTATGCGGCGGGCATCCTCATGCACATCTTCGGCGGTGGCGATGGCTCGCGGCTGCACTGGGCGCTGGTCGAGACGGGTCTCGCCGAGGAGGCGAGCGCGAGCTACGACGGGCACGATGGCACGGGCGATTCGACGATCTTCGCGGTCTGCGATCCCGACAAGGTCGGCGAGATCGAGGCCGTGATCCGCCGCGAGCTCGCGGCGCTGCTTGCCTCGCTGACCGACGATGACCTCCTGCGCGCGCGCGTGCGCATCGCGACGGGCGCCGCCGCCGCGAGCGAGCGGCCCGCCGGCCGCATGTTCAGGCTCGGGACCCTTTGGGGCTATGGCGCGCGGTATCAGCCGCTCGATGAGGAGGTCGAGCGCATCTCGCGCATGACCATCAGCGAGATTCGCGCATGCTGCGAGCGATACCCGCTCGAGCCGGTCGTGAAGATCGTCGTCATGCCCGAGGAGTAGCGTCGGTCGGACGGCGATAGACGCGGATCTCGTGGCCGTACCAGAGGATGTCCCGCGCTTCCGCGAGGTCGCGGCTGAACCCAGCGGCCGCCGCCCACGTGTCTGCGCGTTCGATCGGCAATTCGCTGATCCACTGCCGCGCGAGCACGAGATCATGGAGCCGGTTCATGCCCCTGCGCCAGGACGGCGCGTCGCACATATCCTTGTAGAGGAAGATTCCCCCGGGCCTCACCCGCGCAAGCGCGGCGGAGAACGCCTGCTGCTGCGCGGCGGGCGGAATGTGATGCATGACGTCCAGCATCGCGACGGCGCCATAGAGCCGGTCGGGAAGCCCGTCCTCGACCGAGCGATGCTCGAAGTCGAGCCGCGCCGCCGAACCCATCGCGCGCAGGCGAAGCGCGGCGGCCTGTGCCGTCGCGATCGCGGATGCGGATGCATCGATGCCGTGCCCCTGCTCGATGCGGCCGACCGATGCAAGGCAGGCCAGGAACAACCCGCCGCCGCAGCCGATGTCGAGGACATCGCAGCCTCGCGGGATGAGCTCGACGCAGCGCGCGATGGGCGCGATGCGGTGGCGATGATGCTGCAGCACGCGCTGGAGAAGCGGCCCTTCGGTGAACACGCTGCGGCCGACCGCACCGATGTCGCATGCGGGATCACGACCGCGATCGCCTGGGGGCTGCGCGTCCGAGCGGCTGGTCGATGAAGCGTGCATCGTCGGGCGAGACGCTCACGACTCGACGCGGAGCTCGCGGCGGAAGACTACCACGCGGTTGCGGCTGCGCCGGCCGGTCGCGAGCGCGAACATCGCAGCGCTCACGAGCTGGTCTGGCGTCTCGATGCCCGTGCCCGTGCGCATCTCGCTCACCGGCTCGAACATCGCGGCACCGACCGACACGGTGATCGGGAACGACCGCGAGGTCGCGTGCTCGAAGGGAACGGGATGGGTCGCGATGGCCCTGCGGATCGCCTCCGCGGAGCGGCAGAGATCCTCCATCTCGGCTTCGGGCACCAGCACGGCGAGCTCGGCTCCGACGAAGCGATAGAGCTGCGCCTGCGCAGGCGCGGCGGAGCGGATCTGCGCGATCGCATGGGTCATCGCAGCCTCGACCGCGCGGGCGCCGAATCCTTCCTGCACGGCCTTCGCGCGATCGATGCCGATGAGGAGCACGCCGATCCCGCCGCGCGGACCGCGCTCGACGAAGGCACGCTCAAGGTCGCCGCCGAATGCGCGCGCATCGGGGATGGTCGCGAGGCTCAGCGATCCATGCTCGACGACATCGCAGGCGTCGCCCTCGATGTTCGGCTCGACCAGCTGCTGGTCGCGCTTGATCTGCGAGGCCTTCTCGAGGATGCCGTCGACGTCGGGCTGCGCGCCGGTGTCGAGGCCGAACGCACGCGAGAGCTCGTCGGCACGATCGGCGATCTTCTGCAGGAGCAGCGTGAGCGGCGCGGGACGCAGCTCGAACCACTCCTGTCCATCGCGGCGGAACCGCGCGAGCTCGGTCTCGCCCGTCCGCTGCGTGAGCACGGCGGCCGCGGTGCCCGCAAGCTCGACGGTGCGCGCGAGCGCGGCCGCCTGGGGATCGGCCTCGAACGAGCGGTGGTGGCTCCGCACGGCGGTGACGATCTGCTCGGGGAAGCGCCAGCGGCTCACCATCTCGCTGCCGACGAGCGCGTGATCGATCTCGAACGAACGCTGCTCGATGGCGCAGAGCCGGCGGTGGTCGCCCTTCGTCAGGTCGATCGCCTGCAGATAGCGGTCGCCGTACGCGCGCCAGAGCGCGACCATGCCGAGATCCTGGACCAGCGAGGCCATGAACGCCTCGTCGGGATCGCAGCGTCGGTGGAGCAGCGCGATCTCGCGTGCGGCTGCGGCCGAGTAGAGCGAGCGGCGCCAGTAGCTGAGGAAGTCGAAGCTCACCTCGTCATTCCCGCCGCCGTCGATCGAACGGGCGAGGCTGAAGCCGAGCACGAGGGCCTTCACCGTCTGGAGCCCGAGGAATGCAAGCGCCTGCTGGATCGAGCCGCAGCGATTGGTGAGCCCATAGAAGCTCGAGTTCACCGTGCGGATCACCTTGGCCGCGATCGCGGGGTCATTCTCGATGACCCCCGCGATCTCGCGCAGCGAGACGTTTGGCCGCGCAGTCAGGTCCAGCACGCGCATCGCCACGACGGGAAGCGTCGGGAGATTCGGCGCACAGAGGACTCGCTCGAGTGAAGTCTGCGGCATGGCGTTCTCGGCACGGGGTGAAGACAGGACATACCTGCATCGGTTCCCTGCGCGCGCGTGTTCAGCCGCGACCGCCCGCTTGCGCGGTTTCTCTCAGGATTCCTCGCGGATTCGGCGCTTTTGAGGGCGCGGCTCGATCGCCAGGCGCAGCGTGGTCAGGTCGTCGTTGACGATCGTGCGGGCGTAGGCGATAAGCAGTCGGATGGCACGGTCGACGGCATCCGGGTCGCAGAGCTCGGGTGGCTCGCCGCGGGCGACGTGCGCGAGCGTCATGGCCGTCTCGGGGCGCATGCGCCAGGCCCTCGCATGGGTGCGGAAGTCGACGATGCCGCCGGCGGCGGGATCGAAGGCGAGGAATCCGCCGGGGATCTCGCCAGCGTCGCATCGCGGCTCGTGGCCCGCATCGCGCAGCAGCATGAAGAAGAAGCGCAGGAACACGGGTGCGGGCCGCTCGCCGGCCTCGAAGTGCTCGAGCGTGAGCACCGTGGTGTCGAAGAGCGCCTCATGCGCCACGCCAGGTGGAAGGAAGCGCTGGATCAGGTCCGCCATCGACAGCGCATAGAGGTTCGCCTCGAGGTCGTCATGCGGCCTGCGGAACATCTGCAGGAGCGTCCACTGCGTGAGCGTCTGCAGCTCGCGGTCGGGCTTCACCACCGCGACGATCTCGCCGCGCGCGAGCAAACCGATGCCGCCGGAGAAGCTGCCCCGCTCGCGCCGCGCGCCCTTGGCAAGTCCGCGCAGCATCCCGTGCGAGCGGCAGAACAGGCTCACAGTCTGGCTCGTCTCCGACCAGTCCCACTGGCGGATGCAGATTGCTTGGTCGACGAGGTTGGGCACGCCGCGATTGTGACAGGATCGCGCGGGTCACGCAGCGGCTTTTGGAAGCCCGGCAGTCGAGACGCGGTTCCGTCCGCTGCGCTTCGATGCGTAGAGCGCGGAGTCGGCCTGCATCAGCAGGTCCGCGGGCGTCGCGCCCGCAGGAAGCAGCGCAAGCTCCGCGACGCCGAAGCTGGCGGTGAGCACGAGGTCGGGATGGCGCCTCCACTGGTGCTCCTCGAAGGTGCGGCGAAAGCGCTCGGCGACCTCGACCGCCTCGGCGAGCGTGGTCGCGGGAAGGATCACGCCGAACTCCTCGCCGCCGTAGCGGCATGGCACGTCGCTCGCGCGCCCGCCCGAGAGGATGCTCGCGAAGAGCGCGAGGACCTCGTCTCCGAACGGATGCCCGAAGCGATCGTTCACGCTCTTGAAGTGATCGATGTCGCACATGACGAGCGCGACCGACTTTCCATGGCGCTTCGATTCGGCGCATTCGGCGGCGAGGCGCTGGTCGAAGTAGGCGCGGTTCCAGAGCGCGGTGAGTCCATCGAGCTGCGCGCGCTGCGACAGCATGCGCAGGAGCTGCTGCACGCGGATCGCCGAGCGGACGCGCGCCTTGAGCTCGGCCATCTCGAACGGCTTGGGGATGAAGTCGACGGCCCCGAGGTCGAGGCATCGCACGCGGTCCATGGTCTCGCAGCTTGCGCTGATGAAGATCACGGCGATGTCGCGGGTGCGCGGATTCTCCTTCAGCCGCTGCAGGACCTCGAATCCATCCATGCCGTCGAGGTCGATGTCGAGCAGCATCACCTCGGGCTGGAGCTCGGCCGCAAGGCGGAGCCCTTCCTCGCCGGTCAGCGCGCAGTGGATCTCGACCTGCTCGAGCTGCAGGCGGGTGCGCAGCAGGCGATGCATCAGCTCGCTGTCGTCGACGGCGAGGATCCTGGGCACGCGCGGGCGCGCGTCGGGGCAGATCGCGGCGGGATTCATGCGGACTCATCCTCCGGATCGCCGCAGGAGGTCGCATCGCCGCCATCGCACTCATCGCCGACGAAGTCGATCGGCTCCTGGGTGGCGTCGCGCATCGCCATCCGGCAGAACGAGATCAGGTCCTCCGCGCGCTCGGTGAGCATCGACAGCTCCATCTCCTCGATGAGGCCGTCCTCTTCCTCGAGCCCGATGAGCGTGCAATCCGCTTCCTCGCGTGCGGTCTCCGCAAGCGTCCGCGCGAGCGAACGGACATCCTCCGCATCGCGCGCATCGAGCGCGCCGCGCAGTGCACGGAGGCGCATGTCGAGTTCGTCGACCAGCCTCATCGTGCGGCTTCCCGGGTCGTCGCATCCGTCGGGATATCCCTCGGGACGCTGCCCGGGCTCTCGGAAGCCCGCGTTCTCCATGCACGGTGCATCGTCCACCTGCCTGGGGCACTTGCCACGCGATCCGCGCACGGCGGGTTCCGATACCCATGCATCCCGCACAGGCGGCGCGATCGGCACATTCCCAACAGCCGTTGACCGTGATTGCCGATCTCCGTACCCTGAGAGTTCTTATCCGCACCCCCGCCCGCGCGAAAGCGCTGGTGAAGGAGTTTCAGACGTGCTTCCAAGCCCGCCCGCCCGCGAGGGCCAACTCGGCTTCCTGTATCTCCCTCCGTACCGCGTGCAGGGAATCAGCGTCGCCGGCGAACAGACCGTCATCCAGATCCCCGAGCTCGATGTCGCATTCGACATCGGTCAGTGCACGCGCGCCGTGCTCAGCGTGCCGACGATCGCGCTCTCGCATGCCCACATGGACCATGTCGGCGGGCTCCCATACTGGTTCAGCCAGCGCTACTTCCAGAAGATCGGCGGCGAGACGCACATGCCCGACAAGACCGGCGACGGCAAGCCGAAGCCGCCCGTCGGGCGCTGCGTGTGCCATCCCGAGCTCGAGCAGCCGCTGCGCGGGATGATGCGCGCGTGGGAGCCGCTGGAGCGGCAGCGCACGCCGTTCGACATCGTGCCGCTCGCACCCGAGCAGAGCCTCGAGCTCAAGAACAACATCCAGCTCCGCGCGATCGAGACGCGGCACACCGTGCCGAGCCTTGGGTTCGCCGTGCTCGAGCGGCGCAGCAAGCTGAAGGACGAATACCGCGATTTCCCGCAGGAAAAGCTGCGCGAACTGCGGGGGCGCGGCGTCGAGATCACGCGCCAGATGGAGATCCCGCTGGTCGCATACACCGGCGATACCGCGCCAGGCGAATACCTCGTGCGCGACGAATTCGCCGACGCCAGGATCGTGATCGCCGAATGCACGTTCTTCGAGCCAGACCATGGCGAGCGCGCGCGCACGGGCATGCACATGCACATCGATGACATCGTGCGGCTGCTGCCGGTGTGGAAGGCCGACGCGATCGTCCTCGTGCACGCCTCGCGGCGCACCACGATCCACTACGCGCGCGAGCGGATCGCAGCGCTCGCAGGGGCGCACGCGGACCGCATCCACCTGCTCATGGACCATCGCACCAACCGCATGCGCTACGAGGCGCAGCTCGCCAGCGTGCAGCCAGTCGCGGAGAAGGCGCCGACCGCCGCCGCTGCCGATTGTCAAGCGGAAAATCCCGAATCGGCGACGTGACTCCGCTGGGACAAAACCGCGTTTCCTGCGCGTGGAGCGCGATCGCTGGCTGCGCATTGACGCGTCCCCGCGTTGCCCCTATCGTCCGCACCCCCATTGGGAGACCAGTGGCTCGCGGTCGATGCGGTGGGACGCATCGGGGCGAAATCGTCGGAACTTCAGGTGTCTGCACCTGACGCTGGCGCGCGAACGCGCGCAGCGGCATGGTGCAGGATGCCTTTCGCGTGTGTGACGGAGGATTCATGCAGAGGATCGAACCCGGCTTCCGTGAGTCGCTTGTCGACTACTTGCGGAAGAACCATGCGGACATCTGCAGGCACTGGTTCGACGACATCGAGCCATCGGAGATCAAGGACGGCGTGCTTCGGCTCGTCGTGCGCGAGCCCGTGCAGCTTCGGTACCTCCAGCGCTGCTGCGGCCCCTACTTCACGGAAGCCGCGCAGAGCGTGACCGGGCGCCTCCTCGTCGTTCGATTCGTGAGCCCCGAGGACGACGCGAAGTTCGACGCGCGCGCGCAGGCGCCGGCGGTCGAGGAGAACCCTGAGCGCCCGTCGTGGATCGACGAGCAGATGCTGCTCAGCCCCGACTACACCTTCGATTCCTTCGTGGTGGGACCGGGAAACCGGCTTGCGCATGCAGCCGCGCAGGCGGTCGCCGCCAAGCCTGGCCGCGCCTACAACCCGTACTTCATCCATGGCGGCGTGGGGCTCGGCAAGACGCATCTCCTGCACGCCGTCTGCCAGGCGCTCCTCAAGACGCAGCCGAGCCTGCGGCTCTGCTACATCTCGTGCAACGCCTTCATGGATCTCTTCCATGATTGCGTGCGCGCGGGGCGAATGAACGATTTCCGCAATCGATTCCGCACCGCGGACGTGCTCGTCATCGACGACATCCACTTCCTGTCGAAGCACGAGCAGACGCAGGAGGAGTTCTTCCACACCTTCAATGCGCTCTACCAGCTCGGAAAGCAGATCATCCTGAGCTCGGACGCGGCGCCGAACGAGATTCCCGACCTCGAGGAGCGCCTCACCAGCCGCTTCTCGGCCGGGATGGTCGCCCGCATCGATCGCCCCTGCTTCGAGACGCGCGTGTCGATCATCAAGTCGAAGGCCGCGCTGCTTGGCGTCAGCCTGCCTGACGACGTGCCGTCGTACATCGCCGCGAAGGTCGATACCAACATCCGCGAGCTCGAGGGCGCGCTCACGCGCGTCCGCGGCTTTGCAATGGCGACTGGCCAGCCGATCAGCCTCGAGCTTGCCCGCCAGGCGATCGACGGTGAGAGCGCGACCCGCGGCAACAACGCCCCCAGCCTGCAGGCGATCATCGAGAGCGTGACGCGCTACTACGACGTCAAGCTCACCGACCTCCTCTCCAAGCGGCGCCACAAGTCGATCGCCATGCCCCGCCAGGTGTGCATGTACCTCGCCCGCAAGCACACCCGATTTTCCCTGGAGGAAATCGGCGGCTACTTCGGCGGACGCGACCACACCACCGTCATGCATGCCGTGCGCACCATCGAGGCCAAGGCTGGCGCTGATGGAAAGTTGCAGGCCGAGGTTGGCCGGATTGAGCAGGATCTCCTGCAGCGGTCCGAGCGCTGAGCGATCACGGCTTCGAGCGCGCGAGAGCGTCGCTTGGATGCCCCGCCGCCCTGTTCTTCTGCGTGTTCCTCGAACGAATATTCCGTGTGGATATCCTGTTGGCGAATGACGGCGCGGTTCTGTTGCCGAGGCTCCCGAGACGTGATTCGCCCCACGGAAGACTCCCCGATCAATGCCTGTAGGGTCTATTCCGACCGGAGACGCTCGGAACCGACAACGACTTGTCAGGTTTCCCCTCTCGGCTGATTGGCGCAAGTCACGGTGAAGTAAGCATTTGCGGTGGATGTATCGCGGCAATCCACTTGTGGACAAACTCTCTTACTAGGAAGAGATAGAGATTCTCTTCCTTACCTCTTCTGAAGGACCACTGAACGCCAGGGTGACGATCACGTCCGCGTACCGAGCAGCTGCGTCCGTTATCTCGATCCGCGCTTGGGCGCACGCTTCGGTTGCCCCAAGGATCGAGCGGGGCTCATGGACTTTGTGGATAAGTGCTGGCAGCGCGGGCAGAAAACAGTCGCCCGTCCTTGCAGGCGAATGCCTCGAAGTGGCTCCTTGCAGCGCAGGCATGGCTCGCCTGCGCGCCCGTACACGGCGTGGAGCTGCACGGCGTCGCCAGGCTGTCCGAAGGCGTCGCGGTAGTCGCGCAAGGTCGAGCCACCAGCGTCGGCTGCCTGGTTCAAGATCCGCCGGATCTCGCAAGCAAGTCGCGCGGCGCTGGATAGGTCAACTTGACTCGATTTACAGAGGGGATTGATGGACGCTGCGTACAGGCTCTCGTCGGCGTAGATGTTTCCAACACCGGCGATCACAGCCTGGTCTAGCAGAGCAGCCTTGATAGGTCTTTGTGACCCTTTTAGGCGGTCTGCAAGGTCGTCAGCGGTCACGCTCAGTCCGTCAGGACCAAGTCGGTTCCAAGCCTCGTGAAGGTCGGCTTGAGTTGCATAGGCCGTCACCCCACCGAACCGTCTCGGGTCTCGGAATGCCATGCGCAAGATTCCTATGCGCAAGGTTCCATGGGGCGCTGTTCGTTCGAGTTCCCACACCAGGTGACGGTGCTTGCCGTCCATCCCGCTCGGAGGAGGACCATCCTCGAGCGTGACGCTTCCGGTCATGCCGAGCTGGATCACGAGGACCCGACCGGACTCCGCGAGGAGCGCCATCTGTTTTCCCTTTCGGATGGTGGCGACGATCCGGGTGCCGACGAGAAGCGACGTCTCGAGCGCGGTTGAGCGACGCGTGCCCTTCGGCGTCGTGACGATGTCTCGTCTGGCGACATGCACGGACCGCACCACGGCTCCGACGACAACAGGGTCGAGCGAGCGGCGGAGATGCTCCACTTCAGGAAGTTCGGGCATGATCGTCGGTCAGGCTGGAGGGCGTGGAACCCTATACTCGGGGTTCGGCGGCGCGCACCGTTCGCGGCGCAGGACGGTACAGGAAGTTCCCATGCCCGAAAGCAACGATCAGACCGGCTCCCAGCGGATGCCGAGCGCCCCCGCCTTCTCGCCTTCCTGGTCCGATCCGGTTGCCGCCGTGGGCGAGGTTCGCCGCGCCATCGAGCGCGTACGCACCGAGATCCATCGAACCATCGTTGGTCAGGACGAGGTGGTCGACCAGGCCTTGCTCGCCATCCTGTGCGGTGGCCACGCCGTGGTCGAAGGCGTGCCCGGCCTCGCCAAGACCCTGCTGGTCTCGAGCCTCTCGAAGACGCTCAGCCTGCACTTCTCGCGCATCCAGTTCACGCCCGACCTGATGCCGAGCGACATGACCGGCACCGAGGTGATCCAGGAAGACAAGGTCACGGGCTCGCGTGGACTGCGCTTCGTGAAGGGCCCGATCTTCGCGAACATCGTGCTCGCCGACGAGATCAACCGCACGCCGCCCAAGACGCAGGCCGCGCTCCTCGAGGCGATGCAGGAGCGGCAGGTGACGGCGAACGGCGTGCAGTACCGGCTGCCGAGCCCGTTCTTCGTGCTGGCGACGCAGAACCCGATCGAGCAGGAGGGCACGTACCCGCTGCCCGAGGCCCAGCTTGACCGCTTCATGCTGAACATCCGCGTGAACTACCCGACCGAGGCCGAGGAGATCGAGATCGTGTCCCGCACGACTTCGACGGGGCTCACCGACCCCGAGCCCGTGCTCACGTCGTCGGACATCATGCGCATGCAGGCGCTCGTGCGCGAGATCCCCGTGGCCGAGCACGTGGTGCGGCACGCGATCCACATCGTGCGTGCGACGCGCGTGCGCGAGGAGGGGCAGGCGCTCAAGGTCTGCCGCGACTACCTCGCGTGGGGCGCCGGTCCGCGCGCGAGCCAGTTCCTCGTGCTGGCCGCGAAGGCCAAGGCGCTGCTCGAGGGTGCGACGCATGCGACGGTCGACCATGTGCACGCGATCGCGCTGCCCGTGATGCGCCACCGCATCGTGACGAACTTCAACGCAGAGGCCGATGGCGTGAAGAGCGACGATGTCGTGCGGCTCATCCTCGACGCCGTGCGCAACGAGGGCTCCGCGCGCAGCCTCGACGCCGTGGCGCGCTAAGTGGCCTGCGAACAGCACCGCGTGTGAAGGAGTCTGTGCTTGGCGAACCCGCGGCCACCAGCCGAACGATCCCCGATGCGATCCCCGATGCGAGCGGAGCAGTACCTCGCTCCCGAGACGCTTGCACAGCTCGCGCCGTTCGAGCTGCGCGCGCGGATGATCGTCGAGGGCGTGATGAGCGGCATGCACCGCTCGCCGTACCAGGGCCTTGCCGTCGAGTTCGCGGAGCATCGCCAGTATTCGCCGGGCGACGGCATCCGGCAGATCGACTGGAAGGTCTTCGCTCGCACCGACAAGCTGTATGTCAAGCGCTACGTGCAGGAGACGAACCTCGATGTCGTCGTGCTCGTCGACCGCTCCGCATCGATGCGCTACGGCACGCTCGAGGTGAAGAAGGGCTGGGGCGGCACCGATGCGAGCCGCGCGAACGCGCGCTGGACGAAGTTCGATCATTCGACCGCGATCGCGGCCGCGCTCGCCTACATGTGCCTGCATCAGGGCGACCGCGTGGGCCTCGGGCTGTTTGACCAGGAGGTCCGTGCGCAGGTGAAGCGCTCGAGCCAGCGCGACCAATGGCGTGCGATCGTCGGTGCGCTCAGCGGCGAGCCCGTCGAGGGGCGTGCGCAGATCGGACGCTCGATCGACCAGATGCTCGCGCGCGTCACCAACCGCGCGCTCTTCGTGATCGTCTCGGACTTCCTGATGCCGACCGAGGAGCTGCGCTCCGCGATCGCGCGGCTCGCGCACCGCGGGCATGACGCGATGCTGATCCAGACGCTCGATCACCAGGAGCTGCACTTCGCGCTCGATGCACCGGCTCGTTTCGATGGGCTCGAGGGCGAGGCTGCGATCGAGACCGACCCGCGCGCCGTGCGCGAGGCGTATCTCGCGCTGCTGCGCGAGCACGTCGAGAAGGTCGACCGCATCGCGCGGTCCTTCGGCGCCGATGCGCTCGTCTGCGACACGCATGAGTCGGTCGGTCCTGTGCTGGCCGCGCTGCTTGATCGCCGCATGAGCTTCGTCGGGAGACGTGGCGCATGAGTTTCCTGCACCCCGCGATCGCGTGGGCGGGCGTGGCCGCGGTCGCGCTGCCGATCATCATCCATTTCCTCTTCCGCCGCCGGCGCGTGCCCGTCGAGTGGGCGGCGATGGATCTCCTGCGCGAGGCCGTGCGCCGCACGAACCGCCGCATGAAGGTCGAGCAGTGGATCGTGCTCGCGCTGCGCTGCCTCGCGGTTCTCGCAGCGGGACTCGCGATCGCGGTGCCCGTGCTCGATGGAGCGGGCGCATCCGCCGAGACGCGCAGGCTGGTCATCGTGGTGGTCGATGATGGTCCGGCGAGCGGATTGAAGACGGGCGCCGAGAGCGAGCTTTCCCGCGCGATCGGCGAGGTACGCACGATGCTCGGCGCGCGCGCGGTGCGCGATCGCATCGGCGTGGTGCTTGCGTCGAAGCCGCCGCGGATCGCGCTGGCGCCGACGACCGATGCCGCTGCGGTCGAGCAGGCGCTGGCGCGAATCGAGCCGGCGGAGACGCCGAGTGAACTCAAGGATGCGCTTGCGCTGGCCGTGTCGACGATCGATGGCGAGCGTGCCGCCGGGCGCGCGAATGGCGAACTTCCACGAATCGTAGTCGCGAGCGCGTTCAGGCGCGCGAGCCTTGCCGATGGCGCGTCGCTCGCCGTGGCGCGGGTGGAGCAGCCAGGTGTGCCGCGGATCGAGGTCCTTCCGCTTGTTCCTGCGCGCGATGCGGCGACGGATGTCCGCGTGGAGTCGGTCGAGGCGCGGCCGGCGCCGACCGGTGACGCCGTCCTCGTGCGCGCGAAGCTCGTCCGCGAGGGAGCATCGCTCGAGGCGGGGCAGACGTTCGTGCGCGTTGCATCGGTTGGCGTGCCGCCGCCGCCTGCGCGCGCCGTGATGTGGGAGAAGGGCGAGACCGACGCGACCGTCGAGTTCCAGTTGATCCCCACCGGCGTCGCAGCGGGCACGCGACGCATCGGGGTGACGGTGTCGCTGGATGACGATGCGCTCGCCGCTGGCAACACGGGTCACGCATCCGTCGATCTCAAGCGCGAGCTCGAGATCGGCGTCATTGGCCGCCGCACCTCGCTGGATGCATCGGACATCGAGCGCGTGCCCTCATCGCTGTGGGTGGCGCGCGCGCTGTCGCCTGCGGTCGGCTCAGGCATGCGCGTGCGTGAGATCGATCCGTCGAGCGTCGATGAGCGCGCGCTGCTCGGCCTCGATGCCGCCGTCATCGCGCGACCGGACCTGGTCTCGCCCGCCGCGTGCGAGTCGCTCGGAGCGTTCGCGCTTGGCGGCGGAGTCGTGGTCGTGCTTCCGTCGGGCGAATCGCTCGCGCAGCCATGGGGACAGTCGGTGTTCGGAAAGCTCGGCGTCTCGATGCGCGTGGCGGCCGAAGCGGTCGAGCATGCGCCGGCGCTGCGCCTCGCGGAGGAGCAGCCGTCCTCGCTCCTGCTCGCGGCGATCCGTCCCGAGATGGGGCAGCTGGCCGCACCGATCGAATCGACGCGGACCGTGGCGCTGACGGGCTACTCCCAGGGCGAGGTCGTGCTTGCGAACGCCGATGGATCCGCGTTCGCCGTCGCCCAGTCGCCGCGCCGCGAGGATGGCGGCGTCGAGCGCGGAATGATCATCGGTTTCTGCGCAGCTCCCGAGCTGAGCTGGACGAATCTGCCCGTCAAGCCGCTCATGGTGCCGCTGTTCCAGGAAGTCGTGCGCGCGGGCATCCAGATCGCTGCGGGTCGCAGCGAGGTCGTCGTGGGCGAGCGCCTGCGCGGCGATCCGCAGTCGTCGTTCCGCAATGAGCGCGGGCTCGCGCTTGCGATCGGTGCGGATGGCGCAAGCGCGGGCATCGTCGAGCAGGGCGGGCTGTGGCGTTCGGATTCAGGCGCGATCGTGGCTGCGAATCTGCGGTCCGCGAGCCTGATGCTTGCGCCGAACTCATCGGAGACCGTGCGCACGGCGCTCGGCCCGATCGGCGACGTGCGCTTCCGCGCCGCTGGCGAGGGCGAGCAGGCTGATGCACCGAGCACGGCCGGCAATTGGTCGTTCGCGCTGCTCGTCATGACGCTTGTGATCCTGCTGCTCGAGGGCGTGCTGAGCCGGATCTTCTCGCACGCCTCGCTGCGCCGTGCGTCGGCGAGCGAATCGTCGATCGCGACCGTCGGGCGCGTGCGCGCGCGCGAGCAGCGCCAGAAGCCGGAAGCCGCCGGCTTCGGAGGGCGCGCATGAGCCCTCGGTCGATCGCAGAGTGGTTCGTGCAAGGCGACGTGCCGCGCGATGCCGGCGCGATGACGCTCGTCTTCGAGCGTCCGATGCCCGCGTGGGCGTGGCTTCTCGTCGGCGTCGGGCTGTTCCTGATCGCGCTGTGGAGCTATCGCAGGCTGCAGGGCACGGGGAAGCCGCTGTCGCGCGCGATGCGCGGCTTCCTCGTCGTGCTCCGCGCGTCGGTGCTGATGCTCGTGGCGTTCCTGATCGCGGGGCCAAGCCTGCGCTTCGAGCGGTCGCGGATCGAGGCGGACAAGCTGGTGGTGCTGCTCGACCGGAGCCGCTCGCTGGCGATCGCGGATGGACCGGGCGGCGAGTCTCGCGAGCAGCAGCTGCGCGGCTTCCTCGGCGGCGCACAGCCGGTGCTTGATCGGATCGCGGGCATGGATGCGCAGGCGAAGCCTGAGGAGGGCGAGCGCCGCGGCAAGGACATCGATTTCGTCGGCTTCAGTGGCGGCGCCTTCTCGCTCGGAGCCACGGGCGGCAAGGTGATCGATGCGCTCGGGACTCCCGAAGGCGAGCGAACCGATCTCGATGCTGCGATCCGGCAAGCGATCACGCGGAGCGCGGGCCAGCCGCTGAGCGGCGTGCTTCTCGTGAGCGATGGTCGGTCGGCGGCGCCTGTCTCGCCCGAGACGCTGCGGCTGCTCGAGCGCGACGCGGTGCGCGTGTTTGCGGTGGCGCTGGGCTCGAACGACCGCATCGGCGACGCAGCGATCGTTTCCGCGGAGTCGCCGGCGCGCGCGTTCGTGCGCGATCGCGTGCCCGTCGAGGTGCGCGTCGAGCGCGGTGGCGTCGCGGGCAAGCTCGCGGTGCGGCTTGTCGACGCGGAGAGCGGCGCGGAGATCGCGCGCAAGGAGATCGACGACGCAGCCGCGGAGCAGACGGTGGTGCTCGACGCATCGACCGATCGCGCTGGTGGACGGACCTGGCGCGCGGAACTTGTGTCGGACCGCGCCGATCTCGTGCGCGAGAACGATGCGCGCGAGCTCTCGGTCGAGCTGATCGATCGCCCGCTTCGCGTGCTCTATGTCGAGGGCGTGTCGCGCTGGGAGTATCGCTATTTCAAGAACCTCCTCATGCGCGAGAAGGATGTCGAGAGCTCGATCATGCTGCTTTCGGCCGATCGCGACTTCGCCCAGGAAGGCAACATGCCGATCGCGCGGCTTCCGCGCACGAAGGAGGAGTTCGCGAAGTACGACCTGTTCGTGATCGGCGATGTGCCGAGCGGGTTCTTCTCGCCCGACCAGCTCGCGGTCATGCGCGCGGAAGTGAGCGAGCGTGGCGCAGGATTGCTGTGGATCGCAGGCGAGCGCTCGACTCCGGCATCGTGGGAATCGACGCCGCTTGCGGACCTGTTTCCGTTCCGACCTCCGCTTGCGCTGGAGGCGCGCGTCGGAGCGAGCATCGTGCGGCCGACCAGCGTCGCGGAGCGGCTTGGCGTGCTTCGGCTCTCCGATGACGATGATGGCTGGCCCGATGTGCTGACGAGCCCCGACCTGCAGTGGCCGAGGCTTCGCTACGTGCAGAGCGTCCCGCGCAGCAGGCTGAAGCCGACGGCCGAGGTGCTCGCGGAGGCAGAAGGCACCGGCGCTGGATCGGTCGAGCCGACCGCGCTGATCGCCCGCATGCGCTTCGGCGCGGGCGAGGTCGTGTTCGTCGCGACCGATGAGATCTGGCGGTGGAGATATGGACAGGGCGAGCGCTATCCCGAGCGCTTCTGGGTGCCGATCGTGCGCATGCTTGCGCGTGAATCGCTCGCGCAGGGCGACGAGCGAGCGACGCTGTCCGTCGAGCCGCCGCGCGCTGCGCCCGGCGAGTCGGTGGTCGTGACGCTGCGCTTCTCCGACGAGGAGACGGCGAAGTCGAGCGCGGGTTCCGTGCCAGTCGAGGTCGTCGGTGCCGATGGCGCGCCGGTCGCTCGCCTCGAGCTGGCGCGCGAGGGTGGCAGCGCCACGGCGACGATGCCCGTGGAGAAGGTCGGCGCCTTCCGCGCCGTCGCGAGCGATCCTGCGTTCGGCAGCGCGTCGGCTGCGTTCGAGGTCGTCCGCCGCGATGACGAGCTCCGCCGCGGCGACGCCGACCATGCGGCGCTCGCCGAGCTTGCGCGACGCACGGGCGGAGAGATGCTCGATGCGTCGACGATCGCGAAGCTGCCTGAATTGCTGCCGCGCCGCGCGCGGGAGACCGATGAAAGCGTGCTGAAGGCGCTGTGGGATACGCCCGCCGCGCTGACGCTCGTCCTCCTTCTTCTCGGATTCGAATGGATCGGAAGGAGGATCCTGCGGCTTGTCTGACGGTGAAAGACGGTCGTACGGAGACATCAGGCGATGAAACAAGAGGCGATGAACAAGCAGCCATGAACGAGAAGCCATGAACGAGAAGCTATGAACGAGAAGCTATGAGCGATCCCGTGCTCGACAACTCCGCTTCCTCCGCCGGTTCGCCGACCGTGCGCGCGGTGGTCCGCATCGCCCATCGCGTGCGCGGGCTGCGCATCGCGGGCGCGACTGCGTCGCTGGTCACGCTTGCGCTTGGCTGCGCGCTCGGAGCTGCGGTGCTCGATGCCGCGGTGCGCTTCCCGGCCCCGCTCCGTGCGGCGATCCTCGCCGTCATCGCGTTCCTGCTCGTGGTGGATCTCCGCAAGTTCGTGATCCCGGCGTGGCGGTTCCGTCCCGCGCCCGTTGATCTCGCGCTGCGCATCGAGCGCATGCGCCCCGAGCTCTCGGGGAAGCTGGCATCAGCGGTCGAGTTCGAGCTGTCGGGTGCAGCGCGCGGCAGCGCGCTTGCGATGCGCGCGATCCGCGATGCGGAGGAGCGTGCGAGCGGCGTCGAACTCGGCAAGGTCGTGCGCCTGAAGCCGATGGGCTCGCGGGTTGCGCTGGCGATCATGCTGGTTGCATCGGTGGTCGGGCTCTCGGTTGCGTATCCCGTGTTCGCGTCGATCGCCGCTCGGCGCACGCTGATGCCGTGGACCGACGCGGTGTGGCCGGCGCGGACCGCGCTCGTCGGGCTCGTGGACGATGGTTCCGTCGCAGCGCGCGGCAGGCCGTTCGCGCT
This sequence comes from Planctomycetota bacterium, assembly GCA_041183345.1. Lineage (GTDB taxonomy): Bacteria > Planctomycetota > Phycisphaerae > Phycisphaerales > SM1A02 > QWPT01. The sequence continues at coordinate 36,223 of JBEGLX010000018.1, forward strand.
GCGCGCGCGGATGACCCAGGGCGAGGCTGAGCGCGAGCGCGTGCGCGCCGAGTATCGCGTGACGCGCGATGGCGTCGCCGGCGATTGGATCGAGGTCGGACTGGCGCGACAGCCCTCCGGTGATTACGAGCGCTTCGTCGATGCGGAAGGCGAGCTTCTTGAGGCGCGCTTCCTGACCAGCGACGCAAGCACCGAGATCGCGCGCGTGCGGCTCGTGGCTCCGCCAGCCGTCGCATCGGCGGAGGTGCGCATCGCGCCCCCCGCGTACGCGAGCGGTGTGCGGGCTCCACGCACGGAATCACTGGGCGATTGCGGCGGTTCGCGCGGGATCCTGCGCGATCCGATCCTCGAGGGGAGCACGGTCGAGTTCGCGCTGATGCTGACGCGCGCGCTGCCGTTCGATGCGGCGAAGCCGCCGATGACGGCGCTGGCCGCAGGCGGTGCGGAGGGCGCTGCGACGCAGGCGACGATCGCCGTCGATCCAGCGGATCCGACGCGCTGGCTGCTCTCCTGCGTGGCGCGTGAGCCGATGCGCGTCTCGATCGACCTGATCGACGCAGATGGAATCGCTGCGAACGAGCCGGTCGTGATCGCGTTCGATACCATCGCCGATCGCGCGCCGACGGCGACGATCGCGGAGCCGCTGCAGGATGAGTCGATCGTGGCCGATGCGCGCATCCCGATGCGCGCGGAGGCGCGCGACGACATCGCGCTTGCCAAGGCCGGCATCGAGATCTCGACCCGCATCGGCAAGGATGCGACGGAAGGCCTCGTGTTCGAGGAGCCGGCGCAGGTCGGCGAGGATGCATCGGAGTCGGGGATCGAGCGCGAGCTGGATGTGGCGAAGCTCAAGGTCGAGGCTGGCGACTCGGTGATCCTCCGAGCCTACGCCGAGGACGGCTACGACGTCGCGAAGGCGGATGGGCAAGTCGGGCATGGCCGCATCCGTAGCGCGCCTCGCGTGCTGCGCATCGTGGGCGAGGATGAATTCGAGCGGCAGATCCGCGGCGTGTTCGCGGGCGTGCGCCGCGATGCGATGCGCGTCGATGACCGGCAGGCGAAGGCGCGCGACGCGCTCGAGCGCGACATCGCGGAGCGCGGGATCAATGAGGCCCAGGCCGCGGTCACCGAGGGCGCGGCACGCATGCGCGAGGCGATCGAGCAGGCGATGGAGCGGCTTGAGCGCAATGGTCGCGACGAGGGCGTGCTCTCCGAGCTCGCCGAGCAGGCGAAGGACCTTGCGTCGGCTGCCGAGTCGCGCAGCGCGGAGGCAAGCGGCGCGCTTGAGCGCGCGCAGGCCGAGCCCGATGCTGCGAAGAAGGCCGAGGCCGCGAAGGACGCCGCCGAGCGCCAGGAAGGCGTGCGCGAGGAGCTCGAGGACCTTGTCTCGCTCCTTGATCGCGACGAGGACTCGTGGCTTGCGAAGCGCCGGCTCGACGCACTGGCGAACAAGATCCGCCAGTCGTCGCGCGAGACCGACCAGGCGGCGCGTCGCTCGAACGGCGAGTCGCGCGAGGAGCTTTCCGCGGAGGGACGCGCGGAGATCGATGCGCTCGCGGACAAGCAGGAGCAGGCTGCAGAGGAGGCCGAGCAGGTCGTCGAGGAGCTCAAGGAGCGTGCGCAGTCGCTGAAGGATGCTGATCCGCAGCAGGCGCGCGCGCTCGAGGAGGCTGCGAAGGCGGCTGAGGACGGCAAGGTCCGCGAGGAGCTCGAGCAGGGTGCGAAGGACGCCGAGCAGAACCGGCTCGCCCAGTCGAAGCAGGCGCAGGATCGCGCGGCGTCGGCCTTGCAGAAGGCGTCGGAGGCGCTCGCGGAGGATCGCAAGGTCCGCGCCGAGGAGCTCGCGCGCGAGCTGGAGTCGCTCGTGGACTCGATCGAGCGCTTGATCAAGGAAGCCGAGCTGATCGGTGGCGAGGTCAAGGAGGTTGGCGAAGGGCCGGACGCTGAGTCGGTCGATGCGCGCGAGCGCACGGCGCTCGGCGCCGGCAAGCTCTCGCAGAACGTCCGCGGCGTTGCGACCGATGCGCGGACGATGGGCCGCGAGGCGGCGCGCGTGGCGCGCACGCTCGATGCCGCCGCCGGCAGCATGGCGAAGGTCGCGGGCAACCTGCGCGCCGAGGACTTCGATCGCGATGACACGGCGCTCGCCGTCGATGCAGCGTTGAAGTCGCTGCAGGATGCGCTGAAGGAAGCCGAGGAGGCGCAGAACCGCGCCGAGGAGCGCGCCGAGGAAGAGCAGCGCGAGGAGTTGCTCGGCAAGTACCGCGACTTCCTCGAGCGTCAGGCTGGACTCCGTGGTTCCGTCGCGAAGATCGTGCCAGCCGACGAGAAGCCGCTTGCGCGCCGCGAGCTCATCGAGAGCCGCCGGCTCGGCACCGTGCAGGAGGAGTTGCGCAAGGCGATCGCCGATCTCCGGGCAGCGGACGAGTTCGTGCAGTCGTCCGACGCGCTGGTCGACTTCCACGATGCGATCGATTCCTCGCTCGCCGACGCCAAGCAGCGTCTGAGCGATGGAAAGCCTGGCGACGCGATGCCGCACGAGGACGAGGCCGTCGAGCTGCTGTCCGCGATCGTGGGCGCGCTCGACGAGTCGAGTGCGCCGAAGGATGACGATCCGTTCGGCGAGGAAGAGGGTGGCGGGCAGCAAGGCGGTGGCGGCGGCGAACAGCAGGGCGGCGGGATGCCGCCCGCAGCTGAGATCAAGCTGCTGCGCGCGATGCAGGATTCGCTCGCGAGGAAGACGCGCGCGTTCGCGGATCGCGCCGATGCGATGGATCCGGTGGCGCGCGCCCAGAAACTCGGCGAGCTCGCGGCGAGGCAGCAGCGGATCCTCGAGCTCGGCTCGAAGATCGCGGAGAAGCTCAGCACGGATGGAGGCGGACCTGCGATCGAGCCTGCCGAGCCTGGCGATGGCGGGGACGATGGTCCGAAAGGAACGGATCCCGCGCCTGCACCGCCAAGCGCGCGCGAACAAGCGCCAATTTCGCGTGAATCAAGGGGAACCACGCCATGAGCCACCGATACTCTTTGGGCATGGCCCATGCCCCGCGCCACGTCACGATCATCCGAGCAGGCCTCCACCTGCTGGCGATGTCGGTCGTGCTGTGCGGCACCGAGGTCCTGGCCGATCCGCCGGCGGCTCCGAAGCCGCAGGAGACGCCCGCTGCGCCTGCGAAGGATGACGCGCCGAAGTCGCTCGACGATCTGCTTGGCGTGCCGCGATCAGAGTCATCGGGCGCGAGCGCCGAGGACGCGGCCCGCCGCGAGCAGGAGAAGCGCCTTGAGAAGTCGCTGAACGAGGCGTCGATGTCCGATCTCGTCCAGCGCGCCGTGGAGGGCATGAAGACGGCGACCGAGAGGCTGTCCGATGCGAAGGACGCGGGTCTCGGCACCCAGCGCGCGCAGGAGGATGTCGTCAAGACCCTCGATCGCCTGCTCGCAGAGGCGCAGCGCCAGCAGAAGAAGTCGTCGTCCTCTTCGAAGTCTTCGTCGAAGCGCAGCTCGAAGGACGATCCCTCCGAGCAGAACGGCCAGCAGCAGAAGCAGCAGCAGCAGCGCCGCAAGCAGCAGGGAAGCCAGCCCTCGGCGTCGAACGAAAGCAACGACGATTCGCGCAGCGGTGATCGCGACGATGCCGTCGCCGACACGCAGGAGCTCACCGAGTCGCGCATCGAATGGGGTCGCCTGCCCGAGCGTGTGCGCGAGCTTGTCCTGCAGGGACGGCGCGATCGCGTCTCGACGATCTACGAGCGGCTGACCCGCGAGTACTACCGTCGGCTTGCCGAGGAGGCCTCGCGGTGAACTCGCTCCTGGCCGCGCTCCTCGTCGCTGCGTTCCCGATCGGCTCGGCGGGCATTGCGCCTTTGCCACAGGATGCAAAGCCCGCCCAAGCGGCCAAGCCCGTCGATGGCGGCGCTGAGAATGCGCCCGCCGCCGCGGAGATCACGCCGAAGCTCGAGGCCGCTGTCCGCAAGGGCTTCGAGTTCCTGCGTCGCCAGCAGAAGCCCGACGGGTCGTTCGGCGAAGGCCGATACGGCGAGCACATCGGTGTCTCGAGCCTTTGCGGCATCTCGTTCATGGCCGATGGAAACCTACCCGGACGCGGCGATTTCGGCGACTGCGTGCAGAAGACGCTCGACTTCGTGCTTTCGAATGCGACGGAGACGGGGCTCCTCGTCTCCGATGAGACGCACGGACCGATGTACGGGCATGGCTTTGCCACGCTCTTCCTCGGCGAGATCTACGGAATGAACAGCCAGGACGACCGCGTGCGCGATGCGCTTGTGCGCGCGGTGCAGCTGATCGTCGCAAGCCAGAACGACGAGGGCGGCTGGCGCTACAACCCCGTGCCTGCGGATGCCGATGTGTCGGTCACGATCTGCGAGATCATGGGACTGCGCAGCGCGCGCAACGCCGGGATCAAGGTGCCGAAGACCACGATCGACGACGCGATCAAGTATGTGCGCGAATGCCAGAACTCCGATGGCGGCTTCCGCTACATGCGCGATTCGGGCGGCTCGCTCTGGCCGCGCACGGCCGCGGGCATCGCCAGCCTCTACTACGCAGGCGTCTACGAGGACGAGTCGATCGAGCGCGGACTGCAGTACCTGAAGAAGAACGCGTTTCCCCGCGGCGGAGGCAATGGCGGCCCTGTGGTCGCTGGCTTCATGCAGCCCCACTACTTCTATGGCCACTACTACGCGGTGCAGGCGATGTATCTCGCGGGCGGCGAGCACTGGAAGGAATGGTGGCCCGCGATCCGCGAGGAGCTGCTCGCGCGGCAGAACTCCGATGGATCGTGGACCGATGCCCAGAACGGAAACGCCTACGGCACGGCGATGGCGCTCATCGTTCTTCAGATGCCCAAGCGGTATCTGCCGATCTTCCAGCGCTAGCTGCGCGGTCCGACTTGGAAGCCACTCGATGCGAGACCGATCCCTGCCCTCCAGCGCTTCATCGACTGCGATCCGGATCGCACTTGCAGGCATCGCCTTCGCGAGCGCCTTCGCGGGTCAGGCTTCTGCAGCCTCCGAGGTGGCGCTTCGGGCGCTGATGCGCGATGGCTCCTGGGCCCGCGCCGATCTCGTCTCGATCACCGATGGAAGCTGGAAGGTCGCGCGGACCGGAGCGAAGGACGCGCAGGTCCTGCGCGCCGAGGATGTCGTCGCCTTCATCGTCGAGCGCTCGCGTGGTTCGAGTGAGCCAGCCGCCGACTCCGAGGTGCCCACCCCGCTCTCCTACGGCTTGATCGAGTTCGCGAATGGGCAGCGCCTGCCGGGGAACTTCCGCGTCGCACGCGATGCGAATCTCTGGGATCACCGATGGATCGGCGCGATCCCGCTCGATCTCGAGCAGATCGCAACTCTTCGGCTGCGGGGCGCGCGCACGCCGGAGCGCCGCGCGGAAGGCGACACGCTGCTGCTCCTGAATGGCGACGTTCTGACGGGGTTCATCGAGAGCATCGGCGAGGATGTCGCCTTGGAGCCGCTCGCGCAACCTGAAGACGCTCCCGACACGAAGCCCGAGCGGAGGACCATCTCGACCGATCGAATCGCTGCCATCGCGCTGGCGCGCAGCGAGGCGCCGCGATCGGATGCGATGCGGATCTGGTCGATCGATGGGTCGCTCGTCGATGCGCGCGCGCTTGCCTTCGACGAGAAGCGCGGCTGGAACTTCGAGCTTGTCGATCCGCTCCTCGCGAAGATCAGGGCTGCACGGACAACCGAGAGCGTGCCGCCGGCGGCGAACCCGATCGCGGGGCTCCTGAAGCCTGGCCAGCTCGTGCCCCTCGCATCAGCAGGAAAGCCCACGGTCTCCGTGCCTGCCGAGCACCATCACTTCGGAATCGAGCGTGCGGTGCGCGTTGGCGCGAGCGATCGCGCGCTGCTCGGGCTTGCGCCGATCGAGCTGGCGGGTCCGATCGTGGCGCGCTTTCCCCGCCCACCGCTCCTCGATGACGTGGATGGCACGGCGACCTTCACGTGCGACTTTGCGCTCGCGGAGCCCGCGCCACGAGATGCCCGGGTGGAGATCGAGGTGCGCGTTGGCGACGGACCTGCGGCACGCATCTCCCTCGACGCGCAGACGCGTCGTGCGCCGCTCGTCGTGCCGGGGATCCCGCTCGCACGGGCAGGCACCGCTGGTCAGGTCGAGATCACGCTCACCGATGGCGGCAACGGCATCGCGGGTGATTCCGTGATCCTCGAGCGCGCATGCTTCATCCTGTCATCGCGCTAGTTCGATTCTCCCCGCTGGACGCCAGCCGGCCCGTGCGGTTCCGCCTGCGTGGTCATCCCAGAGCGACAGGTGCAGCGCGCCCTGTCCGTCCGCGGAGATGCGCACCGAGCCATCGCGGCAGGTGACGAGCCGCGCTCCCGGCAGCGTTCCCGTGAATCGATCGTTGGCGAACCGGCGCTCGGCGGTCGATTGCACCACGAGCCTCGGCGATGCGGTCGCCATGTAGCCGACGATCGCCTCGCGGAAGCTCCCATGATGCGGGAGCTCGGCGACATGGCAGCGGAGATCGATCTCGCCGCGGTCGGCGCGCGCAGCCAGGCGGGCCGCGGGCTCTGTCTCGATGTCGCCGGAGAAGAGGATGCGCGCGCCGCAGGCATGCGCGAGCATGGCCACGATCGAGCAGTCGTTGTCGCGAGGCGTGCGGAATCGCGCGTCGGGCCAGAGCACGCGCCAGCGCATCTCGCCGAGCGTGAGCTCATCTCCTGCGGAGATCGCCCTGATCTCGGTGCCTCGCGCCTCTGCGCCGCGCAGGAGCGCGTCGACGGCCGGCATCCGCTTGCGGGCGGCGACGAAGGTCGGATGGACGGCAAGCATGCGCACGCGCGTGAAGCGGATGACGTCGAGCAGCGCGCTGAAGTGGTCGAGGTTCGGATGCGAGACCACGATCGCGTCGACGGTCCCGCCATGGGCAGCGATGATCGGGAGGAGCGCGGATCCGGCGATGCCGCCGAATGAACTCGAGCCACCGTCGAAGAGCACGAGCGAAGAGCCGCTTCGAATCACGTATGCGGATCCATCGCCGACGGAAAGCGCCGTGACGTCGAGCGTGGGCGTTGGCTCGAGCCTGCGCGCGAGGATGATGCCGCCGACGATCGCGCAGGCGAGGAGCCCGCAGGCAGTCCGCGGGACGCGCTTTGGAAGAACGATGCAGCCGACGATGCCCGCGAGCAGCGTCGCGGCGAACGGGAGCGGGAGCACGCCGAGCTCGAGCGCGCCTCCCGCGAGCTCGAGCGCGGAATCGACGAGCAGCACCTGCATCCACGCGAAGAACCAGACGACAGGCCCCGCGATCCAGGTCAGCGGTATCCAGACCGCTCCGATGAGCGCCTTTGGATATGCGATGGCGAGCGTGACGGTCGACAACGGCGTGCACAGGAAGGTGAGCACCACGCCGAGCGGCTGCATGGAGCCGAAGTGCGCGAGGGCGATCGGCGTGCTCACGAGGAACGCGGAGAGCCCGGCCGCGATCGCTCGAGAGGAGAATTCACCCGTCACCGCAAGCCAGCCCGATCGCGCGCTGCGTCCATCGTCTCGCGGGATCCATGACAGCCACTGCGCGCGAAGCGCAGGCGCGACGTGCCGCAACGCGAGCACGCAGGCATAGCTCAGCTGGAATCCCGCGCCCGCCGCGTCGGACGGCGCATGGAGCAGCATGAGGATCGCAGCTAGCGCGATCATCGCGTCGCCATTCCAATCGCGACCGAACGAGCGGGCGCAGGCACCGGTGATCGCCATGAGCGACGAGCGGACCGCGCTCGCTGCCGGTGCCATCACGATGAGCGCGACCAGCGCGGCGATTCCGACCGGGACCGCGCGCCAGCGTTCGTCGCGAATGAAGATGCCCGCGATGGCGGCCACGACCCACCCGAGGACGGCCAGGTTGAATCCCGAGATGGCGAGGATGTGGGCGAGTCCCGCTGCACGAAACCCCTGCTCGATCGGCTCATAGCCCTCCTCGGAATCGCCAAGGATGAGTGCGACGAGCATGGCGTCGATTGCGTCGTCTCCGCCTCGCGGGACGCCTGAGAGCAGGGCATCGCGCACGCGGCGCCTGAGGTCTTCGCGCGCACGCATCACCCCGTCGTGAAGTGGATGCGCGCGGGCGGATCCGCCGAGCGGGACGAGCAACGCTGGCGAATCGACGGAGATCGTCCCGACGGATGCGCGCTTGGCCATCGACTCGGCGCGATCGAACCGCGATGGCAGGCCCGAGCGCATCAGCGGCGTGAACCTCCCGATCAGGCGGATCCGTTCGCCGATGCGGTGGCATGGCGGGGCGTGGCTCTCGTCGGAATCGGCGGGGATCGCAAGGGTCACGCCAGTCCCGTCATCCAGCGCGATGCGCGTTCCGTCATCCGCGATGAAATCGAGGCGTTCGAGGCGGACTTTCCAGCGCGGAGGCTTGTTGAAGTAGGTGGCGAGGATGTCGGGTCCGAACGCATCGCGGGACCATCCGGTCGCCACGGTGGCCTCGATGGTCACAAGCTGGTTGGCTCGGGCGCCCGACCCAGTGACATCGAGAAGCACGCGCTCGGTGCGGGCGCGCGCGATCTCCTCGCGCACGCGAAGGCCGGCGCCGAGCGTGAGCGCAGCCAGCGCCGTGAGCGTCGCGAGCGATGCGTGCTTCGTCCACGCGAGCGGCTCGCCAGCGTCGTGGCGGATGCGATGGACCGCGATCACGGACGCCGCCGCCGCCGCGACAAGCGATGTGACGAGAAGCGCCTGCGCGACCTCGGGAAGCGCGGTCGCAAGCGCGACATGCAGGAGGCCGGTGGCGTCTGCGGCCGCGCTTCCAAGCCACATGCACGCAGCGAGGATGCAGGTGAGGATGGGAACAAGCGGCTTGGGATTCGATGCACGCGCGCGATCGCGCAGCGACGGGCCCCGCTTCTCCGCTGCATCGTGGGTTGTGCGGCTGGTCATGCCGCGAACCTATGGCGCGCGGGCATGGCGCCGAGAATCCATGTCACTCGCCCGTCGATTTTCCGGCGCGCTCACTCGCCCTGCGAAAGTTCGCGGAGCTCGCGGAGCTTCGCGTGTGCGAGTCCCTTGTCGATCGCATCGGCGGCGGTGCGGACACCGTCCTCGAGGTCTTCCACGCGATCGGCGGCAAGGAGCGCGCCCGCTGCATTGAGGAGCACCATGGAGCGCCGCGGGCCACGATCCTCCCCGCGCAGCACGCGCAGGAGGAGCTCGGCGGCCTCGTCGAGCGAAACCGGCGCGAGCGACATGGGATCGGCCATCTCGAGCCCAAGCGCGGCAGGATCGACGATCCAGTCGCGCACGCGGCCATTTCGCAACTCCGCGACATGCGTGAGCGCACCGATGGAGATCTCATCGAGTCCGTCATCGGAGTGGAACACCAGTGCGCGCGTCGATCCGAGCCGAACGAGCGATTCGGCGATCAGGCGCACGAAATCGCGCGCATACACGCCCATGAGTTGTCGCCCGGCACCCGCAGGATTCGTCAGCGGCCCAAGTAGGTTGAAGATGGTCGGAATCCCGAGCGCCTTGCGAACGGGCATCACGTGCCTTGCAGCCGGGTGATGGTGGATCGCGAAGCAGAAGCACAGGCCGATCTGGTCGAGGCATCGGGCCTGCACTGCGGGCGGCGCATCGACGCCGACGCCGAGTCGCTCCATGACCTCCGCCGAGCCGCGTCCGGTGCGCGATCGGTTTCCATGCTTCGCGACGGTTGCCCCCGCAGCCGCTGCGACGATCGCCGCCGCAGTCGAGACATTGAACGACTTCGGTGCGCCGCCCGTACCCGCGGTATCGACGATCGAGCTCGGATCGGCCTTGCAGGGAACACGCTCGACGCGGGCGCGCATGACCGTCGCAGCGCCGGTGATCTCGTCCACCGTCGGCAGCCGCGTTGCGAGCAGGGCGAGGAAGGCGCCCATCTCCGCGTGGCTCGATTCGCCCGAGGCGATCGCCTCGAAGGCGCTTCGGGACTCCGACTCCGTGAGCGTCTTGCCCCGCACGAGCGTGCGGAGGTAGGGGCCGAGATCGCCGGGCTGGGCCGGTCGTGCGAATTCGAACGGTCCGTGGAGAGCCATGTCTGCAGGGTACCGCGTTGGTCTCGCGGAGCCGCGTATGTCGTAGCATCCGCAGCATGCCTGCCGCGGTCCTCGCCGAATCGATCCTCCATACGCTCGACCCATTCGTGTTCGAGCTCTCGCCGGGCGTCGGACCGCGTTGGTACGGCACGGCGTACCTGTCGGGGTTCATCGTCGGATGGCTCATCCTCCGCTGGCTCGCGAAGTCTGGCCGCATTCCGATGAATGCGCGCCAGGTGGGCGATCTCGTGACCAACGTCGTGCTCGGGGTGCTGATCGGCGGACGCCTCGGCCATTGCATCTTCTACGAGCAGCATCTGCTGACGCAGTGGTCGAGCTCGTTCCCGTTCTGGGGCGTGCTTGAGATCTACAACGGGGGCATGGCGAGCCACGGCGGCGTGATCGGCGTCGCGATCGCGATCATCTGGTTCGCGCGGCGGGAGAAGCTGCCGATCCTTGTCGCAGGCGACGCGGTCGCCTTCGTGGTGCCGTGGGGGCTGATGTTCGGGCGACTCGCGAACTGGGTGAACGGTGAGCTGCCAGGGCGCCCGCTGCCCGAAGCGATGCAGGCGAATCCACCGTGGTGGAGCGTGAAGTATCCGAATGACCTGGAGTATCTGAAGAGCGTTCCCGCGCAGCTCGAGCCGCTCCGCGAGCTCGCGCCGGCGACCGAGCGCG
>JBEGLX010000019.1:0-46832 GCA_041183345.1 Planctomycetota bacterium
GTCCAGGCGCTCTCGCGGTCGATCCGCGTGAGGTTGAAGCGCTCGTTCGCGAGGAACAGCATGCCGAGATAGCGGCTGAGCAGAGCCTCCTCCGCGGCGTCGAGCTCGATGCCCGAGCGTGCGAGCAACTCGCGCGCCCCGGGATCGCAGGGAATCGGCTCTGGCTCCGGCTCGAAGGCGAGCCAGCTCGCGAGCTCCGCCTCGCGGGCGGCTGCGTCGGTGCGGGAGGATCGGCTGGGGCGTTCTTCAGTCATCGAATGGGTCTTTCTCGCCGCCCGCCGCGGAGCGGGCGGGCGGGCGTATGCCGATCCCGAGCAGGAGTCCAGCGAGCATCCAGCAGGAGAGGAGCGACGAGCCGCCGTAGCTCGCGAAGGGAAGCGTGACGCCGGTGATCGGAAGAAGCCCGACGGTCATCCCGATGTTCACCGTCATCTGCGCGAAGACGAGCGCCCCGACGCCGATCGCCACCAGCTTGGTGAAGCCGTCGCGGGCGATGAGCGCCAGCGAGAAGGCTCCGAGCGCGAAGAGCGCGTAGGCACCGAGGACGGCGCCCGCACCGAGCAGCCCGTGCCTGCAGGCGATCACCGCGAAGATCATGTCGTTGTGCTCCTCGGGGAGCTTGTTGAACTCGACGAGTGCGCGCGTGCGATCGGCGTCGTTTCCCGTGAGTCCGCCGGCACCGACCAGCCGCATGGCGCGCCAGCCCTGGAAGCCGATGGTCGTCTCGTAGCGGTCGTCGCCCTTCACCTGCGCGACGATGGCGTCAATGCGCGCGCGCTGATAGGGCTTGAGCGCGACGAAGTAGGCGGTGGGCGCGATGACCGCGGCCGCGACCACCGCGAGCACCACATAGCGCAGGCGCACGCCCGCGACGATCGTCATCGCCAGAAGGGTCGGCGCGAAGAGGAGCGCGCTGCCGAGATCCGGTTCGAGGACGATGAGCCCGACAAGCAGCGCCCAGATCGCGCCAGGGACGATGAGCGCGCGCAGCGTGCGCGGGCTTCCCTGCAGCGAGTACCACTGGGCGATGCAGAGGATGAATGCGATCTTCGCCAGCTCAGACGGCTGAAAGTCGGCGGCGCCCATGTTGATCCAGGCGCGCGCGCCGTTCCGCGGCGTGACCAAGGACTTGGGCACGAACGGCAGCAGCACGAAGACGAGGAAGCCGATGGCGAGGAGGAGCAGAAACCACGACAGGGTGCGCAGCGCCCGTGGAGGCACGATGGTCACCGCTATGGCCGCGGCGAGCCCGACGCCAAGGAAGATGAACTGCTTGGCCGCGAGCTCGGGTCGCGTGAGCCCGATGGCATTGATGCCGACGAGCGAGAGGAACGCCGCCGAGATCACGCAGAGCCAGGCGGGGGTCGCCAGCCTGATCCCGAGACGGGGAATGGCGTCGGTCCCGCTGTAGAGCCGCGTCGCCGTATAGCCCGAGCGGCTCATCGAGCGATCCCCCGTGCATCCGCGCTTCGGCGCGCGCCCCCGCTGAAGTACCCCTCGGAGACAAGCGTGCGGATGGCCTCCACCGCAATCGGGCCCGCGACCTTTCCGCCGGATCCGCCATGCTCCAGGATGACCGCGATCGAGTAGCGCGGGCGCCCGCCCTCGCCCCCCGCGAGCCCGACAAACCATGCATGGTCGGTCTGGACCCGCTCCACCGCCCCATCGCCATCGAGGTCGACCTTGAGCGGCGGAGCGGTCGCCGTGCCCGTCTTGCCCCAGATCTTGACGCCAGGGACGTCAAAGAGCGGCTCGCGGGTTCCGTCGCGCAAGGTGATGTGGTGCCCGCTGCCGTATCCCTCGGCGACAGCCGCGCGAAGTCCCGCGAAGCACTCATCGATCGCCCAGCCAGGGATGCCGAGATCGACATTGGTCCGCTGCGCGCGAAGCGACTTGAAGATCGTCGGCTGGATCACCACCCCGCCGCGTGCAAGCGTCGCGTACGCCTGGGCCGCCTGGAGCGGAGTCCACGTGAGTGCACCCTGTCCGATGCCGAGGAGCGCCTCGCTCACGCGGTCGCGCTTCGGGGGTGCGCCGTCTGGCCGCTCAAGCCTGGGAATGGATCCTGCGGCCTCGCCGACGACGACGACTCGCTCCGTCTTGGTCCCATCCGCCTGCTCGACGAACTCGCGCCGCTCATAGGCGAGCCCTGCGTCGGGGCGCACGCCCATGCCGAACTTCTCGTACCAAGGCGCCAGTCGATCCACGCCGAGCCGGTCGCCGAGCGTGTAGAAGAAGATGTTGCAGCTGCGCGCAAGCGCCCCTGGCGCGTCGAGCGGGCCGTGAGTCGCGGTCCGACCCTCGAGCGGGCGGAAGACGTGGCAGCGGAGCATGTCGTCGCGATCAGGGAAGTAGTGCCCCTGGCAATCGATCTTCTCGCCCGGCGCAAGCACGCCCTCCGCCGCCGCCGCGCAGATGATGATCGGCTTCAGGATCGAACCAGGCGGATAGCAGCCCTCGAAGGGACGGAACAACATGGGAAGATCGCGTGCGCGGTCCTCCTTCGTCATCGCACGGCCATCGGCGAGCGTCGGCGAACTCACGGCGGCGAGGATCTCACCCGTGTCGATGTCGAGGACGACGATCGAGCCATTCAGCTCGGTGCCGATCGGCAGTGGACCGCGCTTCGGCGTGCCGTCCTTCTCCCAGCCGATCTGATACTGCGCGATCCGCGCGAGTCCAACCTCGGGCATCAGGATCCCGTGCAGCTTCGCCTGCAGGTTGATGTCGATCGTGAGCTCGACGTCGATGCCGCCGGTCGGGTCCACGCGCTGCTCTGCGCCATCACGAAGATCGCTCGTGACCTTTCCGCGCGTACCGCGCAGCGCGTCCTCGGCCGTGCGCTCGACGCCGCGTGAGCCGATCTGGTCGCGGCCCTCTCGGTAGCCCTTGAGATCCTCGCCGCCATCGGCGGTGCGGAATGGCCGCGCGGCGACGTCTTCGGCGTAGACGTCGCGCATGTAGCCGACGATGTGGTCGGCGACGCCCTCGAGCTGGAGCTCGACGCCGCGGCTCGAGCGAACGGGCGAGGGAAAATCGCCGCGGGCGACGGTGACCTTCGTCTCATCGAACGGACGGATTCGACGCATCGACGGCTCGACGGAGACCGTGCCGGGTATAGCCACCTGCAGCTGCTGGAAGCGGAAGGCCGTCTCCGGCTCGACATTCTCGAGAATGACATGGGCGTCGAGCTGCGAGGGCGCTCGCTCCTTCGCGATGACGTCGATGGGAGCGTCGCCGCCGTACTTCCGACGGAGCGCCTCCTTGCGGTTCTCGCGATACGACGTCGCCTGGCGCTCGACCCGCGTCATCACCGCGCTCAGCCGCGCCTCGAACTCCTCGCGCGTGAGCCCACCCGCCTGCATGATCGGAACGAACACCTGCTCATCAAGCAGGCGCGCATAGGCCTCCTCGTGGCGGTCGATCTCCGCGTCGCGCGCATCGGGCGACAGCTCGCGCCATGCATCGCGCCCCACCGCCTCGAGCGCGCTCTTGCGCGCCTTGGACCGCGACCATCCGCCATCGATCGCGTCGTACTGCAGCAGCACGTCCCACGAGGTGCGGTCGGCCGCGAGCGCGACGCCGTTGCGATCGCGAATCGTCCCGCGCGACGCCGGCAGCCAACGGCTCTCAGAGAGGAATCGCTCGACGTTCTTCAGATGCTCGCCATGCTCCGCCACGGACAGGCGAACGACCTGCAGGAAGAGCACGGCGATGATCGCCAGCGCGGCAAGCCCGAGCCACGCTGTCCGCCTGCTCGATGCGCCCAGCGCACCGCGCGACGACGCGCCTCCTCGGCCAAGACTGCGGGCTGATCCTGCCATCCGCTACAGGGTATGCGATCCGCCCGCGCCTAGCGCACCTTTATGAAGGCAAGCGCGATCGCCGACATGATCACCGTCACCACCCAGAAGCGCACGACCACCTGGCTCTCGCTCCACCCGCCGAGGTGGAAGTGATGGTGGATCGGGGCGCAGCGGAAGATCCGCTTGCCACCAGTCCACTTGAAGTAGCCCATCTGCAAGGCCGTGCTCCCAAGCTCGAGGTAGAAGACGCCGGCGATGAAGAGGAGCAGGAACTCCTGCCGGATGGCGACGGCGATGAAGGCGAGAAGACCGCCGAGGGCGAGGGAACCCGTGTCACCCATGAAGACGCGCGCGGGGTTGCAGTTGAACCAGAGGAATCCGAGGCAGGCACCGACCATCGCCCCGCTGACCACGATCAGCTCACGTGCCCCCGGCACGTAGGGAACCAGCAGCAGCAGCGAGAGCTCGCGGCTGCTGGCGATGACGCACAGGACCATGACTCCCAGCGAAGCGATCGCCATGGTGCCCGCCGCCAGGCCATCCATGCCATCCGCGATGTTGACCGCATTGGAGGTGGTCGCGATGAAGAAGGCGCCGATCACGAGGAAGACCCACCACGGCAACACCCAGACGCTCGGGTTGAGGGTGAAGTTCGCAGCCGACTTGATCTCCTCGAACGTCTGCGGGATGAACGTCTTCTGGAACGGCAGGTTCATCGAGACCGCGGACGGGTCCGCCTCGGCCGCGCTCGATTGATAGAGGAAGAACGTTGCCAGCAACCCGATCCCGAACTGGAAGAGGAGCTTCTCCTTCGGGAACAGCCCGTCGCGCGTCCCCGACGCGCGGCGGGCTGCGGTCAGCTTCAGCCAGTCGTCCCACATGCCGACGGCGGCGAGCCAGACGAGCACGAGGATGGCGAGATGCACGTATCGCGAGCCGATCACGTCGGCGAACAGCCCGATCGAGGCGAGGATCGATCCGCAGATCAGCACGCCGCCCATGGTCGGCGTGCCCTTCTTCGCCTGATTCAGTGTGTTCAGTTCGGTATTGAAGGTCTCGGGATGATCCGAGACCTTGAGTTCCTGCAACCGCTTGATCGTTCGCGGCCCGAAGACGAGCACGAACAGGAAGGAGAAGATCAATGCGGCAAAGGCGCGGAAGTGAAACTGGGTGAAGATCTGGATCACCCAGTACACGCTGTCCCCGAGCCACCCTTGGAAGGCGTTCGTCAAGTAGTAGAGCATTCGCGGTCAGCGAATATCGGAGAAACCGAGGCTGATCCTGCAAACTCAGGCCGTCGCGAACGCCGCGCGGAGCGGCTCCAGGAAGCGCTCCATCCGGGCACCGCGGCTCCCCTTCAGGAGGATCGCGGACTTGGATGGCGAGAGGGCCGCCGCCTCGATCGCGAACGCCTCGCTGAACGCCTCGGCGTGCAGCGTGTCGCCCGTGAAGCCTGATGCGCGGGCGGCCTCGACCAGCGCCGCGGCATGCGGTCCGACGGCGACCAGCGCATCCCCCGCACCGAGGTTCGCCGCAGCGTGAGTGCCGACTTCTGCGTGGAGCGCCCGCGCGTTCGCACCGAGCTCACGCATCTCGCCGAGGATCACGGTCCGGCGGGCGAAACCCGCGGTGAGTTCCGAGAAGGCGCGCAACGATGCGATCATGGCGTCGGGGTTCGCGTTGTAGGCGTCGTTGTAGACGGCGCGGTCCCCGAGATCGACTCGCTCCAGCCGCATGTCCGACGGGGCGACCTTGCCGAGACCCGCCGCGATCGCGGCGATGGCGATGCCCATCTCGACGGCTGCTCCGACGGCGGCAACGGCGTTCCAAGCGTTGTGCTCTCCTGGCATGGCGAGATCGATCGTCGCCCGCCGCGGCTCCGCGCCCGGAGGAAACTCGACCGTGATCCGCTGCCCTGTCGGCGTGACCGCCCGATCGACCAGTCGATAGTCGCAGGCTGCGCCGGTTCCGAAGGTGCGGAGTCGGGTCGGTGCCCGTCCCGTGTCCACCAGCCGCTCGACGGCGGCGAGCAGAGGCGGGTTGTCGCCATTGACGATTCCGAAGCCGTGCTCCGCGACCCCTTCCAGGATCGACGCCTTCTCGGCCGCCACCGCCTCGACGGAGCCGAGGCCCTCGAGGTGGGCGCGCCCAGCGAGGGTGATGATGGCACCCTCGGGCTCGGCGAGCTCGGTGAGCGGGAGGATCTCGCCCGGGTGGTTCATGCCGATCTCAGCGACGAGGAAGCGTGCCTCGTCAGGCGTGGCGAGGAGCGTCAACGGCACGCCGATGTCGTTGTTGAAGCTCTTCGGGCTCGCGTGGGTCGGGCCGACCTCCGCGAGGATGCCCTCGAGCAGACGACGGGTCGTCGTCTTGCCGGCGCTTCCCGTGACCCCCACCACGCGCAGCTTGAGCAGACTCCGCCGCCACGCGTGCGCGATCGCGCCGAGCGCCCGCCGCGTGGAGGCGACGCGGAGAACGCCGAAACCCTCGGGCAGACCCGCGCGCTCGGCGTCGGTGAGGTCGCGCTCGACCACCGCCAGCACCGCGCCTGCCTTGGCCGCATGGACGATGAAGGCGTGCCCATCGAACTTCTCGCCGACGAGCGCGACGAAGCAGGCGCCCGCCAGGTCGTCGCGCGTATCGGTCGTCAGCGACGATGGCTCCTTCGAGGGACGCGCGACCACCGTGCCTCGCGTGGCGATCACGATCGACTGGAAGGACGGACTATGCACTCGGAACACGCTTGCCATCCCTGACTCCTTGCCGAATCCGGCAGACTGCTCACCGTGCGATGCGCATGCGCAGCGCGGCCTCGGCCTCGCGGCGATCGTCGAAGCTCTTCTTCTCGGTGCCGATGATCTGGTAGTCCTCGTGCCCCTTGCCGGCGATGAGGATGATGTCGCCCTCGCGCGCGGTCGTGACCGCGAGTGCGATCGCCCGCGAGCGGTCGCTTTCGACCGACACGCGATCGCGCGCAGACGAAGGCACGCCGGTCAGGATCTCGGCGATGATCGCATCGGGATCCTCGGTCCGGGGATTGTCGCTCGTGACGATCACCTCGTCAGCGCCATCGCACGCAACCTTCGCCATGCGTGGCCGCTTGGTTCGATCGCGGTCGCCGCCGCAACCGAAGACGACGCGCAGCCGGCCGCCATCGGGCAGGGTCGGACGAAGCGCCCGGAGCACGTTGGCGAGGGCGTCGTCGGAATGGGCGTAGTCGACGAGGACGCTGAAGCCAGCGCCGCCCGCAGAAACAGGCTGAAGACGCCCCGGGGGCGCGTGACAGCCGCTGAGCGCGCGTCCGATCCGCTCGGCGTCGACCCCGCTCGACCAGGCAGCGGCCGCGGCCTGCAGTGCGTTCATCGCGTTATGCCGACCGACGAGCGGAAGCTTGAGGTCGAACATGCCCCACGGCCCGCGGAACGTGACATCCATCGAGTCGAGCCCCATGCGGTGCACGGTCGCGTGGCAGTCGGCGGTCGGATCGAGCAGGCTGGTGCGGAGCACCTTCGCCCGCGGCGGCAGCATCGACTTGTACCAGGGGTCATCGATGTTGATCACCGCCGTGCCCTCGCTGTCGAGCATGCGGAACAGCTCCGCCTTCGCGTTGGCGTAGTTGTCCATCGTCTTGTGGTAGTCGAGGTGGTCGCCGGTGAGGTTGGTGAAGATCGCGGTGCGGAACCCGAGCGCTGCGACGCGGCGCTGGTCGAGCGAGTGGCTCGAGACCTCCATGGCGGCGGCGCGGCATCCGTTCTCGAGCATGCGCGCGAAGAGCTCGGAGAGCTCGAGCGCGGGCGGCGTGGTCAGCTGGCTCGGAACGCGCTCGCGACCATCGTCGATCTCGACGGTGCCGACAAGCCCGCATCGCATGCCGGCGAACGCCATGAGCTGCTGGACGAGGTAGGCGATGGTCGTCTTGCCGTTGGTTCCGGTCACGCCGATGAGCGAGAGATGATGCGACGGGTTGCCATGGAAGCGCTCGGAGACGAACGCGACTGCGCGCGCGGCGTCATCGGACTCGCACCACGCGACGGTCGGCGGAAGCCCTGGCGATCGCCCCGTCCCCGCGGGCGCGAGCACCGCCGTCGCGCCCCGTGCGACTGCATCGGCGATGAAGGCCCGTCCGTCCGCCTTCGTGCCGGTCCGTGCGAAGAACAGCGCGCCCTGACGGACGCGGCGCGAGTCCTCGGAGAGGCTCCAGATGTCGGGATCGTTCCCGTCGAGTGCGCGGATCGAGAGGCCTGAGATGAGCGTGGAGAGCTTCATGTTCGCTTCCGTTCGGACATGGAGGAAGGTGGGTTCGGGAGAGTGAGCGCTAGCGTCGGTCGATGGGGAGCGGATCGGGTGCGCGCCCGCGCGCCCAGTCGCTGATGCGCGGCAGCAGCAGCCGCTTGGCCGCGATCTTCCCGCAGGCAGCGAGTGGTATCGCGAGCAGCATGCCGTACACCCCAGCCACCGATCCGCCGGCGAGGATCGCGACGACGATGGTGACGGGATCGAGGTTCGTCGCCTTGCCCGCGATGATCGGGGTGAGGATGTACCCCTCGATCGACTGCACGATCACGAAGACGAGCGTCGGCCAGAGCAGCATGCCCCACCAGCTCATGCGCAGCGACTCCTCGATGGCGAACTGATCGACCATCAGGAACCCGATCGCCAGCGGCACCGTGATTCCACCGAGATACGGCACGATCGAGAATGCGCCGGTGAGCAGCCCGAGCGCGATGCCATACGGCACTCCGCACAGCTGCCAGCCGATCGCGAACATGACGCCCATGATCGCACAGATGACGATGCGCCCGCGGATGAAGCCCGCGACGGCGCGGTCCATCTCGCGCGCGAGCTCGAAGACGCGGTCCTTCCGTTCGTCGGGGACGAAGCCTGCGAAGAACCCGACGATCAGCGGCCAGTTCACGCTGAAGTAGTAGAAGTAGAACGGTATGAGGAAGGCGACGAGGCCAAGCTTGAGGACGGCGAGCGCGAAGGAGTAGACGCGCTGCGAGCCGGAGCCGAGCAATGCGAGGATCCCGCTGTCGATGCCCATGCCGGTATCCGCGGACGCGACGGCGGGTGTTGGCTGCGGAGCGGCGGTCAAGGTCTCGACGGCGGGCGTTGCAGCCGGAGCATCGGTCGGCGACGCGGCCCCCTCGCCTTGCGCGCCTGAGGATGGCCTCGCGATCGGATGGATCAGTCGCTCCGTCCAGGTCCGAACATCCTCGCGGTAATCCTCGGGGACAGCCTCGATCACCCGCCCC
This sequence comes from Planctomycetota bacterium, assembly GCA_041183345.1. Classification (GTDB taxonomy): domain Bacteria; phylum Planctomycetota; class Phycisphaerae; order Phycisphaerales; family SM1A02; genus QWPT01. Next base: position 9,062 of record JBEGLX010000019.1, read on the forward strand.
AGCGCATCGTCGTATCGCCCGCTGCGGAGATTCTCGCCGAAGGCCAGGGTCTGCCCGACCGCAAGAGGCACGAGGATTCCAAGCGCAACGGCGAGCGCGGCACCGAGCGCCGCCAGGATCAGCGAGACCGTCAGCGGCCGACTCATCCCGCGCCAGCGGGAGACGCGCGACACCACGGGCTCGAAGAGATATGCGAGCGCAAGCGCCACGAGCAGCGGCACCGTCACCGTGCGCATCGCGTAGCCCACGTAGACCGTGCCTGCGACGGCAGCGATCACGAGCAGGTCGCGCACAGGCTGCATCTGCCAGAGGTGCAGCGTGCGGAGGTCGGCGGTCGCTGGCGCACCGGGCCGAGGGTCCTCGCGAGACGGTTCATCCTTGCGTCCGTCCGTTTGCATGCGCGGAAGGTAGCGACTCGCGCGTCACCCGTGCGCCGCCATCGCACCGCGACCTCGGTGAATACCCCTGAAGTGGAAGCAGGCGCGGAAACTCTCGAACTTTGAGTGGATTTCCCCGCTGAGCCGATACACTCGCATGAGCTTGGCCGCCACGCAGTCCAACCCCGAGCACCCCCACCCCGCGCTGTCGGACGCTCCCTATCCAGCGGCGGCGTTTCGGTTCGTGGTCGACGGTCTCCGGTTCACGACGGAGCGCGCGTGCTCTCAGTACCTCTCGGAGGGACTCCCCCTCCCCGACATGCGCCACGTCTCGGGTCAGCAGCTGTGCCTCGGGCTTCGGGAGTTCGCCCTTGAGCGCTTCGGTCCCCTCGCGCCGAACGTGCTGCGCCACTGGAACATCCATCGGACCGAGGACTTCGGTCGGATCGTGTACCTCTTGATCGAGGCGGAGCAGCTGGCGAAGTCGACCGAAGACTCGATCGATGACTTCCACTCCGTCTACGACTTCCAGGAGGCGTTCAGCCCCTCGGCGCTCCGGGCGTCGCTCGAGCAGTCGCTCGCTCCTCGGATCGCCGCGCGCGCAGCCTCCGGGCAGCTGGCCCGCGGCGGACACGCGTGAGCTGAACGGGTCGCTCGCTCCCCGCCGAGCACAATCGCGCGCGCCGTCCCCACGCTGCGTGAAAGTGACTACGATACGCGCACGCAGGAATCCCTGCCAGAAGAAAGATCCCGTCGCCGCAACGGACGCGCGCGACGATGTCCCGACGCGCAAACCCTCGGTCGGGACCGACAGGAACTCCGATCCACTCCAAGGAAAAGCAATGCGCCTCGCACTCATCCCTCTCACCGGTGTCGCCCTCATCGCGCTCGCTGGCTGCGTTCCGCAGAACCAGTACGACGACCTCATGAACGCCTATCGCGCGAAGGAGCAGCAGCTCCTCCAGATGCAGAACGAATTCGACACTGCGCGCGCGAACGAAGCGCTTCTCCGCAAGCAGCTCGGCGAAGCGATGGCCAGCCTGTCCGCGATCAAGGACAGCGGAAATCGCGCTGAAATCGAGGCTCTCCAGGGCCGCATCGCCGACCTGATGAAGCAGATCGGCGAGACCAAGCTCCCCAGCGAGGTGAGCGATGCGATCCTCGTGCTCGTCAGCGAGTTCCCCGATCTCATCGAGTTCGATCCGAAGACCGGCATCATCCGCTTCAAGAGCGATGTGACCTTCGACTCGGGCAGTGCGAAGCTCAGCGCGAAGGCCCAGTCGGTGCTCGCGCGCTTCGCGGAGATCCTGAACTCGGATCGCGCCGTCGATCTCGAGGTGCGCGTCGTCGGCCACACCGACAACGTGCGCATCGCCCGCAAGGAGACGCTCGCCCAGCACCCGACCAACGTGCACCTCTCCGCTCACCGCGCCATCGCCGTGCGTGAGGCGCTCGTGAAGGACGGCGTCGGCGCGAACCGCTTCATGGTCGCTGGATACGGCGAGTTCCGTCCGGTCACGGACAATGGCCGCAAGGGCAACGAGCAGAACCGTCGCGTCGAGGTCTACCTCGTCCAGATGCCGAAGGACGCGCTGAAGTCGACCGAAGCCAGCACCCCCGCCGTCGCGACCGAGTCGACGACGACCACTGGCGCGGCGACGACCGAAGAGAACCTGAAGTAAGCAGCCCTCTCGGTCACGACCAAATGCAACTCACTGGGTGGGCTTCGCTTGCGGAGCCCACCCTTGTTTTTGCAACTTCGGAAGGTCCGTTTGTTGCCTTTTTATCGGACGATAGTTCCTGTAAAAACGCCCTCCTTTGTGAAGCAAAGGCGAAAACCTTGCTCTTGACTCAGGCGTAGGGGCTTTCGGAAACAGGGGGCTTCTACACTCGGAGCTCGACCGAGAGATCCGCAGCGAGAGAAAGCGATCAGTGAAAGCGTGGCCCGTGCAACGCGCGTTGTGCGGCGGGCTCCGTACCACGCAACTCTGTTCGCGACAGCACGTCCGACGCCCTCACCCGACGGAATACAGGAGTTCGAACACGATGAGCCGCTTGGCACTCACCAGCGTTCTTTGCCTCCCCGCGATGCTTGCAGCCATCGCGACGGCAGATGCCCCCCTTCGCCTCAACGAGATCCGCCTGGAGCAACCCGGCGCGGACAACGACGAGTACATCGAGATCGCGGGCGCACCGGGGGAATCGCTGGCGGGCGTTGCCGTCGTCGTCATCGGCGATGACGACTCCGCGCTGCCCGGTCAGCAGAACGGCTACGTCGAGGAGGTCATCCGCCTCGACGGCTTCTCCGTCGCCGCCAGCGGCTTCTTCCTGATCGGCGAGCCGACGCTCTCGCTCGCGATCCCGAATCTCGCCATCGCGCTCAACCTTGAGGGCAACGACAACGTCACCGTCTTCGTGGTGCGCGGCTACACCGGTGCGGTCGGGCAGGACCTCGATGCCAACGACGACGGCGTGCTTGACTCCACGCCGTGGACGTCGGTGATCTCGAGCCTCGCGATCGTCCAGACGAATCCCGCGAACGGCGCGAAGAGCGACTTCTTCTACTCCACGACCATCGTCGGTCCCGATGGCGGACTGGCTCCCGCCGCCGCCTGGCTCTGCTCGAACCAGGCGCAGTGGATCGTCGGCAGCCAGGATCCGCTGGCGAGCGGCGCGCAGGACACCCCAGGCGCCGCGAACCGCGCCTGCGCCCTGACCGGCACGCGCATCAACGAGGCCCGCATCGACGAGACCGGCACCGACAACAGCGAGTACTTCGAACTCGCGGGATCGCCGGGGACCAACCTTGGCGACCTGACCTACATCGTCATCGGCGACGGCACCGTCGTGCAGGGCTCCGGCGTGGTCGAGGCGATCATCCCCCTGACCGGGCAGGTCATGCCGGGCGACGGCTACTTCGTCGTCGCAGAGCCGACCTTCCTCCTCGGAACCGCCGACTTCGTCACCGCCGCGAACGGCATCAACTTCGAGAACTCGGACAACGTCTCCCACTTCCTCGTCCGCAACTTCACGGGCACGATCAGCACCGATCTCGATACCAACGATGACGGTGTGCTGGATGTCACGCCGTGGAGCGAGATCGTCGACTCCGTGTCGTTCGTCCTCACCCAGGCCGCCGCGCCCGCCGCGGGCACCGAGTGGTGGTACTCGCCGAACCGCGTCGGTCCAGACGGGACCTTCGTGCCAGGGCACGTCTATCGCTGCGAGCCTGACCAGGACTGGCTCATCGGCCTGTTCAACCCCGTTGGCGGTCTCGACACCGCTGGCAACCCGAACCCGACGTGCACGACCTGCGGCCCGGGCGCGGACAACTGCCATGCCGTGCACGCGACCCCTGGCTGCATCGACATCACCTGCTGCAACGCGGTCTGTGCGGTCGACCCGACCTGCTGCTCGACCGAGTGGGATCAGCCCTGCGTCGACCAGGCGCGCACGTCGTGCCTCGCTGCGGGTGCCGCTCCGGTGGCGTCATTCAATGAGATCCGTCTCAACGGTCTCGTCGTCACCGGCAACTTCCCCAACGAGTATGTCGAGATCGCCGGCACCCCGGGCACGATCCTCAACGGCGTCTCGATGCTTGTCATCGGCGACGCAGCGAGCCCCAGCGGCGTCATCGAGGCGGTCGTCAACCTGAATGGGCTGTCGATCCCGAAGGACGGCATCCTCCTCGTCGCAGAGTCGACCTTCACCCTCGGAACTCCGGACGCGGTCCGTGCCATGAATCTCGAGGACGGCGACACGGTGACCTACCTGCTGGTCTTCAACTTCACGGGTCTCCCGAACACGGACATCGACACCAACGACGACTGCACCTTCGACGCGACCCCGTGGGACGCGCTGATCGACAGCGTGACGATCCGCGCCAACGATGGCTTCTGCGGCTACTCGACGGCGACTGTCGGTCCCGATTACTTCGGTCAGCCCGGTCACGTGGTGAAGTGCGCCGATGGCTCGTGGCGCTTCGGCCGCTTCGACGCAGCCGCTACCGATGGCTTCGGCACGCCGGGCACGGCAAACCTCGTCTGCCCGCCGGCCTACGCCTGCGGCAACCCCTCGGGCGGCGACTGCTACGTCGAACACCCGACCTCGGGCTGCGCCGACGGAGCGTGCTGCGATGCGGTCTGCCGCGTGGACATCACCTGCTGCGAGGCTGCGTGGGACACGCTGTGCGTCGACCAGGCAAACCTCCAGTGCTTCATGCCGACGACCCCGCCGAACGTGCAGATCAGCGAGGTCCGCATCGACGAGAACAGCCTGCTGCCTGACCCGAACGAGTACTTCGAGATCCGCGGCACCCCAGGCACGATCCTCAACGGCCTGACCTACGTCGTCATTGGCGACGGCGCGGCGACCGCTGGTTCGGGCGTGATCGAGTGCTTCATCAACCTCCAGGGCAACCGCATCCCCGCGGACGGCTTCTGGGTGGGCGCGAAGACGGGCTTCACCCTCAACGCGGGCGCAGCCGACCTGTTCACGCCGTTCATCAACTTCGAGAACTCGGACAACGTCACCCACGCGATCGTGTTCGGCTTCACGGGCGCGCTGAACCAGGACCTCGACACGAACGACGACGGCACGCTCGACGTCACCCCGTGGTCGAGCATCGTGAGCTCGGTCGCGCTCGTCGAGAGCGCGGTCATCCCGCCGGTGAACACCGAGTACGTGTACGGCACTGTCCGCGTCGGTCCGGATCCGGCAGGCTTCGTCCCCAGCGGCGTCGCCTACTGCCCGTCGACGCAGACCTTCACCATCCTGCCATTCGACCTCGCGAACGCCCCCGGCTTCGACAGCCCTGGCGCAGCGAACCCCGGCTGCAACTACACCAACCCGTGCCCTGAGGACTTCGACGGCGACGGCAGCGTCGGCTCGGCTGACCTCTCGTTCCTGCTGAACGCCTGGGGCACGGCGAATGCCGTTGCCGACCTCGACGGCGACGGTACGGTCGGCTCGGCAGACCTGTCGGGCGTCCTCAACGCGTGGGGCCCGTGCCAGTAAGGGGCGCCTCCTCGCGAGGCATCGACATCCCGTAAATCTCCCGCCGGCGGACTTCGGTCCGCCGGCTTTCTTTTTCGAATCGCGAATGCGGGGCCATGGTGCGCGTATAACACCACGCATGCAGCGAGCGTTGACCGCCTTCTCGCACTTCGGCAGTTCCGTCGCACTCGTGCTCGACGGATTCGGTCGCTTCTCGCTCTTCGCCATGAATGCGCTGCGGATCGTCTTCACCGATCCCTCGAGCTGGATGCGGTGGCGTCAGATCGGCGGACCGCTCTACTCCGTCGGTGCTGCAAGCGTTGCCGTCGTCGCGATCACGGGCGCCTTCATCGGCATGATCCTCGCCCTTGAAGGCTACGACCAGTTCGCGGCGCTGGGCCAAGAGCAGCAGATGGGCGGCGTGATCAACGCCGCCGTCACCAAGCAGATCGGTCCCGTGCTCGCGGCAGTCATGCTCGCGGGCCGCGTCGGCGGGTCGCTTGCAGCCGAACTCGGATCGATGCGCGTGACCGAGCAGCTCGACGCCATGCGCGCCATGGCTGCGGATCCCGTGCGCACGCTCGTCGTCCCCCGCGTCGTCGCCTGCGTGATCATGACGCCGATCCTGACCATCTACTCGGACATCGTGGGCTCGCTCGGTGCATGGATGATCGTGACGGCGTATCACGGCGTCACCAACACAGACTACTGGCACTACACGGCGCAGTTCGTGTCGGCCTGGGATCCCATGACCGGCGTCGCGAAGAGCGTCTTCTTCGGTCTCGCGATCGGACTCATCAGCTGCTACAAGGGATTCCACTGCGCGGGTGGCGCCACCGGCGTCGGGCGCGCCGCGACGGAGAGCTTCGTCGCGAGCTTCCTCACCATCATCATGATCAACCTCGTGCTGGCGCAGTTCATCGGTGAATTGCAGCGCTGGCTCGACCCGACCAGCATGAAGAACCTGCTGTCGTAGCCATTCCACGATCGGAGCACGCATGCGCGCGCCACTCTCCATGCTGATGGCCATCGCCCTCCCCGCAGGTTTCGCGTGGGCGCAGACCCCCGCCGCGGCGCCGCCCTCGGTTCCCGTCCCCACGGTTCCCGTCGCCATGGTTCGCTCGAAGCCGAAGGTGGACGAGATCCGGCTTGAGGTCGAGCTGTTTCAGCAGGCGCCGGTTGACCCGAACACGGGCACCGTCATCGTCAATGGGCAGGCCTACGGCTCGAACAACGTCAAGACCTCCCCCACCTACAACGGCGCAGGCGTCTCCGTCGCCCTGCCCGTGCTGGTGCGCACGAGCTGGTGCGACACCGACTTCACCAAGAGCGTCGCGTCGGCGTTCGTCGATGGCCTCGAGCAGGTCCAGGATCCTGCGAAGTGCTTCCTGCGCATTCCCGGGACGGCCGAGGCCCTACTGCGGTTCGACGCGCGATTCGTGCGCGGCGCGTGCGAGTCGGTGGTCTTCAAGGCTTCGTACCAAGTGCAGCGCTGGGAACTCCAGGTCGACGAGAAGCTCGCTGCCACTGCGACCTGGCCGCGCGAGTGGCCGTCGGGGATGGATCGCTTCCTGAAGCCCGAGTTTGGCATCAACCCCGCCATCCCGGCGGTGAAGGCGTGCGCCGAGGGGGCGACCAAGGGCGGGCCGCGCAGCGTGACGCCGTTCCTTGCCGCGAAGTATGCCGTCCACTCGATCGTCGGACGCTGGCGCGTGAACTCGTCGACGACGAGCATCTTCGGACAGAGAGGCGCGCTCCGTGGCGTGAACTTCACCGATCTGAACCAGCCATGGGGACTTGAAGCCGGCGGCGGCACACCCATCGAGCTCGCTGCGACGTGCGTCGCCGGATTGCGCGCGATCAACATTCCTTCGCGCATCGTCTTCTGCCTGGTCGAGGGCAACGACGGCAACAACCGAGGCGGCGTGCGCGGGACCATTCGCTCCAACGCCAACCAATTCCGCTTCATCTGCGAGTTCTTCATCCCCGACGTCGGCTGGATCCCCTTCGATCCGCTGATCGTGCGCCAGCAGGCAACGATCGATCCTGTGTCGAACGCGATCAAGGGGTTCGCCTCCGTGCCCGAGCTGGAGCGCACGCTGCCTCTCGCCTATCGGCTCGTGCCCGAGGGCTACGAGAAGGCGGACCGCTTCGCTCTCTGGGGCTGGAAGGGCGGCCTCGGCGTCGATGAAGCGCGCGCGGTCAGCCGAATTGGATTCGACGCATCCGGTCGCGGAAACGGGAAGGTCCCGACCATGCCCGCGCCCGTCAGCGACGAAGCGCCGTAGTTCTCGACGCAGCACGACCTGTCGAGTTTGACGCCCGCGCAGCCTTCGCGGAGGTCTCCTGTGCTCCTTGGCGGGCGCGCGCCCTCTGGCATGGCATCCCGTTGGCGCGAATCCCACAGTATGGTCATGGACAACTCAACCGACGGGTCCACCTCGAACCGTGATTCGGGTGGAGCAGGATCGGAGGCGACGGCCACAGAACTGTGGGCGACGGCAGCATGTCAACCACAGCTCGAAGACGGGTGTCCGTGGACCGCCTCCGCGACCAAATCGCGCCTGGATACGCCTCCTCCGCCAGCCGCCGCGCGCCTGCTCGAAGGTTCCATCGAGGAACTCGCCGAGCACGAGCGCACGGCGACGGAGCTCATGAATCTGCTCCGACGCGCCGGCTAGCGCCACAACCGCAGCCACCGGCGTGCCTCGCGGTGGGCGTGCGCGTGCAACTCCGCCGTGCGTTCGGCGGACCGCGCATAGCCCCCCGCGAGGACCAGGCAGAGCGGGACTCCCGCGCCCGCGATCGACTCGATGGCAAAGCGATCGCGACGCGCGAGCCCCTCCTCCGTGAGCGCAAGCCGCCCGAACCGATCTCCAGCGACGACGTCGACACCCGCAAGGAAGAAGGCGAGGTCGGGTCGAAACGTGGAGACGATTCCGGGCAGATGCATCCCAAGGGTGGATAGGTACTCGTCGTCGCCGACGCCATCGGCGAGCGGTACATCGAGGGTGGATAGCGGCTTCCGCATGGGAAAGTTCTTCTCGCCATGCATCGAGAACGTGAACACATCGGCATCGCCAGCGAAGATCGCTGCGGTGCCGTTGCCATGATGGACGTCGAGGTCGCAGACGAGGAAGCGGCGCGCGTAGCCTTCGCGGGCGAGCCAGCGGATTGCGATGGCGACGTCATTCAGGGTGCAGTAGCCCTCGCCCGAGTCGGCAAGCGCGTGATGGGTGCCGCCGGCAAGGTTGGCGCCGATGGGGATCGGTCCTTCGAGGGCTGCGACAGCGGCGTCGATCGTGCCCTGCACGGCAAGCCGAGCGCGCCTCACGAGGGCCGGCGACCAGGGCATGCCGATGCGCCGCTGCTCGGAGTCCGACAGAGTTCCATGCCTGAGCTTCGCGATGTACTCGGGCGCATGGACGAGACCGATCGCGTCCCAATCGGCCTCAGCGGGCGCGTGGACCTCCGAGGGATCGAGCAGTCCTTCCGCGAGCAGCCGCGCGTGGAGCAATGGGTACTTCCGCATCGGAAAGGCATGCCCTTCCGGAAGCGGGATCTCATAGTCGGGGTGATAGGAGACGTGCACGGAGTGCGTCGATCACATGCAGGTGACAAGCATCTCACATGCGCTTGACCAGCGCTTCCGCGAACTCCATCGTGCCGAGCGAACCGCCGAGGTCGCGCGTCGTCGCGCCTTCGGCAAGCGCTCGGTCGTACGCGTTGCGGATGCGGGTGGCGCACTCACGGAACTTCGGGTTGCCCCGCTGGCTGGAGAGCCAGTTGAGCATCATGACGCCCGACATGACCAGCGCGAGCGGGTTGGCGACGCCCTTGCCGGCGATGTCGGGGGCGGAGCCGTGCACCGCCTCGAAGACAGCGCCCTTCTCGCCGATGTTCGAGCCGGGCGTCACGCCGAGTCCACCCACGAGTCCGGCGCAGAGGTCGCTCATGATGTCGCCGTAGAGATTCTCCGCAAGGATCACGTCGAACTTGGTTGGATCCTGCACGATCTTCATGCACGCCGCGTCGACGATGACCTCCTCGTACGCGATGTCCTGGTAGTGGGCGTCGTGAACCTCGCGCGCGCACTTGATGAAGAGCCCGTCGGTGAGCTTCATGATGTTCGCCTTGTGGAACACGCTCACCTTCTTGCGTCCGCGCTCGCGGCAGTAGCGGAAGGCGTAGTCGGCGATGCGGCGCGATGCCGATTCGGTGGCGACCTTGATCGACGTGCAGACGCCCTTCGCGATCTCGTTCTCGATGCCAGCGTAGAGTCCCTCGGTGTTCTCTCGCACGATGACGAGGTCGACGTTCTCGTAGCGCGACTTCACTCCATGCATGGTGCGGATCGGACGGACCGCTGCGTACAGGTCGAGGGTCTTCCGAAGCAGCACGTTCACCGAGCGGAAGCCCGTGCCGACGGGAGTCGTGCAGGGACCTTTCAGCGCAACGCCGTACTCGGCGATGAGATCGAGCGTCGACTGCGGAAGAAGCTGCTTCTCGCCGGCCGCCAGCGCGGCTTCGCCCGCGTGGCGAACCGTCCACGAGATGTCTGCTCCCGACGCGTCAATGACGTGCTGCGCAGCGACTGCGACTTCGGGGCCGATGCCATCACCAGGAATGAGTACGACGTTGGTAGACATGATTGGACCTTCGGGTTGCGGCGAAAGAGGCAGAGAGGATAGCGCGGAAGCGGGCGGCGGGAAAAGCGCGAATGGCACCTTCTGCAGGTGCCATTCGCGATTCAAGCCGGTCGTGAATCGATCAGCGCTCGATGTTGCCGCCCGAGACGACGGTCGACTTCGGCGGGATCGCGATCTTGGTGCCGATCGCCAGCGACTTCTCGCTGATCTTCGGGTTCGCCTTCGCGATCGCCTTCCAGAACTTCGAGTCGCCGTAGTACGAACGGGCGAGCGAGCTGAAGGTGTCGCCCTTGGCGATCACGTGGGTTCCACCGCTGGTGGCGCCTGCCGCGGTCTTCGTCGAGGACTTGCCCGACGAGGCCGCAGAGGATCCCGTCGTTGCCGAAGCGATCGACGTCTCGTTGGAGACCGACGCACCAGCGGCGGGAATGCGGAGCTTTGCGCCGATCTTCATGCGGGTCGGATCGACCGTCGGATTCGCCTTGGCGATTTCCTTCCACTTGGTGGTGGTGCCGTAGATAGACTTCGAGATCGACTCGAAGCTGTCACCCTTCTTGACGACGTAGGTCGTCTCCGAGCCGGTGGTGTTACCCGTGTTCGGGGTCGTGACGGTGCTGGTCGGGTTCGATCCAGTCACGCCAGTGCTGTTGCCCGTGCTGTTGCCCGTGCTGTTGCCCGTGCTGTTGCCCGTGCTGTTGCCCGTGCTATTGCCAGTGCCCACGCCAGCCGTGCTCGTACCCGTCGGATTGGTTCCGACCGTTCCGCTGGATCCACCAGCGACCAATCCGTTTGGCTCGGTCGGGTTGGTGCCAGCGGTCGTGCCGTTGCCGGTTGTGCCAACGTTGGTTCCCGGTGAAGGCGCTGTGCCTGGACCGTTGCGGAAGCCATTGCTGAAGGTCGCACGCGGAGCGGCGGGATTGGTCGTGCCTGGCACCGTGTTCGCACCAGCGACGGCGCCCGCGGGCACCGTGTTGCCAGTGCCGGGAGTCGCCCCAGCAGTGCCCATCGGATTCGTGCCGAGTGACGGATTCGCGCCAGGAGTGCCGACGCCCGCGCGATTCGCGAGCGCGTCGATCCCAGCAGCGGTGCCAGTCGATGCCGACGAACCTGCAGGTGGCAGCGTGCTCGGGCGACCGAGCGGATCGGTCACGCTCGGTCCGTTCGCCTTCGTTGGGTCAAACTTCGGCGCGGGTGCGGGGGGGACGAAGGCGTAGTAAAGGCCAGCTGCCCCGAGGAGAACGACAAGAACAATAGCGGCGATCTTGGTACCGGTCGGCATGGAGTGCTCGATTGGAGTGCGACGGTATCGCAAGTGCGAACGAGTCTCGTGCTCCGGCATCCGTTCCGGCGAGGACTCGTGTGAATGTGCTGAATGCTTGCGCTGCGTCGACGGCTCACACAGCTTGAGGAACCGTCGCTGCGACGGGCGCAATCGCGGCCTTCGCGCGCTCGGCTTCCTCTTCGCGTCGACTATACACCATCGGCGCTGCAATTGCCACCGAGCTGAACGTACCCGCGATGAGACCGATCAGGAAGGTGTAGGCGAACGGGCGAATGCCCGTGCCGCCGAGCACGATCAGCACGATGGCCGTGGCCAAGGTGCTGCCGCCGGTCAGGACGGTGCGGCTGAAGGTCTGGTTGATCGAAAGGTTGACGGTCTCGGCGCTGATCCATGTGCGCTTGCCGCGGTTCTCGCGGATGCGGTCGAGGATGACGACGGTGTCGTTGAGCGAGTAGCCAATGATGGTGAGGAGACCCGAGACGACGTTGATGTCGATGCGGTAGGCCTCGATGTAGAGAGCCATGCCGAACGACGAGGTCGAGGCGGGAATCGAGAAGGACAGGAAGCCGAGGCAGACGATCACGTTGAAGGTGACGCCCACGATGGTGGCGGTCGAGAAGCGGAAGCTGCCGAACCGCACCCAGATGTAGGCGAGCATGCCGATGAGGCTCAGGACCACGGCGACCACGGCGCTGGCGGCGAGGTTCTCCGCAACGACGGGCGAGAAGGTCGAGACCTGGTCAAGGCTGGCCTGCTGGGTAAGCGCCTGGCGAACAAGCGTCCACTCCGAGGCAGCGAGGTTGCGGTCCCACGTCTCGAGGTCGACCTCGAAGCTGTTCAGGTCGGGGTCGGTCACGAGGACGGCGACGGCCTTCTGGGGTCCAGCAGGGTTCGCAGGGTCTGCGGGCTCGAGCCCGACGACCTTGGTGCGACGACCCGCCGTGGCAGACCAATCGGGCTGGGCGCGCATGCGGCTGATCCGCTGAGCGACATCTTCCGCCGTGACAGGGGTTTGCAGCCCATCGACCACGACGGCAACACCGCCGCGGAACTCGCCGACCGGATCGGTCGCAACGCCGGGTCGGCCGATCGAGGTGCCGACAAGGGCCTTCTCTAGCGGCTTCGTTGACTGGGTGTGATCCGCGGAGCCTGAGTTGCGGAACTCAAGAGGCAGGCGGACATCGAGGTCCGTCGAGAGCCCGCGGACCACGGCATCGACGACGTCGCGGGAGATGCGGCTCTCCTCGAAGTCGGCGGGCAGGTTGACCGGGTTGCCGACGCGGATCTGGAAGCCGGAGGCCAGTCCGTTCGCGGAGATCTCACCGACGGTGAGCACGTTGGCGCTGGCAAGCTGAGAAACGACGATGTCGCCGGACGCCTGGGTGCCGATGGCGCGGATACGGTCCTCGACCTGCTGGCGGGTGAAGCCAAGCCGACCGCCTTCGGTCGCTGGCTCGCCTCCCTTCGCCATGCGGGTCGTCAGGCTCATGGAGACGCCGCCACGGAACTCGGTCTCGAAGATGTCCTTGCCGCGGGCCAGGACCGCGATGATCGAGACGACCGCGAGGATGGCGCTAAAGCCGAACAGCGCGGGACGAATCTTGATCCAGTCGACCTGGGGGAGCAGCGCGCGAGAGATCGCGGGCACCACCGTCGGCAGCATGGGAAGCTTCTTGACCCCCGCGCCGAGCATGACGTCGAACAGGGCTCGGCTCACCCAGATGCCTGTGAAGAGCGTGGTGATGACGCCGATCGACATGGTGAGGGCGAAGCCCTTCACCTCGGTGGCGCCGACCTTGTAGAGCACGACGCAGGCGATCAGGTTGGTGACGTTGCCGTCGATGATCGCGCTGAGCGCACGCTTGTACGCGGTATCGATCGCCGCCTTGAGCGGCGCCCCCTGCTCCATCTCCTCGCGGATGCGCTCGTAGATGAGCACGTTCGCGTCGACCGCCATGGCGACCGACAGCGCGATGCCTGCGAGACCAGGCAGGGTGAAGGTGCCGTCGATCGCGGCCATGATGCCGAAGATCAGCAGCGTGTTCACCGCGAGGGCGATGTCCGCCACGAGGCCGGCCATGAAGTAGTAGAGGAGCATCACCACGCAGGTGATGCCGACCGAGATGATGGTCGCGTCGAGACCCTTCTCGAGATTGTCGGCGCCGATCGATGGACCGAGGACGTTGATCGAGATCGGGTCGCTCGAGACCTTCGCCTCGAGGCTTCCGGCGGTGAGCACGCGGATCAGGTAGCCGAGATCTTCCTCGCTGAACTGACCGGTGATCACGCCCGAGTCGGAGATCGTGCTGTTGAGGCGCGGTGCGCTGTAGACCTCGTCGTCGAGGACGATCGCCATCGGCTCGCCGACGTGCTGCCCGGTGAGCACGGCCATGCGCTGACCGCCCGCCTGGTCAAGCTGGAAGCCGACCGCGGACGAACCGAGGCGCTGATCGATGGTGCGGTAGGCGTTGGTCAGTCCCCATGCGGTGCCGTCCTTGTGGGTGAGCGACTTCGCGGTGGAGTCGTAGAGCAGCAGGTAGATCTCGCCGCCGAACTCGCCCGCGGCGAGGTTGCGCGCGGAGAAGTACGCCGACGGATTCGCCTTGAGCGCCTCGAGGTCGGCGGGCTTGTCGTACCACTGCTTGAGGTCGTTGATGCGGAACCAGCGGGCGACGCCCGGCTCGCCCGCGCGGGGGCCCTTGCTCGCGAGCTCACGCTTGAGCTCCTCGGGGTTCACGCCTTGCGGCGCGGCAGGATTCACGGCGATGCGGAAATCGAGGACGCCCGCGCCGCGCATGAGGCGGATGAGGTCCTGCGGATCATCGAGACCGGTGCGCTTGGCGAGGTACTTGTCGTTCGAGGCGAGGACCTCGTCGAGTTCCGCGGCGAGCGTGGGGAACTCGGCCTTGATCGCCGCGAGCTCCTTGTCACGCGCGCTCTCGCCCATCTCGGGCTGGCCATCGGCGGTGCGGACGATCTTGCCTTCCGCGTCGCGCTTCGGCTGCGGATCCTTCGAGAGCTCGAGCGCGCGCAGGAGGCGCGCGGGCGCGAGCGTCTTCGAGAGGACGCCTGCTCGCATGTTCTCGTAGTTGAGCTCGGTGCTGACGACCTTGTCCTCGGCGGCGCCGATCTGCTCGGCGGCTGCGCCGGACTGCTTCAGCGACTCGAGGTCGGTGCGGGCCTGCTGCATCGACTGCCAGGCGGCCTCGAGGCCAGTGACCGCGGGGTTCTGCTTGGAGAAGCGCGAGGAGGCGGTGCCCGTCGCGAGCGCGGCGTCGAGTTCGGCCGCGGCAATCTGCGTCTTGGAGAGGAACTCCTCCGTGCGCTTCTTGGCGTCGCGCTGGAGTTCCTGCACCTCGGCCGACGGGAGCGGCATCACGACCTCGATGCGGTCGGCGCCTTGCGGCTGCATGGCGATGTCGAGCACGCCCTGCGGGTTGACGCGCTGCTTGAGCACCTCGATCACCTGACCGAGGACCGCCTCAGGCTGCTGGCCGTCTGGAATCTTGACCGAGTACACGAGGCTCACGCCGCCCTGCAGGTCCTTGCCGAGGCGGATGCCCTGCGACGCGATTTCCCATGCGCAAAGGGCGCAGAGTGCGGCGACGAGAGCGAGCTTCATCCAAGCGTTCTTCATGTGCTGTTCCAGTTCTCGAACTGACGACCTAAATTGCGGTGCGGTCGCGGCTTCCTGCCGCGGCGCCAGTGCTCTTGCGAGGGTCTATCTTTCGGCGCGATCAAGCCGAACCTGTGGTCGATTGCGGGATCACGGCCTCGATCTTGCTGCGCATCACCGTGACCTTGGCCCCGGTCGACTCATCGACCTTGATGATCACTACATCGGGCTTGATCTCGACCACGCTTCCAATAATTCCGCCGACGGTGCGGACCTGATCGTGCTTCTTCATCGAGCTCATCATCTCGTCCATCCGCTTCTTCTCGCGGCGGGCGCCGAGCATGCTCGAGATAATCAAGGCAAGAAGCACGCCCATTCCCGCGAGGAAGATGAAGTCGGCGAAACCCGACTTGGGCGCTGCGGCGGCAGGCGCCCCCGAAGCAGTGGTTCCGGCGGCAGCTGGCTGCGAGGCGAGCGACGGACCGTCGCTCTGCGCGAGAAGCAGAGACGGGGCTGAGATGTCAACGATCTGGTTCATGGCAACAACCTTTCTCACGATGTCTGTCACGGCACCTCTCACAAGGGGCGACAGGTCCCGTCGAAGCGAACAACACGTACGCGGGTGTTGGACAGGCGGTTACGACTCCGCCTCGGCTGTCCCCGGGGGCCGCACGACAGGCCAGCGTTCCTCGAGGTCGAACCACCGATCATCCACGATTCGGGCTCGGATGTCCACCATGAGCCGCTGGAAGTGGCGGAGGTTATGGATGCTCAGCAGGGTCGGTCCCAGCATCTCGTCGGCCATGAACAGGTGCCGTAGATAGCCCCTGGAGAAGCCCCCCGCGCAGGCCAGGCAATCGCAGGTCGGGTCGAGGGGAGCCGCGTCGAGGGTGTGGCAGGAATTGCGGATGCGGAGCGCGCCCGTTGGGGTGAAGACATACCCCTTGCGGCCGTTCCGCGTTGGCAGGACGCAGTCGAACATGTCGACCCCGGCCTTCACCGCCTCGAGGATGTCGCGCTCGTACCCCACGCCCATCAGGTAGCGGGGCTTGGCGTCTGGCAGCATGGGCGCGACTTCCGCGACGGTGCGGTGGATCTCAGCGGGGCTCTCCCCGACAGCGACCCCGCCGATGGCGAAGCCGGGCAGGTCGAACGAGCAGACCTGCTCGACCGACCGTCGGCGGAGCTCGAGGTCCGTGCCGCCCTGGACGATCCCGAACAGTCCCTGCTCATCCTTCCGCGCGTGGGCGGCCACGCATCGCGCCAGCCATCGGGTCGTGCGGTCGATGGCCTCCTCGAGCCGCTTCCGATGCTCTTCGGGGTTCGAGCGGCGCTTCCGCGAGAGCTGGGGGTCGTCGGGCAACTGCTCGGGCCGCTTCGCGGGCGGACAATCGTCGAAGGCCATGATGATGTCGGCGCCGATCTTGTTCTGCACGTCGATGGAGCGCTCAGGCGAGAGCATCACCTTCGAGCCATCGACGAAGGAGCGGAACTCGACCCCCTCCTCGGTGAGCTTGGTTCCCTCGGTCATCGACCAGGCTTGGAAGCCGCCCGAGTCGGTGAGGATCGGCTTCGGCCAGCGCATGAAGCTGTGGCTGCCGCCGAAATGGGCGACGCGCTCGGCTCCGGGGCGGAGCATCAGGTGGTAGGCATTGTTCAGGATGATCTGCGCGCCCGTCGACTCGATCTGTGCCGGCGTAAGCCCCTTCATGGTCGCTGCCGTCGCGACCGGCATGAAGGCCGGGGTGTCGAAGCTCCCATGAGGCGTGGTGACGCGCCCGAGCCGCGCACGGGTCGACGCCGAGCGCCCGCGCACCTCGAAGGCGATCGCGTGACCACTAGCGCCCATCGCGCGCCCTGTGCTCGTCGGTCGCATTGCGGAGCGACTCGCGCTCGCGATCGGTGAGGCTGCCAAGCCCCTGCTCGCGCACCTTGTCGAGGATGCGGTCGATCTCGGCGTCGCTCGGCGCGGCCGGAGTCTTGGGCTTGCGCGCGGGACGCGGCGCTCGGCGGCCGTCGAAGCGGTGGAAGAAGGGGAAGAAGTCGTCGAGCAGGTGTGGTCGCTGCGCGATCCACCAGCCCGCGATCGCGCCGCCAAGGTGGGCGGCCTCGCCGCCGGCATTGTTCCCGTTCTGGATGAGCGTGAGGATGGCGATGCCGATGATCGCGAGCGCGAAGTAGCGGAGCGGAATCGGGAAGACGTAGAAGAGCAGGATGTCTTCGTCCGGCCTGAGCCACGCTGCCGCGAGGATGACGCCGTACACGCCCGCGCTCGCACCGATGAGTGGAAGGTACGGGTTGTTGAAGAGGAGCCCGGGGACGATGAAGTCGCCGCCGGTCGCGCCGAGGACGGCAAGCCCGCCGACATTGAGCAGGAAGTAGAGAAGCGCGCCGATGACCACGCTGAGCGTGAAGAGCGCGAAGAACCTCAGTCGGCCGAAGGCCTGCTCGACGATCGCGCCGAAGACCCAGAGCCCGACCATGTTGAAGACGAGGTGGATGAGGTTGACGTGCAGCAGCCCGTAGCCGACGAAGCGCCAGAACTGGAAGCCCTGTTCAGCGCCCCACTGCTGCGGCACCCACATTGCCTGCGCCGTCGTGAACTGCAGCCATGCGCGGATCGGGCCGACGCGGTCGGCGCGCGCCACCGCGAGCGGATCGACCACCGGCGGCTGGTTGGGATCGCGCGCGACGACGAGGAAGCTGCCGCCAGGCTGCGGCTCGAAGGCCTGGACGTATTCGTTGCGGGTGCGCCGGCTGTCCCAGGCGCGCGCCGCCTCATCGAGCATGCGGAGGCGCTGCTCGAGCACGACCTGCAGGGAAGAGCGCTCCTCGAGCATGGCCGCCGAGGCGGCGGGGTCGTTGCGCGCGCCCGCGACCTTCGCCATCTCCTCGAGCTGGCGGATGCGGCCCTCGATGCTCCGCACCGATTCACTCAGGACCGGCGAAACCACCCACGGGCTCGACTGCACCATCACCTGCGGAAGAAAGGCGTCGACGATGAAGATCGCCGAGCAGAGCAGGATCAGGATGAAGCTGGCGGATGGGCCTCCGCGGGGCGAGAGCGAGCGGATGCGCCCCATCGTCATGCGTGCCGCGCCGCCACGGGCCGCGGTGCGCGAGGCTGCGGCCGGGTCACGGTTGTAGTCGCGGTCTGCAAGTCCCATGCGGAGCGAAGTGTACGGAGTTTACGCGGATGCGATGGGAGGCACGCGGACGTGGATGACGCGAGTGGATCACGCGCCGTCGCGCCCTCTCTTCTCGTCGGTCGCGCGCTGCAGGGTCTTGTGCTCGGCGTCGGTGAGGCTCTCGATGCCGGACTTCGCGATCTTGGCCAGGATGCGGTCGATCTCGATCTCGCCAGCGTCGCGCTCGGGACGGGCCTGGGCGCGCGGCTTCGAAGTCGACTTCGACGTCGCCTTCGTGTTTGCCTTCGTGGTTGCCTCGAGCTCCTCCTCCATCGCCATCAGTTCCGATGGATCTGGCTCGAAGCCAAGGAAATCGCGCTCAATCTCGACCTGCCGCGCCGTCATCGCGCAGGTGAAGCCGCCGAAGATCGCGATGGCGAGGAGCATGGTGCTCTCGCCGACGAGGGCGCCGGCGCCGAGCGCGACGGCCCCGACCAGTCCTACGCGGCAGGCGATGCGCATCGAGGCGCTGTAGCCGCGGCGCTTCCAGAGGATCGCCTGCAGGATTCGTCCGCCATCGAGGGGGAACATCGGGAGCAGGTTGAAGAGGAGCAGGACCCACGCGATGTAGTTCGTGAGGAACACGAACATCTTGGTCCAGCCGAGCAGGTCCTCGCCGAAGTCGGCGCGCTGGATCATGCCCCCGAGGTCGAGTGGATTCGGGATCGCACGCCCCCACCACTGGCCGCTTTCCGCCCCGATCATCGGGGTGAGCACCGCGATGAAGCCGACGTTCACGAGCGGTCCGCCGAGGGCGGTCCAGAAGTGGGCGCTCGGACGCTCTGGCGGCGAGCAAGTGGCGAGCCCGCCGAGGGGCCAGAGCAGGATCTCGTCGGCGGTGCCGCCCTTCGCCCGGCAGGCGATGCAATGCCCGAACTCATGGGTGAGGATCACGAAGAAGAGCGCCACGATGCCGAGCAGCGTCGGCAGGACGCCGATCGCCCCGTCGCTTGAGACGCTGGCGGCGTGGGCCAGCATCACCAGCACGAAAACAAGGAAGAAGACGTGGATGCGGACGGAGATGCGGGCGACCTGCAGGACGCGGAACGACCATGACATCGGGTCGTCGAACGTCGGGCGCGCGCCGCGCCAGTCGCCGCCGAACCCGGACGGTCGCTGTCGGTCGTCCTGTTCGTCCCAGTTGCTCACGATGCTCCTCCGCCAGACGAGCGCTTCATCGACCAAAGAAGGTATGCCCCCAACGTCTTTCCGTCGAGAATCTCGCCCGCTGCGATTTGCGCGCGCAGGGACTGCTCGGTCAGGACCACCACCTCGATCTCCTCCCCCTCCTCGAGGCGCTGGGGGACGGGCGTCAGGCGCGTCGCCAGGAAGACGTGCATGATCTCGTCGGCGAAGCCGGGGGACGTAAAGAACGTGCCAAGCTTCTCGATGGCCGCCGCGCTGTAGCCGGTCTCCTCCTCAAGCTCGCGGGCGGCGGCCGCCGCGGGATCTTCTCCCCGCTCAAGCTTCCCTGCGCAGAACTCGAGCAGCCAGCGGTCGACGGCCACCCTGCGGTTGCGGACAAGGACGAGCGCGCCATCGTCGCGGACGGCGATCACCGTCACCGCGCCGGGATGGCGGACCACGTCCTTCACCCGCCGGGCGCCCGAGCCCCCAGTCGCGTATTCGAACCGCTCGACGCGAAACACGGGACCAGTGTGGGTCACCTGAACGTCCCTCGCCTGAGAAGATGGCCGCTCGACTTGCGGATCGGGCATGGTTGCGCCGATCATACGACGATGCACGAAGGAACGGGACAATATGCGGAAGCGAACGACGCGATCGTCCGCATCGAGGCGCTTGAGAAGCGCTTCGGGCGGCTGCGCGTCCTCCGCGGGATCTCCCTCTCCTTCCCCCGAGGCAAGACCACCGTCGTGCTGGGTCCTTCAGGCTGCGGAAAGAGCGTCATGCTGAAGCACCTGATCGGACTGCTGCGCCCCGACAAGGGCCATGTCTACTTCGAGGGCGAGCGCATCGACGCCCTGACCGAGCGCGCGTTTACGCCGATCCGCCGTCAGTTCGGGTTCCTCTTCCAGCAGGGTGCGCTCTTCGATTCGATGACCGTGGCGGAGAATGTCGCCTTCCCGCTGCGTGAGCAGGAAGGCCGCGCGCCCTACGACGAGGAGGCTCGGGTTCGGACGGTGCTTCGGCTCGTCGGGCTCGAGCACACCTACGAACGTTTCCCCTCGGAGCTCTCGGGTGGGCAGCAGAAGCGCGTGGCGCTCGCACGTGCGGTGGTGCTGCGCCCGAAGGTGGTCCTCTACGACGAGCCGACGACGGGGCTCGACCCGATCCGCTCGGACGTGATCAACGAGCTCATCCTGAAGCTCAAGCAGCAATTGCACGTCACGAGTATCGTGGTCACGCACGATCTTGCGAGTGCGTTCAAGGTTGCCGACCATATGGTGATGCTGCACGAAGGACATGTCGAGCTCGAGGGCTCGCCCGAGGAGTTCCGCAACTCCACCAACCCGGTGGTGCAGCGGTTCCTCCGCGGCGAGGCGAGCGAAGAGGAGCTGAGGGCGATCCGCGCCGTCGGCTCGGAGGATTCGGGCTTCGCCGGATCGGGAGAACGCGCATGAGGGAAGGTGCACGAAACATCATGGTGGGCGTGTGCACGCTCGGCGGCGTGATCGCGTGTGCGGCGCTGCTCTTCCTGTTCGGAGAGCTCGAGCCGCTGTTCGCGCAGCGCTGGCAGATCGAGGTGCTGTTCAACGAGGCGGGCGGGCTCCGCAAGGGCAGCCTGGTGACGCTGAACGGCGTGCCGATCGGCGCGATCGAGCGCATCGCGTTCGACTGGGAGGATCCGCAGTTTCCCGTGCGGGTGACGGCGGCGATCGACCAGGATGTGCGCATCCCTGATCCGAGCAAGCCAAGCGTGCAGTCCTCGCTCCTGGGAAGCGGCGCGCGCCTCGAGCTCACCGCCGAGAAGCCGGGCGCGCGCGATCGCGCGCTCTATCCGACCGACAAGCCCACGGTGCTGCGCGGCACGGTGAAGTCGCTCGAGGTGCGGCTGATCGAGCAGCTGCAGGAGCAGATCGATCCGCTCGTGGCGAGCTTCGGCGAGATCGGCAAGCTGGCGAAGAACCTGAACACGCTCGTGGAGCCCGGCGCCGATGGCGCGACTCCGAATCCTGAGAGCATCCGCGTGGCCGTCGCGCGGCTGAACGAGCTCCTTGCGAGCGCAGACGCGACGTTCAAGAGCGCGCAGAAGCTCCTCGGCGACGAGCAGTTCCAGGTCGACATCCGAGACACCGCGCACAACGCGAGCGAGTTCCTGCGCGACGCGACGGTGATGGCGAACCGGATCGGCGACCTTGCCGAGTCCGCGCAGGCAGACGTGGCGGCGGTGCGCGCGAGCCTCGTGCCGGCGGTCGACCGCGCCGCGGTTGCGATGCAGGAGGTCGAGCAGCTCATGCTCGCAGCCCGCACCGGCAAGGGCACGGTCGGACGCCTCCTACAGGATCCGCAGCTCTACGAGAACCTGACCGACACCGCGCGCCGCGCGGAGGAGGCGATCGCGAAGCTGAACCTCCTGCTCGACAAGATCCGCGCCGAGGGTCTCGGGGTTCAGCTCGGTTCGCCGTGACGGATGGTGAGCGGTCGCCGCTGCGGCGGCTCCCTCTGGTGCTTGGAAGCCTCGAAGTCCGCATGCAATGAGTGCCCGCGGATAGAGGCAACGCCGAAATCTGCGGAACCGCTTGCGCGAGGAGTCGACTTGCAGCGCGGGTGCACGACTCGAAAAAGAACGGCGGCCCGTTTTGCGAGGGGCCGCCGTGATTCAGCTCAGGTCGTTCACTCGTTGACGATCGCGATCTCGACGCGGCGCGATGCCTTCTTGGTCTTCTTCAGGTGCTCAGGGCCGAAGGAGAGGCGCTCGAGCATGTCCTTGTCGATGCCCTTGGTCTCGAGGTACTTCGCGACGTTGTAGGCGCGGTCGAATCCGAGGTGATAGTTCGACTTGTAGCTGCTTGACTTGATCGGGTCCTGGTCGGTGAAGCCAGCGACGCGGATCTGCTTGTCGGGATACTGCTTCTTGATCTCGGCGACGACCTTGTCGAGCGTCTTCTTCGCGCTCGTCTTGAGGGTCGACTCGCCCGAATCGAACAGCACGTCGCTCGCGATGGTCAGCACGAGCATGTTGTCGCGCTGCTCGACCTGGACGTCGGGACCAAGGTCGGGCATCGCGGTCGGCGCAGCCGGCGGTGCCTCCGCGACAACGACCGGCTCAGTCGTGGGCTCAGGTTCGGGCTTCGCGGCGAGTTCCTTCTTGAGGCCGACGTTCTCCTGCTCGAGGCGACGGCGCTCCTGCATCTCGCCGTCGAGCGCGGTGCGCGTCTCGTCGAGCTGCATCTTCAGCTGCGAGTTCTCTTCCTTGAGAAGAGAGACTTCCTTCTTCGCGCCGTCACAGCCGACGAGCACGAGACCAGCCGCGCCGAGCGCAGCCAACGAAACAACACGAGCGAACATCTTGCCTTGCATATGGTGGCGTCCCTTCCTGTGAGGCACGCGGTCTGCCGAGGATCCGTCCTCGCGCGTCTCGACCGATGCACCGCATTTCACCGTCGATCGCGCGGGCGTGCAAGTTCGGCGGGCGGCGTGCGCGACGGATTTTCCTCGGCGGTCGGCGGAACGCCGGTGAGCGCCTCGACGCCCGTCCCGAGCGTGCGCGCGAAGCCATCGATGGTGGTGACGAGCGGACCGCGGGCGATCACGAACAGGATCGCCGCCGCGGCGAGGTGCGGGCCGAAAGGGATCTCGCGGCGGAAGAAGCTCGAGAAGCGGCGCAGGACGATCGAGACGATCGCCCAGGCGATGGCGATGAACACGGCGACGAAGAAGGCGAGGACGGCGACCTTCCACCCAAACGCAGCGCCGACAGCGGCTTGCAGGTGGACGTCGCCGAGCCCCATCGCCTCGCGCCCGAAGCCGAGCGTGCCCAGGATGCGGACGCTCCAGACGAGCGCCCCGCCGACGATCCAGCCGAACATGGCGCCGCCGAGGAGGGTCATGGGCTGGCAGACGGTCTCAGCGCCCGCTGCGGAGCCTACGTATCCGAAGAGCGCCGCGATCACGCAGGCGACGCCCGCGCCGGCGATGCCAGGCAGCAGGAAGGCGAGCTCGGCGAGCATTTCACGGCGCGCATGGGGGTACGCGCCGCCGTCGTCGCCCTCCTTCACGTGCTCGTTCCAGTCGGAGAAGCTCTGCCGAAGCCGACCGCTGGCGAGGAGCCAGCGCGAGACGCCGAGCCCGACCAGCATGCCCACGCAGGCAAACGTCACGGTCCAGCTCGCCACGGGGATCGGGACGGTGTCGCGGAGGATGCGCGACTCGGGCATGAAGCCCTGCACCAGCCAGCCCGCGAAGGCGATGATCGTGACCCCGGTCGGGATCTCGACGGGGATGAGCATCGTCTTGGCGTCGACGATGGTCATGGCGACCAGCCCGGCGATCGCGAGGATGACCACCGTGAACGCCGGCCACGACCAGCCGAATCCCTGGAGGCGCCACCAGTCGCTGGCGGCGTCGTGGAAGAACGCGCCCGGGGCGCGATCGAGCGGCGCGTAGAGCACGAGGTAGGTGGCGAGGAACAGGAGGGCGACCAGGAACTCGACCGACGGGTACTGGAAGCTGATCGGGCTGCGGCAGGCCTTGCAGCGCCCGCGGAGGATGAACCAGCCGAGGATCGGAAGATTCTCCCGCCAGGAAAGGCGGTGACCGCACTTCGGGCAGCGGGACGGCGGCGTGACCACCGATTGCCCGGTGGGAAGCCGCCAGACGAGCACGTTGAGGAAGCTGCCCACGCAGGCGCCGAACATGAAGATGAAGGCGGCGCCGATCAGGGTCGGCGTCCACTGGATGAGCTGGATCTTCAGGTCGGTGTCGAACATCGGGGCTGCGTGCGGCTACTTCGGCGATTTGCGCGGAGGCGCATCAGCCCGCGCTGCCCTCGGCGTCGGCAAGCGACATCTCGCGCACGGAGAGCTCGGCCTTGTCGAGGAGCCCCTTGCAGTGGCGGAGCAACTGCTCGCCCTTCTTGTAGGACGCGAGGCTCTCGGCGAGCCCGATGTCGCCGCGCTCGATGGATTCGACCAGCTTCTCGAGCTGGCCGATGGCTTCCTCATAGCTGAGGTTCGCGATCGCGGGATCGGCCTCGTTCGCGGTCGAGGGCGCTTCGGTGGCGGTGGTCTTCTTTGCCATGGGAGCTCCAGTCAAGTCTAGCGGTTGTCCTCGACGCGGACCGAGACCGCGCCGTCGGAGAGCTGCACATTGAGTCGAGTGCCCGCGGGCGCGTCCGCGGTGGTGCGAACGAGGGTCCCCTCGGGCGCCGTCACGATCGCGTAGCCGCGGTTCAGCGTCTCCTCGGGACCGGCGCTGCGCAGGCGGCGCTCGAGGTTGACGAGTTCGCGTCGGGAGGTCACGAGCGACTGCCCGACGGCGCGGGCGAGGCGCGGACCAAGGGCTGCCAGCTGCGCACGCGCTGCGGCGGCGCGCGCGGCTGGCGAGCGCGCGGCGAGGCGGGCGCCGAGGAGATCGAGCTCGCGGCGCTCCGAGGCGAGCGCCCGCGAGACCGCTGCGCGTGCGCGGGTCTCGAGCGCGACGAGCTCCGCCCGCGCATGTGCGATCCGGAGCGCCGGTGACTCGAGCTCGGGGGAGGCGGCGAGTTCGTTGAGCCGCTCGCGCAGCGACGAGATCCTCCACCGCATGGCGCCGCGAAGATCGCGCGCGGCGCCCTCGGCGCGCGCCCGCAGCTCTGCGAGGTCCGGCAGCAGCAGCATCACGGCCTGCGTCGGCGTGCTTGCCCGGCGATCCGCGACGAGCTCGATCACGCTCGTGTCGACCTCGTGCCCGATGGCCGCCACGAGCGGGATCGACATCGCATAGGCGGCATCGGCCACGACGCGCTCGTTGAATGCCCAGAGATCCTCGCGCGATCCGCCTCCGCGGGTGACGATGACGGCATCGATCGACTCCGTCGCATGCATGCGCTCGATCGCGCGCAGCGCGCGGGCGACCTCGCCAGCGGCGCCTTCGCCCTGGACGCGCACGTCGATCACGATGAACTCGACAGCCGGGCAGCGCTCGCTCGCGGTCTTGAGCACGTCCTGCAATGCAGCGCCCGTGCGGCTGGTGACCACCGCGATCCTTCGCGGGAACTCCGGCAGTTCCTTCTTCCGCGATTCGTCGAAGTAGCCGAGCTCGCGCAGCTCGCTCACCAGCGCCTGGAACTGCTGCTCCAGGGTGCCGAGCCCCTGCTTCTCGACCTTGGTCACGTAGAGCTGCGTCCGCCCCTGCGGGGCGTAATGCTTGATGCGCCCGGTCACGACGACGGCGTCGCCCTCGCGGGGGTCGTAGGTCGCGCGCCCCGCGTCCGACTGCCACATCACGCAGGAGAGCACCGCGCCCGCATCCTTCACCGAGAAGTACCAGTGCCCGCGCTTCGAGATGTTGGCGATCTCGCCCTGCACGCGGAACGCGCCGCGCATGCCGTCCTCGAGCGTGCGCGAGATGAGATCGCTGAACTGGGTGACGGTGAGGTCGTTCTGCTTCGCTGGTGCGGGCGCTGCGGAAGCCGTCGGCGTCGCGTCGCGCTCGGGTTGCGGCGCTGCGACGGGCTTCTGAACGGGATTCTGGACGGGATTCTTGACGGGCGTCGGATCGAAGAGACCGCCGGCGAACGAGTCGCCGCGGGCGCGCTTGGGATCGAACGGGGGCCGCGTCACGGGAGGCGTATAGTACGAGCCCCCGCATGCAGGTGGAGCGAAATGACATCCTCGGCGAGTCGATCGAATCGGCCGCTGGCGCAAGCGCCGCGCGGGCGCGGCATTTCCACGAGCTCGGGATCCGTACCGTCGCGGACCTCATCCGCCACTTTCCGTTCCGGGTCGAGGCGGAGCATGGCGAGGACACCATCGAGTCGCACATCGCGGCGCTCGAGGCGAAGCCCGACGCCGAGAAGAGCGCGAACATCGCCCTGCGCGCGACCGTGGTCGCAAGCCGGACCGCCTTCGGCAAGCGCCCCCGGCTCGAGGCGACGGTGAGCGACGGGACGGGCACGGCGCGGATGGTGTTCTTCAACATGCCGTGGATGCGCAACAAGCTGCATCCCGGGCGCCAGGGAATCATCGAGGGCAAGGCGAAGCTCGAGCGCGGCTACCTCGATCTCGTGAACCCGAAGTGGTCGGACATCGCCGAGGGCAGCGCCCCCGCCGCGCGCACCGACCGACTGCGCGCGGTCTATCCGTCGAGCGAGGCGCTGCCGTCGCGCACGATCGAGCAGACGGTGCACAAGGTGCTCGAGCCGGCCTGCGCTGCGATTCCCGAGCTCCTTTCCGCGGAGTTCCTCGCGGAGCGCGGCCTGATCGGGCTGAAGCAGGCCTACCGCGCCATGCATGCGCCGAAGGACGAGGCCGAGTTCGCGCAGGCGCGCACGCGGCTCGCCTACGACGAGCTCCTCATCCTGCAGCTCGCGGTGTCGATCAAGCGGCGCATGCGCGACGCGCAGGGCGCGCCTGCCCTGCCGCTCGGCGCCGCGACCGAACGCGAGATCCTCGCTCGCTTCCCGTACACCTTCACCGACGACCAGCTGGCGACGTTCCGCGAGATCGCGCGTGACCTCTCTGAGACGCGCCCGATGAACCGCCTCCTGCAGGGCGACGTCGGTGCTGGCAAGACCGCCGTGGCGCTCGCATCGATGCTGACCGCGGTGACCAACCGCCACCAGGCCGCGATGATGGCGCCGACGGAACTGCTCGCAGAGCAGCATTTCGCATCGATCTCGCGGTTTCTCGAGGGGACCAGCGTTCGCGTCGGCCTCCTGACGGGAAGCCTGCCCGCGGGCGAGCGGGCGCTGGTACGCGACCTTGTCGCGCTCGGCCAGATCGACATCGTGGTCGGCACGCATGCGCTCCTGACCGGCGATGTGAAGTTCCACGCGCTGGCGCTTGCGGTCGTCGACGAGCAGCACCGCTTCGGCGTCGCGCAGCGCGCCGAGCTGCGCGGCAAGGCGCCCGCCGGGCAGACGCCGCACATGCTGGTGATGACGGCGACGCCGATCCCGCGCACGCTCTCGCTCACGATCTACGGCGACCTCGACGTCTCGACGATCCGACATCGGCCGAAGGACCGGTCGCCCGTCCACACGCGCGTGCTGACTGAGTCGCGCTCGGACGATGCGTACAAGTTCGTCAAGGACCGCATCGACCGCGGCGAGCAGGCGTTCATCGTGGTACCTGCGGTCGAGGAGAGCGATTTCGGCCTGAAGGATGTCGCCAGCCACCTCGCCAAGCTCGAGCAAGGCTCGCTCAAGGGCGCGCGGCTCGCGGGCATGCATGGGCGGATGAAGCCGGAGGAGCGCGATGCGGTGATGGATCGCTTCCGTGCCGGCGAGCTCGATGCGCTGGTCGCGACCGTGGTGATCGAGGTCGGCGTCGATGTCCCGAACGCGACGGTGATGGTGATCGAGCACGCCGATCGGTTCGGCCTCGCGCAGCTCCACCAGCTGCGCGGGCGCATCGGTCGCGGCCCGAAGGGCGGCGTGTGCGTCCTCATCGCCGATCCAACCACCGACGACGGCCGCGCGCGCATCGAGGCGATCCGATCGACCGACGACGGGTTCCGCGTGAGCGAGCTCGACCTCGCCATCCGCGGTCCCGGCGAGCTCTTCGGCTCGAAGCAGAGCGGACTGCCGCCCTTCAAGGTGGCGGACCTCACGCGCGACCTCGGGCTGCTCGAGCGCGCGCGCCGCGACGCGACCGACTGGATCCTGCGGAGCCCGCTTCTTGTCGGCGATGGCGAGCATCTCCTGCGAAGGAAGGTGCTCAACACCTACGGCGAGGCGCTCGGGCTCGGCGACGTCGGCTGAGCTGGCGCCGCGACGGCATCGGCGACGAGGAGCACCGCGATCGCATCCTCGCCGAACGGTGGCAGGCCTGCCGCGACGTCGAGCGGCGGCTCGGACGGCTGCTGCGGGTTCGCGCGGGTGTTGTCGAATCCAAAGCGGGCGATGACCTCGCTTCCCGCCTTGACGCTCAGTGGTGCGCGGAGGATCCACGGCTCGTTGAACGCCATGCGGAAGTCGGGGACATCAAGCACGCGCTCTCCGGCGACATCGATGGCGACGGTGCGCAGGAAGGCCCCGCCCTTCACCATCATCGCCACGATCTCGGCATCGGCGGCGATGCGCTGTCGCACCTCAAAGGTGCGGCATGCGTCAGCCTCAAGCGAGAGCTGACGCACGGGCATGGCGATCGCGCGCACCGCACGGGTGTCGGCTGGGCTCGCGGGGATGAGCGCGATCTGCGGGAACACGGCGGCTTCGCGCCCGATCGGCTCGCAGAGCGTCTCGATGGCCACGTCGCCTGCGGGAATCTCGACATGGAAGCCCGCGGGCAGCAGGAACTCAGGCGAGACGCGGCTCAGCGCGCCGAGCGCGCCGCTCGGCATCGCGCCGACGTTTCCCATCGCCTCGATGCCGGCGCCGCCATCCGCGGCCTCCATCCTGCGGATCGACCCGCGCGGATCCGCTGCGAGCGAGACGAAGCGAATCGGTGATTGCGCGAGCGCGCCCCGATCGGCAAAGCGAATCCCACGGATCCGCTGGCTTTCGACTGGTGCGCGGAACGTTCGCAGCCGCGCGCCACCTGTCGCGGGCATCGTCCAGGGCGCGGCAGGAAGGACGGCCTGCGCGGAAGGCGCAGTACGCTCGTTCCGCGGTAGCGACCCGACCTCGCCGCGCTTGATCGCGGCGACGATCGCATCGCGCTCGCGTGACGAGAGCGTCCGCGAGGCGACATGAGTGTTCGCCCGTGCGAGCGCAGGCGGCATCGTGCCGTCTTGAACGAGCAGTTCAGCCAGCGTGCGGTTGCGACGCAGGAGCTCGCTGCGCGCAAGCGAGACGGGCGCGACGGCGTCGACGCCATGGCACGGCAGGCAATGGCGTGCGAAAAGCGCGGCGCCGTCATCGGCGCGCGCGCTCAGCGCGGCTGCGGCGATGACGAGGAGGGCGAGGATGACGAGTACTCGATGAAGCATCCGAGGGCGCGCGGGGCAGGCGAAGGAGTCGCGCGCCCCTCGTGGGCTGCGCGGATGGCGATGGCAAGGTCGTTGGAGGTGGGCGTGGCGCGACGCCGTCCAATGGCGGCGTAGAGGTCGTTCACGCGTCCGAGGTAGAGCCGCTCGAAGCCGCCCGTTCCGTCGAGACGGAGCAGCGCGCCCTCGGGCGTGACGGTTGCGCCGACGGCTGCAGCGATCTCCTGCCGAGCATCGAGCACGACGCCGAACGCACCGTCGATTCCGAAGGTCCGCGCGTGCTCGACGACCGACTGCTCGGTCGTCCATGATGTCGGGTGAACGGCGACGAAGCGGACGCCGCGGGCGCGCGCGTCGGATGCGATCGCCTTGATGTCCGGCATCATGGCGTTCGCGATCGGGCACTCGCTGGAGATGAAGACGATCGCGACGAGCTCACCCTTGTTTCCTGAAAACACAGAGCGCGTCGCCGATGACGCATTCGCCGCATGCTCGCGGGGAGGCACGGACGCGCAACCTGCGCAGAGCCACGCGACCGCCAGCGTCATCACGCCTGCAACAAGCGTTTGAAGCGACGAATGCAGCATGCAGCGATCGTACTCGGTTCAGCCGGTCCACGCGCCCAGCAGCGCGGCGAGGTCGGCTGCGTTGACGGTTCCATTGCCGTCGATGTCGCCGACGCCGCCTGCAGCGCCCCACGCATTGAGCAGGAGCGCGAGATCCGAGGCATTCACGGCGCCATCTCCGTTGAGATCCGCGGGATTCGCGGAGCCGTTCACGGTGATCGAACCCACCATGCCGAAGATGCAGTGCGGCGCGCAGAAGTACGGAATGGTCGCCCCCGCGGCGGTCGCGGGTACCACCCAGGAGAACTCCGTGGTGGCAAGCGTGAGCACGCCGTCGAAGTAGACGCCGTCACCCGTGCAGCTGCCGCCGCTGGTCACCGTGTGATTGCCCGCGGTGCGCACCCAGCGGATGCGGTCGCCGGGCGACACCGTGATGTTCGCGGGCGAGAACGTCAGCCCCGTCTGCGTGACCACGTGCTCGACGCCGACGTTGATCGTCCCGGTCTGCCCGAAGATGCAGTGCGGGTCGCAGTAGTACGAGATGGACGAACCCGCTGCAGAGGCGGGCACCGTCCACACGAACTCGGTGTTCTTCAGGGTGAGCGGTGAATCGAACACGCCGCTCGGCGTGCAATCGGTTCCGCTGGTCACCGTGTGGGTGCCGCCGGTGTAGACCCATCGCACCGTGTCGCCGGGGAAGACGGTGACCTCCACCGGGTCGAATGAGACGTTGATCTGGGTGACCACCACCTCCGCCGCGAACAGCGTGGATGCGAAGGCGAGCGAGAAGGCTGACGTGAAAGCGCGCGCGATGCGCCGCTGCTGCCGATCCGAATTCATGTGCGATACCCCGAGTTTGCGGGCGGACGAGCCACGCTTCGAACCAGTATGCCCCCTCGATTCCGCGAAACAAGCGATTTTTGCGGACGCCGCGCGAGATCCTGACCCGCGGCGCCTCGGCGACCGCCTGAGCTCGCCCCGTCAGTCTTTCTCGACCCCTGCCACGCCCGCCCATACCCTGCGGTACCACGCCCAACGCGCCTCCCCGAGCGCGGGCATGACCCGGATCGGATCGTGACCAAGCCCTGGGAGCACCGTGTACGTGTGGGGAATCCCCAGCGATTCAAGGTGCTTGTGCAGCGCGTCGTTGGCGGGCTCGGTGAGGTCGCGCGAGCCGACCGCCATGCGGATCGCGACGCCGCTCCGCAGCCGCGCCGCGTTCAGTTCGGCGAGATGCCAGGGGCTCACCTCGCGGAAGTAGGCGAGGTCGCCGCCGTAGACCTGCGCGAGCAGCTCTTCACGCAGGCGCTCGCCGCGCGGTGCATGGGTGAAGTCGCGCTGCACCGGACCAGCGGCCATCATCGATACGCCGCAGAAGAGCCCGGGGAACTTGAAGCCGAATCGCCCTGCGCCGTAGCCGCCCATGCTGAATCCCTCGACGATCCGCCCCTCGCGCGATGCGATGGTGCGGAACGAGGCGTCGACGTGCGGGATGAGGTCGTCGATGAAGACGCGCTCGCCGAGCACCGACCCATCCTTCCAATCGCAGTACATCCCGTTCGCCAGACCGTTGGGAAAGACCACGATCGCGGGAGGCATCAGACCGCGCGTCATCGCCTCGGTGAACGACTCGGCGAGAACCGAGACACCCGCGCCGCCGCCGCCGGAGCCGTGCAGCCAGTAGAGCACCGGAAAGCGGCGTTCCGCCTGACGCCCGTACTCGCGCGGAAGGAGCACATGGAAACTCACCCGTCCACCCGCGTGGACGCTCTCGAACACCCGGTACTCGGTGAAGGTGTCGGGCGACGCGGGCGTCACCCAGTCCGCACGCCAGACGGGCTTCGGCGAGGCAGGCGTCGCAGCGCAGCCCGCGCACGCGAGCAGCAGAAGCCACGCGAGCAACCTCATCGCTTCTTCCTCCGCCATGCCTCGAGCGACTTGGCGTCCATGCAGTTGAGGCACTGCGCTCTCGGCAGCCAGCCCCGCTGCGCGGTGAGCACGCCGTAGCGGATCTCGTCGAAGTCCTCGGGGCCGTGCACGTCGCAATCGATCGCCAGCATGCAGCCCGCGTCGGCGGCAGCGCGCACGTGGGTGTCGCGCAGGTCCAGCCGCATGTGGTGGCTGTTGATCTCGAGCGCCGTGCCGTGCTCCTTCGCGGCCGCGTAGAGCTCGTTCATCGCAGGCTCGAGGCCGGGACGGCCATTCACGATGCGCCCCGTCGGGTGCCCGATCACATGCACCAGCGGATGCGCGATCGCCCTGAGCAGCCGGTCGGTGGCTGCGCGCGGCTCCTGCTTCAGCGCAGCGTGCGGGCTCGCGACCACCCAGTCGAGCTCCGCAAGCAGTTCGTCGGCGTAATCGAGCGACCCATCGGAGAGGATGTCGACCTCGCTTCCCGCCCAGATCTGCATCTCGGGAAAGCGCGCGCGCGCCGCGTGGATCGCCTTGATATGCGCGCGCAGCCTGGCTTCGTCAAGTCCATTCGCCTGGAACTGCGTCTTCGAATGATCGGTGATGGCGATGGTGTGGAAGCCGCGGTCACGGGCGCGCGCGACGATCTCGTCGATCGACATCGCTCCATCCGACGCGGTCGTGTGGCAGTGGAGCTCGGCCCTGATGTCGGCGACCTCGAGGACCTCGGGATGCCGAGCGCCCTTCTCGAATGCTGCGACTTCGCCGCGGTCCTCGCGCATCGTGGGCGGTACCCAGTCGAGGCCAAGCGCTGCATAGACGACCTCCTCGCTCGCCGCCGCGACCGGCGCGGCGCCGTCATCGACGCCGCG
Source organism: Planctomycetota bacterium (assembly GCA_041183345.1). GTDB lineage: Bacteria > Planctomycetota > Phycisphaerae > Phycisphaerales > SM1A02 > QWPT01. Next base: position 41,549 of record JBEGLX010000019.1, read on the forward strand.
CTGCGCGTTCTCCCTGAAGAGCCCGTATTCGTTCAGCCGCATGCCCTGCGCGATGGCGCGCTCGCGCATGGCGATGTTGTGCTCCTTGCTGCCCGTGAAGTACATCAGCGCAGCGCCGAAGCGGTCGAGCGGCACGACGCGCAGGTCGACCTGCACGCCCGTCTTCGTGAGCACGCTCGACTTGGTGTCGCCATGACCGAGCACGCGCGCGACCTCGTCACGCGCGGTGAAGGCGTCCATCAGCCCCTTCGCATCCTTCGCGGCGGCGAGGATGTCGAGGTCGCCGATCGTCTCGCGACCGCGGCGCAGGCTGCCCGCGTAGGCGATCTTCTCGACGAAGGGAAGCTTGCCGAGCTCGGCGACGAGCGATTCCGCAAGCGGCATCGCCTCGCCGATCCGGATGCGCCCGCGCGCTGTCTCCGCGAAGGCGATCGCCTCCTTCATGTTCTGGACGGTCTTCGCACCCATCCGCGGGAGCGTCGCGACCTTGCCCGAATCGATGGCGGACTTGAGCGTCGCGAGGTCGACGACGCCGAGGTCGGTCCACAACACGCGGGCGGTCTTCGGACCAATGCCCTGGATCGCCAGCACTTCCTTGAGCCCCGCGGGAACCTGCCCCCGAAGCTCCTCGAGCTCGGACATCGTGCCCGACTTGCCGAACTCGACGACCTTCGCTGCGGTCGACGCACCGAGGCCGTCGATCTCCTTGAGCGCGGCGACCTCCATCTCGACGGCTGTTCCCGGCAGTCCCTCGACCGCGCGCGCGGCCTTGCGGAACGCGTTCACCTTGAACACGTTCGCGCCGAGGATCTCGGAAAGGACGGCAAGTTCCTCGAACGCCGCCGCGACTTCTGCGTTGGTGGCCATGATCCCGTCAGGGTATCACGCGCGCGAGGCGAGCATCGCGAGCAGGACTTCCGCGGTCCGCGCCGTGCCGCCCTGCTGGGCGCGGATCACCGCGCGCCCGTTGCGGGCGACCTCCGCGCGCGCCTCGGCGCTCGCGCAGAGCCGCGCGAGCGTCGGCTTGAGTTCGGCGGCCTCGATCTGGAGAAGGCCGCCACCGTCGCGCAGGAGATCCACGACCTCGCGGAAGTCAGCGACGCGCGGGCCGATCACGACGGGCCGCCCGAGGCTCGCAGGTTCGATCGGGTCGCTGCCGTAGAGCTTGCCGAAGCTGCGGCCCATCACGATCACGTCTGCGAATGCGTACGCCGTGCTGAGTTCGCCGATGGTGTCGAGCAGGAAGTGGCGCGTCTCCGCCGAACCGCGCTCCTTGCGCGAACGGCGCACGCACCCAGGCAGGTTCGCGGCGACGCCGTCCCACCATTCGGGCTTGCGCGGCGCGATCACGAGCCGCACGCCATCGGGCAGTGCATCGCGGAGCAGCAGCTCCTCGCCAGGCTCCGTGCTGCCCGCGACGACGATGGGCGCGCCCTTCTCGAGACCCATCTCATCCGCGAGTCTCTCGACCCCGACCACGGTGTCGCGGATCGCGATCGAGTCCCACTTCATGTTTCCCGAAACCAGCACCTCGCGCGCGCCGAGCTCCGCGAAACGCTCCGCGTACGCTGGATTCTGCGCCAGCACCAGCTCTGCGCGCGCGAACATGCCGCGCACGAGGCCGCGGATCAGCCGGTAGCGCTTGATGCTGCGGTCGCTGAGACGCCCGTTCACGACGGTCACGGGGACTCCGCGCGCCTTCGAAAGCCGCGTCATGTTGGGCCACAGCTCGAGCTCGACGAGCACGAGCAGGTCCGGCTGCACGCGGCCAAGCCAGCGGCCCACGGCGAAGGAGAAATCGAACGGCGTGCGCACGACGGAGTGCTTCTCGCCGAACAGCTTGCGCGCGCGATCGATGCCGGTGTCCGTCGTCACGCTCACGACGACCTCGGGCTGCATGCGATCGTTTGCAAGGCGCTCGACGAGGCCGCGGATCGCGTTCACCTCTCCGACAGAGACCGCATGGATCAGGATGCGCGGACGCGTTCCGCGCGCGGGAAGCGCGTCGCCCCGACCGAGCCGCGCCGGCCAATCGGTCCGGATCTTGCCGGTCCAGATCATGCGCACCAGCCAGACCGGCGCCGTCACGATCGCAACGATCGCATAGCACAGGTCGGTGAGCGCGATGGCGAGGTGCGTCATCACTTGAGGTTCTTCGCCATCGCCTGAAGCCACGCAGCGCTCTGGGTTCCCTCGGAGAGGTCGGCGACGCGCCCCTTGCTATCCACGTACATGGTCTTCGGGATCATGTTCGAGGCATTGATGGTGCGCACGAACTCCATGAACTCGGGCGACGCCATGCCCTCGAACTCATTCGCCGGATTCGACTGGAAGAACTTGCGGACGACCTCCGAACCCGAATCGACGCTGAGCCCGATCACGGCGAGCTTCGCGGGGAACCGCTCCTTGAGCGAGTTCACGGTGCGGCGATTGGCGATGCAAGGGCCGCACCACGTCGCCCAGATCTCGATGATCATCGGGCGTCCCGCGAACTTGGCGAGGGAGACCTGCTTCCCCTCGAGATCGGTGACGGTGAGCTTGTGGATCGGGCCAAGCTGGGCGGGCTGCGCGACAACAGGCTGCGAAAGGACGGGCGGAGTTGCGTCGGCGGTGACGCTCGCCTCGGCGGACGTCGGGACGGGAGCGGGCGCACCCCCGCCGTCGCAGCCCGCGATCAGCAGCAAACCGGACATGAAGGTCACACACGCGCGCGCCATGCGGGCAGAATAGCCGACCGTGACCGCGGCGCGCGCAAACACTTTCCCCGAAGCTTCCGAGAACGCGTGGGTCGTGGCGCTTGATACCGGCGGCACGTTCACGGACATCGTCGCGCGTGCGCCCGATGGCTCGATGCATCGCGTGAAGATCCCTTCCGACGGCTCGATCCTCGCCACGCTGCGCGAGATCGACGGACCAGACCTTGAGATCCTCCCCGCTGCAGGCGTTGAACTGCCCGACGGACTCCTCCAAGGCTGGGCGATGCAGGATCCCGAGGGGCCGGTCGTCATCTCGCACCGTGGAAGCCGCGTACGACTGATCTGCCCCATCGACGCCACTCGTGACGTGCCGATTCGCTTCGTGCGGCTCGGCGAGCGGATCGACGCGCCGCGGCTTGGGCTGCACATCGTCACACGCACGCCGCTGTCCGAGCAGCTCCCGCCGATCGAGATCCGGCTGTCGACCACGCGGGGCACGAATGCGCTGCTGGAGGGGAAGGGCGCGCGCGTGGGCGTGCTGGTCTCCGATGGGCTCACCGGCGTCGTGGATATCGGCGACCAGACCCGCGAGGACCTCTTCGCGCGCGTCCCTCGTCGGACGCAGCGCATCGCGCACGCCGTCCGCGCGATTCCCGAGCGATCGCTCGTCGACGGCACGGTGGACCTCGCCGCCGCGCCAGGCTCGTGCGCGATCGCGGCGGCTTCGCTCGCTGCGGACGACTGCGACGCGATCGTGGTTTCGCTTGCGCACGCGCTCGCCAACGACCGCGAGCTCGAGATCGCGACAGACCTCCGCGCCCGTGGATACGCCGCCATCGCCGCCAGCGAGGTCGCGCGGCACCCGCGCCTGCTCACGCGCACCGAGACGGCGTGCGTCCACGCGCGCATCGAGCCGACGCTCCGCGCGTTCGTCGCTGATGCCACCCGCACGGCGTCGAGCGCGCGCGCCTTCGTCTTCACGAGCGCGGGCGTGCTGCAGCGCGCCGACCGCTTGCTCGCGCGCGACACGCTCTACTCGGGCCCCGCCGGCGGCGCGCGTGCCGTCTGCACGGTCGCCCGCAGGCATGGGCTCCCGCATGCGATCGGGTTCGACATGGGCGGCACGAGCGCCGACGTGTCGCGCGTCTCCGACGGCGAGATCGCCCTCCGTGCGGAGAGCCGCATCAATCGCATGACCGTCGCCGCGCCAAGCGTTGCCATCGACAGCGTGGCAGCCGGCGGAGGCTCGATCTGCCGCTTCGCGAGCGGCGCCTACGCCGTCGGCCCCGACAGCGCGGGCGCGAACCCGGGGCCCGCGTGCTTCGGACGCGGCGGCCCGCTCACCATCACCGACGTCAACCTGCTCGCGGGGCGCATGGCGTTCGAGGACGACGCGATGGCGCTCGACCTTGGCGCCGCGAAGGCGCGCTGGAACGAAGTCGAGCTTGCCCGCAGCGCGGTGATTGAGTCCGACCTGGGCGCGTTCCTCGACATCGCGAACGCGCGCATGGCGCTCGCGATCGAATCGCTTTGCGTACGCGACGGCGTCGACCCGCGCGGACATGCGTTGGTCGCCTTCGGCGGAGCAGGCGGACAGCACGCCTGCGCGATCGCCGATCGCCTCGGACTCGACCGCGTCATCTTCCCGCGCTTCGCCGGATTCATGTCGGCCGCGGGAGTCTTCGACGCGTCACCTGCGCGTTTCTGCAGGATCCCGGTGCTGAAGCCACTGCATGGCGGGGAAACCGAACTTGGTGGGGCGCGTGCTCGCGCGATCGAGGAGGCCCGCGCGCAGCTCGCTGCCGACGGCTTTCCCAACGCAGCCGACGTTTCGACGCGCGTGGCCCTGAGGCTCGTCGGGCAGGAATCCGCCATCGAGGTCGACGACGGGAGCGCAGACGAACTTCGCGCCCGGTTCCAGCTCCGCTTCCGCGAATTGTTCGGCTACGACGCGCCTCCACGCGCGATCGAAACCGTCTCTGTCGAGGCGCGCGCTTCGCTCGCCGCGGTCACGCGCGAGCACGTCGGTCCCGCTGCGCAGCCAACGCCCGGAACCACGCGAAGGATCCGCATGCTCAGCGAGGGCGAATGGAGCGATGCGGCCGTTCTCCACCGCGGCGCGCTCCGTGCGGGCGATGTCGTCGCGGGACCAGCGCTCATCATCGATGCCGGCGAAAGCGCCATCATCGATCGAAGCTGGCGTGCGGCGATCCACCCGTCCGGCGACCTCGTCGCCGAACGCCCGACGCCCGTGGTGCGGCGGTCGAGCGTCGCAGAGCAGGAGCTCTTCGCGGCGCGGCTCGAGGCGATCGCTGTCTCGATGGGCAACGTGCTCGAGCGCACGGCGCTCAGCCCGAACATCCGCGACCGGCTCGACTTCTCCTGCGCCGTGCTCGACGCCAGCGGCACGCTCGTCCAGAACGCCCCGCACCTGCCCGTTCATCTCGGTGCGCTTGGCATCTGCACCCGCGCGGTCAAGGACGCCCTGCGGCTCGCGGACGGCGACATCGCGGTCACCAACCACCCCGCCTTCGGCGGCTCGCACCTGCCCGATGTGACGACGGTCGCGCCGGTCTTCCTCGACGGCG